>CALVTS010000004.1 GCA_944363035.1 uncultured Clostridia bacterium
ATTGGCAAGTTTCGGCTGTGCAAAAGCGCCGAAAAGAATTGCTCCGAGGCTGGTTCGTATTATTCCTGTCTGGCATAAGAGGGGGCGCGTGCCTTACAAAACGAAAAAGGACAGGACGGCGAGGGCGGCGGTGTAGACGGCGAAGGGGAGGGAGGAGCGTTTGCGCACCAAAGAGAGGAAGAAGCGTATCGCGACGCACCCCGAGAGGAATGCCGCCAGCGCGCCCGCAAGCAGGGGGAGCACGGCGACGGAGGCGAGCTCTCCCGTCACGGCGAGTTCCGTCCCCTCGTAGAGCGCGGAGCCTATTATCACGGGGAGGGAGAGCAGAAAGGAAAATTCGGCGGCTTCGCTCCGCTCCACTCCCGAGAGGCGCAGAGCGGCGATGGTCGCTCCGCTCCTGGAAATGCCGGGGAGCACGGCTATCCCCTGAAACACGCCAGTAATCAGGCTGTTTTTGAGGGATAAACTCCGTGTTTCGGCGGGAGAGAATTTTTCCGAGAGGATGATGAGGAAGGATGTCACGGCGAATCCGAGGGGCAGATAGGCGCCGTCGATGAGGGAGGGCGCGAGGTATTTGAAGAGAAGCGCGAGCGCGACGGTGGGGAGGCAGGCGACGGCAAGCATGAGCAACGCGCGCCCGTTGCCTTTGCGGAAGAGAGCGAGGATGGAGCGGCGCATGACGACGAGCACCGAAAGCAGGGTCCCGAGGTGGAGGCAGATGTTGAAAAAGAGATCTTCCTCCCCCACGCCGAGTTTTTCCAAAAGGAGGAGATGTCCCGAGGAGGAGACGGGCAAAAATTCTCCCGCTCCCTGCACCAGCCCGAGAAACACAGCTTCGAGGACGTCCATCCCTCCTCCCTTGCCGCCGACGGGAAAATGCCCGCGTTTTCTTTACTAATCGGCGGCGTTGATTTATAATTATTCTACTATATTACTTATCGGCGGAAAACAGAACCCGCGGGAGGACCGGGACGGAGAGTCTCTTCTCCTTCGGGGCAGGAGGAATATGAAATTAGGAGTCGTGGGACTTCCCAACGTCGGCAAGAGCACCCTCTTCAACGCCATCACCAAGGCGGGGGCGGCGGCGGCGAACTACGCCTTTTGCACCATAGAGCCCAACGTGGGCGTGGTGGCGGTGCCGGATGAGAGGCTGGACAAGCTCGCCGCGCTTTACGACAGCAAAAAGATCACTCCCACCACGCTGGAATTCGTGGACATCGCGGGGCTCGTCAAGGGCGCGTCGAAGGGGGAGGGACTTGGCAACAAGTTTCTTTCGCACATCCGCGAGGTGGACGCCGTCGTGCACGTAGTCAGGTGTTTCGACGACGAAAACATCATCCACGTGGACGGCAGCGTGGATCCCCTCCGCGACATGGAGACGATAAATCTCGAACTGATATTCGCGGATCTTGAGACGTTGGAGCGCCGCATCGCCAAGGCGCAGTCCATGCTGAAAGCGGACAAAAAGTATGCCGAGGACGCGGACAGGCTGGACAGGATGAAAGCGTGGCTGGAAAGCGGGAAACCCCTGCGTTCCATGCCAATGGACGAGGAGTTCAGGGCTTTTTCGGAGGAACAGTTCCTGCTCACGAGCAAGCCGGTCATATATGTCGCCAACGTGGACGAGAGCGGCATCGCGGGCAACGCCTACACCGAGAAGGTCCGCGAAGCGGCGGCGGCAGAGGGTGCGGAGTGCATAGTGCTCTGCGCAAAGCTGGAGGAGGATCTCAGCGAGCTCGACGACGAGGAGCGCGCCATGTTCATGTCAGAATACGGGCTCGAAGAGAGCGGGCTGGACAAGCTGGTCAAGGCGTCATATAAGCTCCTCGGGCTCATCAGCTACCTCACCGCGGGCGAGAAGGAGACGAGGGCGTGGACCATCGTCAAAGGCACCAAAGCCCCGCAGGCGGCGGGCAAGATACACAGCGATTTCGAAAAGGGGTTCATCCGCGCCGAGATCGTGGATTACGAGACTTTGCTGGAATGCGGTTCCTTTGCGGCGGCGAAGGAAAAGGGCAAGGTGAGGAGCGAGGGCAAGGATTACGTCATGCGCGAAAACGACGTGGTGCTCTTCCGCTTCAATGTCTGAGAGGGTATATGTTTGAAAAAGAGATAGCGAAAAGCATAGCCGCGGCAAGCGGCGGCGCGCTCGCCGAGGCTGAGGTCGAAGCGGCGCTGGAAACTCCCAAGGAGAGCAGGCTCGGAGACCTCGCTCTGCCTTGTTTCAAATTCGCAAAAACTTTGCGCAAAGCGCCTCCGCTCATCGCGAAGGAGCTGGCGGAGTCCCTCCTCCCACCCGACATCGTGGGACGCACCGAGGTCGCGGGAGGATATCTCAACTTCTTCTTTTCGGCCGATGCGCTCTGCGGCAGGCTCGCGTCCGCGGCGGACAGGGACTGGACGGTGACCGCGGGAGAGCGGGAGGGAGAGGGCAAGACGGTGCTTTTGGATTTCAGCTCCGTCAACATCGCGAAACCCTTCCACATCGGGCACCTTTCCACCACGGTGATAGGCGCGGCTCTTTACCGCATTTTCGCATTTCTCGGCTACACTCCCGTGGGGATAAACCACCTCGGGGACTGGGGGACGCAGTTCGGCAAGCTCATCGTGGCGGTGAAGAAGTGGTCGGACATCGACGAGGTGAGGGCGAAGGACGAATATTTCCTGAACTCCCTCTATGTGCGTTACCACAAAGAGGCGGAGTCCGACCCATCCATGGACGAGGAAGCGAGGGCGTGGTTCAAGCGCATCGAGGACGGCGACAGGGAAGCCACGGCGTATTTCGACGTCTTCAAAGAGGTCACCATGCGCGCGGTGGGGAAGATATACGACCGCCTCGGAGTCAAGTTCGACAGCTACGCGGGCGAGAGCTTCTACAACGACAAGATGCAACCCTGCCTGGACATCCTGAAAGAGAAGGGATTGCTCACCCTCTCCGAGGGCGCGGAGGTGGTCAGGCTGGACGAGTGGGATATGCCTCCCTGCCTTCTCGTGAAGGCGGACGGCGCGACTCTTTACGCGACGCGCGACATCGCGGCGGCGTATTACCGTGCAAAGACATACGATTTCTACAAATGCCTTTATGTCGTGGCGTATCAGCAGAATCTGCACTTCAAGCAACTGTTTAAGGTGCTTGAACTGATGGGTTTTGAAAAAGCGGCGGATATGGAACACGTCGCGTTCGGCATGGTGTCGTTGGAGGACGGCTCCATGAGCACCCGCAGCGGGAGGGTGGTATGGCTCTCCGAGGTACTGGACAAGGCGGTGGAAAAGGCGAGGAAGATCATCGAGGAAAAGAATCCCGAGGAGGCGGACAAGGACGCCGTGGCGGAGAGCGTGGGCGTGGGCGCTGTGGTCTTTTCGGCGCTGTGGAACAACCGCATCAAGGACATAGTTTTCTCCTTTGACAAGGTGCTCAATTTCGACGGAGAGACCGCGCCCTACGTGCAGTACACTCACGCGAGGTGCGCCAGCGCGCTGAGGAAAGGGGGAGACTTCGACCTCGCGGCGGCGGATATGAGAGCGATCTCCTCCGAGGAGGGGCTGGACGTGGTGAAGTGCCTTTTGGGGTTCGAGGACGCGGTGAGGCTCGCGGCGAAGACCCGCGAACCCTGCTATGTGACCCGTTACGCCGTGGAACTTGCCGAAAAGTTCAACCGATTCTATATCGGGCACAGGATAATCGGCGAGGACAGGGGCGCGACCAACGCCAGGCTCTTCCTCGCGTATATGACCAAGAGTACTCTCGCCGCCGCGCTCGGGCTCATCGGCATTTCCGCTCCCGAGAGTATGTGAGGGGAGCCGCGTGAGAGGGCAAACAGAGCTCAAACAGTTGACATAAGTTTCTCTTTTATATATAATGACTCAGCGTATCTTCGCTCGCACACGGGCGTCATGCGCATATCGGAGAAATAATGGCTTTGGATCCGCGTCGGCGGACGGGCCGCAATAAAAAGGGGCGGCAGCCCACGGAGGCAATATGAAACAGACTTATCAACCCAAGAAGAGACAGAGAAGCAAAGTGCACGGTTTTCGTGAGAGGATGAAGTCCACCAGCGGCAGAAAGGTGCTCAAACGTCGCCGCGCAAGAGGCAGAAAGAACCTCACCGCGTAAATGAAACGCGAGTTCCGCCTGAAAAAGCGGGCGGCGTTCACCTATGTCTACAAGAGGGGGGAACGCGTCCGCACCCGTCACCTGACGTTGCTTTTCGCAAGATCGGGAGAGGGGTTGAAGATAGGGCTCTCGGTCTCGCGCAAGGTGGGCGGGGCGGTCACGCGCAATCACGTGAAGAGGCTGTTGCGCGAGGCGCTCACCCCCATCCTGCCCGTCATCGATCCCTCTTTTTTGTACGTGATAGTCGTGCAACCTTCCGCGGCGGAGCTCGATCTTCAAGCCGTCCGCGCCGAGACGACAAAGCTCTTTTCGAGGGCGGACAAGCTTTCGGAGGGCAAATGAAGAGGGCGGTACAGGCGCTGATATTGCTGTATAAACGCACGCTTTCGCCGTTTATCGGGCGGCATTGTGCGTACACTCCCACCTGTTCCATGTATGCGTACGACGCGGTGGAACGCTACGGCGCGGTGGCAGGCGGGATAATGGGACTGTTGAGGGTGCTGAGGTGCAACCCGTTTTGCAAAGGCGGCTTCGACCCCGTGCCCGAAAATTACAGAGGTAGGATCAAATGGCTCGTGTAGATTACAGACGCCGCAAGATGTTCAGAATATACGCAGTGGCATTGTTGCTGATACTGAGCGTTTTCATCCTTTCGGCGTGCAATGCGGACAGCGGCTCCTTCGACGCGTCGGGGGGCTCGGTGTCGCAACCTTCCCATTTCATTGCCAAGCTCATGCTGGGACTTGACGAGGACATAGCCGTATTCGGCTGGTCCGTCGTCGCGTTCACCGTCATCCTGAAGCTGGTGCTGTCCCCCCTCGACATCTGGCAGAAGGTGGTCTCCCGCCGCAACGCCAAGGCGATGGAGAGGATGCGCCCCCAGCTCGAGGCGCTTGCCGAGAAGTGCGGCGACGACAAACAGCGCTATCAGCAGGAGCAGATGGCTCTTTACAAGAAAGAGAAGTACTCCATGCTCGGGATGTGCCTGCCCTCCATCATCACGCTGGTGGTGTTCTTCGTGGTGTTCACGGGATTCCGCGAGATGGTGGGCTATCAGTTCGCGCAGGACTACGTGGACAGCTATACCACCTTTGACAATGTGATGACCGAGGAGCTCGGCGAGGACTACGAGTCCATGGACAAGACGGGCGAGAATGCGGAAAAATACAACGCCGCCGTGGACAAAGCTCAGACCGCGGTCTATGAAAGATATTTCTCGGAGGAGCGCACCGACAGGCGCGGGTTCCTCTGGATACACAACATCTTCGTGTCCGACAACTGGCAGGACGGCGTGCCCGATTATCTCGTCGCCACGGGACAGGAGGGCTTCGGTATGTCCAAGATCACCGGCGTCATGAAGGACGAATACGAGCTGGTCATGGGCAAGGTCATTGGCGCCGACAGAGCGGGCTGGGGCAAGGGCGACGCGAGCTGGAACGGCTGGATGTTGCTTCCCGCGCTGTCCATCGCGCTCACATTCGTCTCTCAGAAGCTGCTTTCCAAGTCTCAGGGAGCGCCTCCTCCCACCGCCGACGGCAAGAAGGGTGCGGACGGTATGCAGGGCTCCATGAAGATGATGCAATATTTCATGCCGATAATGATAGGCGTGTTCTCTCTGTTCTATTCCGCCGCATTCGCGTTGTACACTTTCACCAGCTCTCTGGTGTCCATAGTCTTCCAGTTCGCGTTCACTGTCGTGGGCAAGATACTGGACAAGCGCGCGGAGAAGAAGACGGGAGGTCTCACGCCCGCAAGAAGATAAGATAGGAGAAAAAATGGAAAGATCTGTTGTGGTCAAGGCGAGCAATGTGGAGCTCGCCGTGGAAAAGGCTCTGGCGGAACTCGAAGTCACTCGGGACAGAGTCAGAGTGGAGGTCCTGCAAAAGGGAGGGCTCTTCCAGAGGGCGGAAGTCAGGGTCACCGTCGAGGAGACTGCGGCGACGCTTGCCGAGGATTTCGTGAACGGCATACTTTCCGCGATGGGGCTCAAAGCCCGCGCGGCGGCGAGCGAACGCGACGGCGAGATAGTCGTGGACATCACGGGCGAGGACGGCGGCGCGGCGATAGGATACCGCGGCGAAGTGCTGGACTCCATACAATTCCTTGCGCGCACCTACGTCAATCAGGAAAAGAACGGTTCGGCGAAGATAGTCGTGGACTGCGAGAATTACCGCGCCAAACGCCGCGAGACTCTCGTCGCGCTTGCGGGCAGGCTTGCCGAAAAGGCGTACCGCACCCGCAGAAAGGTGGTGCTCGAACCCATGAATCCCTTTGAACGCCGCATCATCCACGGCGCGCTCATGGACAGCGAGACAGCCGAGACTCACTCCGAGGGAGAGGACGCCGCAAGACACGTCGTCATCGTCCCCAAGGGGGTGGAGCTCCGCGAGGACAGACCCCGTACGGGGCGCAGAGAGGGACGCCGCGACGGGCGCAGAGAGGGCGCGAGACGGGACGGCAGACGCGATGAAAGACGCGGCGCGCACGAGGACAGGCGGGAACGCAGAAGACCCCGCACCGAAGAAGAGGAAGTCCCCGACGGCAGGGAGTACCGCGGCTATTATACCGACTCCTTCGTCAAGGCGGAGACGCCCAAGAGCGGTCCTCCCAAATTCAAGAGTTTCGGAGGCGGGAAGAAGCGCTGATATGCGTGCGATAACAGCCATTTCGACGCCCGTAGGGGCGGGTGGTATCGGGATACTGCGCGTGTCCGGCGAGGACGCGCTGAAAGTGTCCGATACCATTTTCATTTGCAAGGACGGAGAGCCTCTTTCAAAGAGGGCTCTCGTCATGCGTTTCGGGACGTTTGACGCAGGAGATTTCCGCGACAAGGGTTACGCGGTCTATTTCCCCGCCGCCAAGGCGTATACGGGGGAGGACACCGTGGAGTTTTATCTCCACGGCGGAGTGCGCATAATGCAGGGGGCGCTGGACGCCGCTTTGCGCGCGGGCGCGCGCCTTGCCGAAAGAGGGGAGTTCACCAAAAGAGCGTATCTCGCGGGC
The DNA here is from genome assembly GCA_944363035.1 of uncultured Clostridia bacterium. Classification (GTDB taxonomy): domain Bacteria; phylum Bacillota; class Clostridia; order Christensenellales; family CAG-917; genus Limadaptatus. The sequence continues at coordinate 7,118 of CALVTS010000004.1, forward strand.
AGGCTCTCTCTCGCGGACGCCGAAGGCGTGGCGGACATGATATCCGCCGAAAGCGCCGCCGCTCTCCGCGCCGCATATAGGCTTATGGAGGGCAGGCTGAGCCGAGAGATAGACGCCCTCACCGATGAGCTGGGCGGCATCCTCACGGGGCTGGAAGCCTCTTTGGATTATCCCGACGAGATGGAGGACGAAGTCCTGCCTCCGCTCGCCGAGGAGCTCGGACGGGCGCTCTCGCGGGTGGACGCCCTGCTCGCCACGGCAAAGACGGGCAGGATGGCGAAATACGGCGTCACCGCCGTCCTCGCGGGCAGACCCAATGCGGGCAAGAGCTCTTTGATGAACGCTCTGCTCGGGGAGGAGCGCGCCATCGTCACGGACATCGCGGGCACCACCAGGGATACGCTGGAAGGCAGTTTCGAGTGCGACGGCGTGAGGATAAACCTCGTGGATACCGCAGGCATAAGAGAGAGCGAGGACAGGATAGAGAGCGAGGGAGTGCGGCGTGCGCTCCGCGCCGCAGAAGGCGCCGACGTGGTGTTGTATGTGGTGGACACCACCGCGCCCTGCGAGGAGGAGATACCCTCCTTCGGGGAGGCGCGGGTCTTCACGGTGCGCAACAAGTGCGACGTCACCTCCTTCAAATGTCCGCGGATGTACGGGTGCTTCGCCGTGAGCGCCTTGGACGGCAGAGGGGTGGAAGAATTGCGCCACGCGATCGCCGCGCTCTATGCAGAGGGCAAGACCGCAGACGGAGAGATCATCACATCCGAAAGGCACAAAGGCGCACTTTATCGTGCGAAACGCGCGCTTGAAAGCGCGATATCGTCACTTGGCGGAACGGTAGACCTCACTCTCGTGGACCTCAGGGAAGCGTATGACGCCCTTGGGGAGATAACGGGGAAGACCGCCACCGAGGACGTGGTGGACGCCATATTTGCGAAGTTCTGCGTGGGCAAATGATCTTTCCGTACGGCGAGATCGCACCCCGCCCGAGCCGAGACGCGGGCTAGGATCAAAAGGAAGAAAAACGGACGATGCAACGTGAAAAGTACGAGATCATAGTGGTGGGCGGCGGGCACGCCGGCGTGGAAGCCGCGCTCGCCTGCGCGAGGAAAGGACACGACACTCTCATGTTGTGCCTCGGGCTCGGCACCGTCTCTATGATGGCGTGCAATCCCGCGATCGGGGGCACCGCAAAGGGACACCTCGTGCGGGAGATAGACGCGTTGGGCGGAGAGATGGCGCTTGCCGCCGACAAGGCGCTGGTGCAGATAAAGATGCTCAATTCCGCAAAAGGCCCCGCAGTTTTCTCCCTGCGCGGGCAGGAGGACAAGGCGGTCTATCAGAGGGTGATAGCCGACGCTCTGAGACGCACTCCTCGGCTCACGGTGCGAGTGGGCGAGGGCGTGGAGGTGCTCCTTTCGGGGGGCGCGGTGTGCGGAGTGAAACTTGCCGACGGGGAGGAGATATTCTCGGACAGCGTCATCCTTGCCACCGGGGTGTATCTCAACGGCAAGGTGATAATAGGGGAGTATTCCAAAAGCTCCGGTCCCTCCGGGCACCCCCCCGCGATCGGGCTCACGGACAGCCTTCTGAGGCTCGGGCTCCCCGTGAGGAGGTTCAAGACGGGCACGCCCGCGCGCATATACCGTGACTCCATAGACTTTGACGAGATGGAGATACAGCTCGGCGAAAATACGGACAGGTTCTCCTTTATGTCCGAGGTCGGGAGCTTTCCGGAAGAGCCCTGCTGGCTCACTTACACCAACGAGCGCACGCACGCGATCATCATGGAGAACATCTCCCGTTCCCCTCTCTACAACGGGAGCATAAGCGGCATAGGTCCCCGCTACTGCCCCTCCATAGAGGACAAGATCATGCGGTTCAGGGACAAGGAGAGGCATCAGATATTCGTCGAACCCGAAGGGCTCGGGAGCGACGAGATGTACATCCAGGGCATGAGCAGTTCTCTGCCGCATGACGTGCAGGAGGCGATGTACCGCACCATCCCCGGGCTCACGCGGTGCAGATTCGCGAAATACGCCTACGCGATAGAGTACGACTGCGTTGACCCCACCTCCCTTTACCCCACGCTGGAAAGCAAACTCCTCCCCGGGCTGTACCTTGCGGGCCAGCTCAACGGGAGCAGCGGCTACGAGGAGGCGGCGGCGCAGGGGCTCATGGCGGGGCTCAACGCCTCTTTGCGGCTGGAAGGACGGGAAAAAATGGTGCTTGCCCGCGACGAGGCGTACATCGGCGTCCTCATCGACGACCTCGTCACCAAGGGTACGAACGAACCCTACCGCATGATGACCGCGAGGGCGGAACACCGCATAAAACTCCGTCAGGACAATGCGGATATGCGCCTCACCGCAAAGGGCTATGCGGCGGGTCTCGCCACGGAGGAGAGGATGCGCCGCACAGAGGAAAAACGGGAGATGATAGAGCGCGTCATGACTTTTTCTTCCCGCGTGCTGCCGCGCGCCGAGGCGGAAGCCGTGCTCAAAAAGAGAGGAGAACCCGTGCCGCAGAAACCTCTCACCTTCGGAGAGCTCGCAAGACGGCCCGCCGTCACGGCGGAGGACGTCGCGGGATTTCTGCCCTTCGAGTGTTCTCGCGAGGCGTTGTCCGCCGCAGTCGTGGAGCTCAAATACGAGGGCTATCTCAAAAAACAGGAACAGGCGGTCAAAGAACAGCGCCGCCTCGAAGAGAAGCTCCTGCCTCCCGACATCGACTATTTCTCGATCTCCGCGCTGAGGCTGGAAGCCAGGCAAAAGCTGGACAGGATACGTCCCCTCAACCTCGGGCAGGCGAGCAGGATATCGGGGGTCTCGCCCGCAGACATCGCCGTGCTCATCGTCCTGCTCTCTCGGGGAACGGAGCGCGGCGAATAGGGGGTTCTCCGACACGCGTTGCGGAGCGAGCCTTACCGTATAGGAAAGGCGAATGACACGGTTCGGGCAGGATTCTCTTGCGTCGGATCGGATTTGTATTATTCCGCTTCGGCATTCGCACGCCTTTTTCACCCGAAGAGGGAATCCAGCAATTCTTTCACCCATGAGACGTACACTATCTCCTCGCCGTTTGAGGCGGGGAGGAAACAAAGAGGGGGAAACGCCACGCACCACCAGTTGTCCCCCTTGCCTTCGCCCAGGCTTATGATCAGCGCGTCATACACCCCCTCGGGGAAGACGTAGCCGTCGTAGACTCTCTCGGGGAAAGCCTCCTTTTTCAACGAAACACGCACGTCATAGTCAAAACCGTTTTCATAAAGCGTTGTTTTTGCGATATCGCGCAAATTTTCCTTTTCGTTTTCCAGAGTCTCCAACGCGTCCGAGCGGCAGGCGCAGTCCTCCAGTTTTTCGGAAAGATACGCGGTCACGCTGTCGCGCACGGCGAGTTTGACCCGTTGGTCCTCTTCGCCGTTGCTGTTGGCCCTGATATGTATCCTCACTACTTCTTCGGAAAGGGAGGCGGAGTTTTTCGGGAGCACGAAGTTCTCTTTCGCTCCGCAGGCGGTGAGGGCGGCGACCGCCGTGACGGCAATCGCAACAAGGAAAAATGCGAGCAGGTATTTCTTTTTCATGATGACCTCGCGGGGAGTATTGCCTTTGAGGCGTTACGGTATACATAAAAATCTCACCGCCGCCGAAACTAGGCGCGGAGGTGACTATGCAAAGCGCAAAAAAAGGGAAACTTCTGTTTTGCGGGATCGCGCTCGCGCTTGCCCTCCTGATGTGCGCCGTCTGCCTGTTTGCGGCGGCTGAGGATACCGCAAGCGCGGCAAATCTCGGGCAGGGTAGCACTGGGGACAAGGTGAGCGAGATGCAACGCAAGCTCAAAAACTGGGGATATTACGACGGCTCGGTGGACGGCATATTCGGTTCGGGCACGAGAAAGGCGGTGGAGTATTTCCAGCGCACCAACGGACTCACACCCGACGGCGTGGTGGGACGCGCGACTGCGGCGGCTCTCGGCATGACCCTTTCCGGGAGTTCCTCGGGAGGGAACGAGTCGTCTTCCGGAGTCCTGCGCAGGGGTAGCTCGGGAGACAGGGTGAGCGAGATGCAACGCAAACTCAAAAACTGGGGATATTACGAGGGCTCGGTGGACGGCGTGTTCGGTCAGGGCACCGAGAGCGCGATCAAGTATTTCCAGCGCACCAACGGGCTCACGCCGGACGGCGTGGTGGGACGCGCGACTGCGGCGGCTCTCGGCATGACTCTTTCGGGGAGTTCCTCGGGCGGCGGCGAAAGCGTGTCCTCCTCCGATCTCGAACTGCTCGCGCGCGTGGTGTACGGCGAGGCGAGAGGGGAGGAATATATCGGTCAGGTAGCGGTCGCCGCCGTGGTGCTCAACCGCGTGGCGAGCCCGAGTTTCCCGGGCACCATCGCGGGGGTGGTGTATCAGGCGGGCGCATTCGACTGCGTGGCGGACGGGCAGATAAACCTCTCTCCCGACGACACCGCGAGGAGGGCGGCGCAGGACGCGCTGAACGGCTGGGATCCGACCTACGGCTGTCTGTTTTATTACAATCCGCGCACGGCGACTTCGGCGTGGATGCTGTCAAGACCCGTCAAACTTGTCATCGGACAACACAATTTCTGCTAGGAGGACGCAATGAGACCTAAAAATTTAGAGGAAAAGAAGCAGGCTCTCGAAGCCTATGCCGCCGAGCTCGCCGAGGAGGACAACGGCGCGGGAAAGAGAGGGGCGAAACGCGCGAAGAAGAAGCGCGCCGCAAAGACCGCGGTGTTCTCGGTGACGGCGGCGCTTGCGGTGGGAGCGATAGCGGGGCTCTCGGTCGCGCTGGCGTACAGCGAGGATATGAACTCTCTCCGCTCGGAATATATGCGGGATATGGAGGGAGTGTACACCCGCCACTATTACGACCTCAGCGACAGCGCGAACGCGCTGGACGTCGCGCTAGGCAAACTCAACGCGGCTTACACCGCCTCTGCCCAGCAGGACATCCTCTACGACGTCTGGAACGCGGCGGGGCTTGCCGGGGTGAGCCTCTCGGCGTTCGAGGGAGGAGAGGAGGGCGTCATGCAGGCGAGCAAGTTCGTCAACCAGACGGGGGATTACGCGCACTATCTCGCCGAAAGGCTGGACGACGGCGAGCCTCTCTCCCGCGAGGAGACGGAAAAGCTCGCGAAGCTCCGCGCGATGACGGGGGTGCTCCGCCGCGCGCTGGGCGAAACGCGGGAGGGCATCTCGGAGGGCAGGCTCTTTTTGGGGGAGGACGGGATGCTTTCAGAGCTCACGGGCGCGTTCGACGCATTCGCCGACCCCGAGGTGGACTATCCCGAGATGATATACGACGGGCCCTTTTCGGACGCGTTGGAACACCGTGAGTGCAAGGCGGTGAAGGGTATGGAAAGGATAACTCCCGAGGAGGGCGCGGAGCTTTTGAGGGAGTATATCGCGGACGCTTCGGCGATAGAGTATCTCGACCGCACGGAGTCCGACGCGGTGACCCTCAATTATTCCGTGACGACGGAGGCGGGACGCGGGTTTGCCCAGCTCACCGAGGAGGGCGGGATGCTCATTGCGTACAACATCCTGCCCGAAAGGCGCGCGGCGGCGGAGGGAGATCCGCAGGCGTGCGCGGTCGCGAGGGCTTTCGCAAAAAGAGCGGGCTACGGAGACCTCGCGGTGGTGTGGTGCGCGTCGGCGCAGGGGACGACCTATGTCAATCTCACTCCCGTGCAGGACGGCGCGGTGCTATATCCCGATCTCATCAAGGTCAAGGTGGACGAGGGGAGCGGGGAAGTGACGGGCTTGGACGCGACGCACTACCTTTACAATCACACCGACCGCACCCTGCCCGAGGCGAAACTGACCGTGGCAGAAGCGGAGGCAAAACTCTCCCTGCCCGCGGTGAGCGAAGGCAGGCTCGCGCTCATCCCGATGGACGAGACCAAAGAGGTGCTCACCTACGAATTCGAGTGCGAGAGGGAGGGGACCTATTTCGTGTATATCGACGCCCTGACGGGGGAGGAGACCAACATCCTCTATGTCATCGACGACACCGAGCAAGGGGAGATGCTGATGTGACGCGCTCCTTTCGGCAGAGTGACCCCCCGCACGACGTAATACGCCCGCGCCCTGCCTAAGAGCCCTGCGTCAGGAAAGAGAAGAATAAGGATAATATGCAAAAACGCACGTTCACCGTGCGTTTTTGTGTTGTAAACGCGGTGATATGTCAGCTTTTCGGCACGGGGTACTTGCGGTTGTAGGCGCGGATGTTGATGAAGGTCTTCCTGTTTTTGCGGTAGATGCGCTCGTACACCGTGTGGTAGATCTGCATATATTTTTCGTGATTCTTCATGTCGGGCATATAGCACTTGTCCTCGTGCACCATGCGGGATATCGCCTGTTGAGGGGTCTTGAAAGTGCCCAGCCCCATATACGTGAGCATGGCGCAACCCAACGCGCTGTTCTCGTATGTCTGCGTCTTGCAGACGGGGAGCCCGAGGATGTCGGCGAGGATGCGGCACACGCGGTCTGAGGTGGAGCCGCCGCCCGAGATCATCACGCTCTTGATGTTGTATCCCGCGCGCTCCTGCATACTCATGAGACCCTCGTAGAGCCCGTAGCCTATGCCCTCTATTATGGCGCGGTAGAAATGCGCGCGCGTGTGCACGTCCGAAAAACCTATCATGGTGCCCTTCGCCCACGGGATCTTGATCTTGGGAGACCAGTAGGGTTGGAGCACGAGCCCTTCGTTGCCCACGGGGGTGACGTCAAGCAGTTCGTCCAGAAGCTCCTCGGGGGAGCACCCGAGCTCGGCGGCGCGCACGCACTCCTTTTCGCCGAACTGTTCCTTGAACCAGGTCACCATCCAGCACCCGCGGAATATCTCCACCTCGGGGTTGTACAGCCCCTTTATGACGGCGGGATAGGGAGGCATGAAAGCCTCGGGTTCGACGTACTTGCGGGTGGTGAACTGTATCGTGGCGGTGGTGCCCATGCTGATGGACGCCTTGTCGGGTCCGAGCACCCCCGAGCCGAAGGTCTCGCAGCCCTTGTCCGAGCCGCACGCGATGACGGGCAGACCCTCTTTGAGCCCCGTCTCAGCCGCCGCTTTCGCGGTGATGTGTCCGAGGACGGAGGTGGAATCCACGATGTCTATCATCTTGTCCGCGCCCGCGTCCGTGAGATAGGTGTTGATGACCTTTTTTGTCTGCCACTTCTGATGCTTGTAGTCAAAGGGGAGGTGTCCTATCTGGGACGCCACGCTGTCGCAGAGGTTGCCCGTCAGGCGGAAGTTGATGTAGCCTGAGAGCTGGATTATTTTGTGGGTGTTTTCCCACACTTCGGGTTCGTTTTCGTGCACCCAGTTCATCTTGGTGACCTTGCGGATGCCGCAGTAAGGCTCCCACATCTTCGCGGCTTTGAGGATGAGCTTCTGCGAGAAGGGGATCGCCTCCTCCACACGGGAGCACTCGCGCTCGTCCAGCCACACCATGAAGGGGCGGAGCACCTTGCCGTTCTTGTCCACGAATGTGATGGTGTCGCGGATGGTGGTCACGCCGACGGCGACGATGCGGTCGAACCCGAGAGGATATTCCTCTTTGAGGCGGTGCACCGCTTTCACCATATTGTCCCAGTAGGTCTCGGGATACTGTTCCGCCCAGCCGCTGTTCAGCGAAAAATACGGGGTGAAAGGCACTTTCGCCTTGCAAATCTCCATGCCGCGGTCGTTGTATATTATCGCGCGGACGCTCTGCGTGCCGAAATCGACGGAAAGTACGTAATCGTTGCTCATAAATTCTCCCTTTGACGTCAAAAAACGCTCAAATTAAGCATACACCTCACCGAAAAGTGTGTCAATAGACAACAAAAGGCGGGTGTCGTTTTAGCGCGGAGAGAGGCGGGTCAAGAACGCGTGCGCGACCGCTGAAAAGGCGAAAAATAGTCTTTGCCGTTAACGGAGGCTTAAATCAGGCTTACAAAAAGGGAGAACGAGCGAGGATACGGAAGGTTCGGGAGGTAGATGAAGATGGGAGGAGGAAGGGGAGGGCAAAAAGAAAAGGCGGCGTTTGCGCCGCCTTTCGGATGTGTTGAGTCGGATCCGTCGTCAGTCCAGAGGAATGCCCGCGAGGTCGAAGAGGTCGGTCACGGTGAAGCGCTTGGACATGATATAGGTGTCGCCGCCGCGTTCCGGATCGTCCGCAGGGGAGAAGGTTCCGTATGCGGCGGTGACAAAGGTGCCGTCGTCATAAACGACCAGCCCCGCATATCCGGTGTCCGCGTTGGCGAATTCCTGTATCTCGGTGTCTCCGGCGTTGTAGGTGTGCGCCATCTTGACGAGCATATCGCCGTGTCCGTCCGCACCCAGTTTGAGGTCCTCGTAGTCGCCGATCCAGGTCACCCAGCCGCGGGATTTCCAGTTGTAGGGCTCGGTGATGTTCCTTCTATAAAAGATGTTGCGCATGGTGATGACCAGCTTGCCCGTGACGGGGTCGTATTCCGCCTTATGTCTTTCTCCCGTGAGCTCGGCAGAGAGGGTCTGCGGCTCGCTCCAAGTCTCGCCCTCGTCAGTCGAGAAGGTGACGTAGGAGAAGGAATTCTTGGAGTTGACGCGGAAGATCGCGGCAAGTTCGTTCCCGTCGGGGGAGCGGAGGACTTCCGTCTCGCAGAATGCGTAGCCGCCTATGTCGAGGATGGGGATGTAATTCTCCTCATATTCTCTCCACTCGCCGTTCTGTCCCAGCATACGCACGGGCTCGGACCACTCCATCTGTCCCTCTTCGTTGAAGGTGAGATAGGTCTTGTAGACGGTGAAGTTCCTGTCGTCGTGGTAGAGCCCCATCCATTTGTCGATGAAGTTGCCGTTTTCGTCCTTCATTTGGGTGAGACTGCTCATCGCGACGACGGCGTCGAATTTTTTCGCGCCGCCGAGGCGGTAGTACTCTTCGCGCACGGCGTTGGGACCGTAGAAGTTTTCAAGCTCCGACCACACCAGCCCGTCGCATCCGCCGTCGGGATCGAGGGATACGGACACAGCCGCGTCCCAGCCTTCGCCCAGGTTGCCTTCTGCGGGCCAGCTGGGACGTCCCGCGATGAGGACGAGCTTTTGGGTGCCGTCGGTGAAGTTGAGTTTATAGATGGTGGGGGTCTCCTCGGTGCCTGCGTAGCACTCGGGCAGATCCAGCGTCTCCCAGGTCAAGCCCCTGTCATGGCTTATGCGCATGAACGTGCCGCCCGTGCCGTGACCGAGAGAGAACGCGGTGATGATGTCCCCGTTGTCCAGCAGGACGCTGTCGGGATGGGCGAGGTAGCTCCTGCCCGTGATGGCTTCGTCGCCGAGCACCACTTGGTCGTAAAGGTAGGAGTACTGTTCGGGAGTGCCTGCGGGCATGGCGGAAAGATCGACGATCACGGGATAGGGATCTTCTTTCACGGGATCGTTTTCGGGGAGGGAAGGCTCCGTCGTTTCGTCGGTATCGACCGTGTCGTCCGCGGCGCCGACCGCGTCGTCGGAGACAGGCGCGGAGGGAAGCGGAGCCGTCGTCTCGGCAGAGACTCCTTTTGCGGGATCGTCGTCACAGCCTGCAAGTACAAAGGGCAATGCCATAATGAGGATGAGCACAAGCGCCAAAACACGTTTTTTCATGATATCACTCCTTAAGCCCGCGGGTCGTATAAGCCCACACACTAAAAGTATGTAACACTTCTCAAAGGGTGTCAAGCAAAAGAATTTATGCTTAAATTATATAAAAATATAGGCGCGCGCCCTTTCCCGCACCCCAAGATGTGGACGCGGCGCGCATGGCGTCCGCACGCGGATACGGATAGCGTGACAGGTGTCGGACGAGGAGCATTTGACAATTTTTTTACACTCTTTCCCAACGATCGTGACATCCGTTTTTTATCATCGAGGCAGAAAGAAACTTCGGGAGGCAACGATGAGCACAAAAGAATTGACCATGATGTCCGATATATGTCCCGCTCGTGAGCGCGCCGAAAAGAATGCCCGCGCTCGTGTGAAGAAAGCGTCCCTCGCGTCGATGTTGCGCGCCGCATTTTCCTCCTTCGTGACAGCCGCGGGAGCGGCGTCCTTCGGGTTCGGATTCGCCCTGCTTGCCGAAAGACAGAAGGACCTCGGTTTCATAGACGTCGTCATCGCTCTTGCGGTCACGGCGGGAGCAGCGCTTGCGGTTTGCGGGATAGTCTCCCTCGTGCGTATGTTCAGAGAGGGGAGGAGCGCCGCCGAATAAGGCTTCGCGCAATGTGATGAAAAATACGAATTACGTTGTAAGAGGCAAGGAAAAGTTCGGCTACGGCTTTGCCGCGGTCGGCAGTTATATGGTGTCCGGCATAGTGTCCTCCTATTTTCTGAGCTATGTCACGGACATCCTCATCGTGGAATCCTGGGCGTTCATCATCGCCCTCATCCTCGTGGGCAGGATCAGCGACATGATCACGGATCCGCTCATGGGCATCATTGTGGACAAGACGCGCACAAAGGCGGGGAAGATGCGTCCCTACGTCAAAGTAGGCGCGTTTTTCATAGGCATAGTCGCCATACTGATGTACTTCCCGCTTGCGGGAGAACAGCCCGCGAAAATGGCGTGGGCGATGATAATGTACGTCGGGTTCGGGCTGGCATATACGCTTGTTGACGTGCCCGCGATGGGCATGATGAGCGTCGCCACCCCCGACAAGGATGAGCGCGCATCTCTTTTGTCCTTTTACGTCACGGTGGGGTCCGTCGGCGGGCTCATGCCCACCGTGATATACATGGTGCTGGACTTCTTCGTCCCCTCCAAGTGGGTATACTTCGTGCTCGCGGTCATAGTCGGCATAGTGGCGTTCGCCGCCTATCTGTACCTCTATTTCCACAGCAAGGAGAGGTTTTCCACCGTCACCGAGCAGATAAAGGTCAAGGATATGGTCAGAGCCGTGGCGAAAAACAAGCCCATGGCGCTCGCCCTCCTCATGTCCATGCTCGCCTCCCCGAGATACATGATAATGTCCGTGGCGGTGTACATCTCCACCTACGTCGTCATCATCCCCGGGCTGGAAGCGGGCACCGTGCTCCTGCTGCTCTACGTCGTCGTGGGCGTCGGGATGTTCGCGGGCATACTGCTCACCCCGCCCGCATACAAAAAGCTCGGCTACAAAAACGCCGCCCTGCTTTACGGCGGGATAGGCGCGGTGTTTTTGGGATGCGGCTTCGGCGTGGGCACGGTCAATATCTTCGCCGCGCTCCCGTTCATGACCATAGGCGGGCTCGGGCTCGGCGCGTACAACACCCTCCCGTACCCCATGGTCGGCGACAGTCTGGATTATCTCGAATGGAAGACGGGGGAGAGGATGGAAGGCATCTGTTTCAGCCTCAATTCCTTCGTCACCAAGTTCAACAACGCCGTGGGCGTGCTCGGAGTCATCGTCGGGCTCATGGTGGTCGGCTACGTACAGCCCGAGGTGTCGGGAGAGTTTTTGGAACAGAGCGTATCCACCCGCAACGGGATGTTCGCGCTGGCTACGCTGGTGCCCGCGATAGGATTCGCCCTCTCCCTCATCCCCATGCTCTTTTACGATTTCACGGGCAAGCGCAGGGAGAAGATACTTGCCGAGCTCGAGGAGCGCCGCGCCGCAAAAGCGGCGGCGACCGCAGGCGAAGTCGTGATAGAGGAGGAGGCGTGTCCCTCCCTCACCGAGACGGTGTTCGAAACAGAGACCGCAAAGGGGCTCCCCGCCGAGGAGAGCGCGGGAGAGGAGAGCGCGCCCGTCCGAGAAAGATGAACGAAATTTTATGAAGCTTGTTTCCGATATTCGAAAGATCGTTGTCCCTCGTCAACTGCGGGTCGGAGTGGTTTCCGACTCGCAGTTGACACCTTATCCCCATAAGACTCCCACCACTTTCGAGCGCAATCTGCTTGCCGCCTGCCGCACCATGAAAGCGCTCGGATGCAACTTCGTGGTGTACGCCGGCGACATCTGCAACCGCGCCTCGAAGAGAGGGTATGAAACGTACAAACGGTGTTTTGATGCCGCATTCGGTGAGGATAAACCCGTTGTTTTGTCGATAATGGGGAATCACGACTACTATTTCCATCCCTGCCCGCGCCACCTTTTCGAGAGGGAGCTGGGGCAAAGCCCGTGGACGCATTACGTCGTCAACGGCTGGCATTTCATCGGCGCGTCGCCCGACGGATGCGGTATGCACCGAGGCTATTCGAGGGTGCGCGGTTGGCTGGAAAGAGAGCTGACCGCCGCAACGTCCGACGGCTCTTCCCGCCCCGTCTTCGTCGTCACGCACAACGCTCCTCGCGGCACGGTGTACGGCAGCGACCGCTGGGGGGACGACAGCCTTGCCGGGCTCTTCGACGCCTATCCCCGCGTGGTCAATTTTTCGGGGCATACCCATTACTCCCTCCTGGATGAGAGAAGTTTTTGGAGGGGGAGATTTGCGGCTTTCAACACCCAGTCCCTCTCCTACGTCGAGATGGAAAAGGGAAAGGCGAACGGAAGCGTGCCTCCGCTTGCCCACTCCGCGCCCATGGGCTACGTCATGGATCTTGAGGGTGACACCGCGACGGTGATGAGGTATAATATGCTCACGGGAAAGGAAGAGCTCCCCGAAAGGCGGGTCATATTGCCCGCGCGCGGGAGCGCGCCCTCTTCCTCTCCTCCCGTGTTCGGGAGGGGCGGCGGCAGAGCGCGGAATACCCCCGAGGGGACGCTCATCACATTCCCGAGAGCGAAAAACGCGCATTCCTATGAGCTTGGCTATCCCGACGGCGAGGTGCAGACCTATTTTTCGGATTTCTACCTCGGCGACCGCGAGGATGGGGAGGAAGAGACTCTCCTCATCTTCGGCAGGAGGGCGGGAAGGACGGACATCACCGTGACCGCGCTGTCCTCCTCGGGAGAGAGGAGCGCGGAGAGCATAGTGATAAAGGGCGCGGATGTGCTCGCCCGCAAATATCGCAGAAAACTCGCACCGGAGATATGGTACTGATGGATATCGCCCGCCTCAAAGGATACTTGTTCGACCTTGACGGCACCTTGCTCGCCTCCACCCGCTTCTGGCATGAGGCATACGGCAAGGCGCTCGCGCGTTTCGGCGTGGAGATGCCCGCCGATTACGTTGAGCACGTCAATCACCTCAACATCGCTTCGGGCACGGCTTACACCGCCGAAAGATTCGGCATAGAGGGCGGCGCCGCAAGCGTGGAAAGAGTGTGGCGGGAACTGGCGGGAGACGCCTATGCGGAAGAGATAGAACTCACGCCACACGCAAAAGAGCTGCTTTATGCGCTGAAAAATGCAGATAAACACCTTGGTATTGCAACAGCGCTCGATCTCGAGCTTGCGCAAGCGTGTCTTGAAAGACACGGCGTATGGGGGCTTTTCGAGACATTCGTGACAGTGGGAGACGTGGGGAAGGACAAGAGTTCTCCCGCAGTATATCTTTCGGCGGCGGAGAGGCTCGGGCTGTCTCCCTGCGAGTGCGCGGTGTTCGAGGACGGCGAGACGGGTGCGCGTTCCGCTCATTCGGCAGGGTTCTTCGTGGCGGGGGTCGCGGACCCGTACAGCGGGAGCGATCCCGCGCATATGCGCGCCGTGTGCGACCGTTACGAAAAAGATCTCGGGGGTTATCTTGCCGACTTCGCGCCCTCCGTGCGGCGTTGACCCGAGGCGTATTTTAAGTTAAGATATAGTCGGAGGGAGATATGTCCGACGTTCGTACGCCGTCCAAAGCAGGGTTCATCGCATTCGTCATATTGTCCGTCGCGGCTCTGATGACGGATTTCGCGTCCCTTGTGCTCGTCACCACATGGTTGAGGGGGACGGAGGCGGCGTATCCCGTATATGCGGTGGGCGCGGCTCTCACCCTCGCGGCGGCTGTCATCCTCATCGTCCGCCGAAAGGACATCGCGACCATCGCAAAAGACGCGATGCTTTCCGCAAAATTTTTTGCCTCTCTCAGGCGTTACAGCATTTTCGAGCGCGCCTTTTCGGACTATGGTTGGCGCACCTTGCTCTCGGCGTTCATAGTGCTTGCGGGCAACATTGTCTATGTCAGCTATCTCATCTGGATGGCGGTTGCATACATCTCGCCGTGGTATGCCGCGCTCGCGGGATTCTACGCGTGGCTCGTCATCATGCGCGCGGGAGTGGTGCTCGCCGAAAGGCTCACGGCAAAGAGGGCGGGCACGTCCTCCGCTCCTCAGAAAGACAGACACATCATCGCCCTCGTCAACGGTGTTTTGCTCATAGTGGCGGGCGGCGTCATCGCCGCGCCCTCCGTGCAGATGTCGATAGGGCTCTATCCCGAGGGTATGGGCGTCGCCGACGTGGTCGTCAACACCGTGTTCTCCTTTGTAAAATGCTCTTCGGCGGCGGTGCAGAGCGTGAGAGCGGCAGGCTATAAAGACCCCGTCACCCGAGAACTCAGAAATATAGGTCTCGTCACCGCTTTCATGTCCATGCTCATGTTGCAGACCACCATAATCGCGGTTTTCGCGCACGGCTACTCCATGTGGGAATATGTGGTGGGACTTGCCGTCATCGTCGCGACCTCCACCGTCGTCATGGGCGTAGTGTCCGTGGCTCGCAACGGATACGCCCTCACCCACGCCAAAGAGGAGTGAGTAGGTAAAGCCCCCCGTTTACGGGGCAAAAGAAAACGCCGCCCGTTTGGGCGGCGTTTGCGTAACTCAGCATCAGTTCTTGCCCGGTTTCCAATTGGACTCCGCTTTGCGTGCGTAGAAGGCGCGCTTCGCGGCGGCATCCTGTTCGTTCTTGGCGAAGAGGACTTTTGCCGCGTCGGGGTTCTGCTTGACGAGGGAGGCGTAACGCACCTCGCCCATCAGGAAGGACTGATAATCCTCGGTGGGCTCTTTGCTGTCCAAGGTGAAGGGATTCGCCTCGGTGTCCGCGAGCGCGGGGTTGTAGCGGAAGAGCTGCCAGTAGCCGGTGTCCACCGCTTTTTTCATCTCGAGCTGGGACTTGGTCATGTTGATGCCGTGGTTGATGCAGGGCGCGTAGGCGATGATGATGGAGGGGCCGTGATAGGCTTCCGCTTCCGCGAAGGCTTTGACGACCTGATTCATATCCGCGCCCATGGAGACCTGCGCGACGTAGACATAGCCGTAGTCCATGGCGAGCAGAGCGAGGTCCTTTTTCTTGGTGCGCTTGCCGGTGGCGGCGAATTTCGCGATGGCGCCGGTGGGGGTGGACTTGGAGGCCTGTCCGCCGGTGTTGGAGTACACCTCGGTGTCGAGGACGAGGATGTTGACGTCCTCGCCGCTGGCGAGCACGTGGTCCACGCCGTTGTAGCCGATGTCGTATGCCCAGCCGTCGCCGCCGATGATCCAGACGGACTTCTTGATGAGGCAGTCCTTTCTGGCTTCCACCTTGCCGAGGAGGTCGAGGGTGATGCCGTTGGCGTTGGCTTTTTCTTCGGGCAGGAGGGCGAGGATCTTCGCCGCGGCGGCTTTGGAGAGTTCGCCGTCATCCTTGCCGTCCATCCACTCGGTCATGGCTTCTTTCATGGCGGGGGAGATGGTGTCGAGCCCGATGATGTTGGTCATGATGTTGTTGAGCACGTTCCTGCGCGCCTGATACGCCAGATGCATACCGAATCCGAACTCGGCGTTGTCCTCAAAGAGGGAGTTCGCCCAAGCGGGACCCTGACCTTTGTCGTTCTTGGCATAGGGGCAGGTGGGGGCGCTTCCGCCGTAGATGGAGGAGCAACCGGTGGCGTTGGCGATGATCATCCTGTCGCCGAAGAGCTGGGTGATGAGCTTGACATAGGGAGTCTCGCCGCAACCCGCGCACGCGCCGGAGAACTCGAAGAGAGGCTTCTTGAACTGGCTGTTCTTGACGGAAGCCACCTTATCCGCGGGGATGGGAGCGGAGGTCTCTTTGAGGGAGGCGGCGTAATCCCAGTTTGCGGCGTCCTTTTCGATGGATTCCGCGATGGGGATCATGGTGAGCGCCTTTTCCTTGGCGGGGCAGACGTTGACGCAGTTGTTGCATCCGGAGCAGTCATAGGGGCTGACCTGCATCCTGAACTCGTATCCCTTGAAGCCGATGGCGGGCTTGGTGACAAAGCCTTCGGGCTTTGCGGCAAGCTCATCCGCGGTGGCGAGCACGGGACGTATCGCCGCGTGCGGGCAGACGAGAGAGCAACGGTTGCACTGTATGCACTTGTTCACATCCCATTCGGGGACGCTGACGGCTATGCCGCGCTTCTCGAACCTGGTCGTACCGGTGGGGACGATGCCGTCGGGAGAGAACGCGCTGACGGGCAGTTTGTCGCCTTCCTGCGCGATGATGGGCGCGATGAAGGTCTTGTAGTACTCGTCGTTGGGGACGGGCAGGGGATCCGCACCCGTCGTGGTGGTCGCCCAGCTTTCGGGATAGTTGACCTCTTTGAGGGAGGAGATGGCGTTGTCAATGCAGTCGCAGTTCATCTTGACGACCGCGTCGCCCTTTCTGCCGTAAGTCTTTTTGATGGCTTCCTTCATATACTTCTCGGCGTCGGCGTAGGGGATGACGTTCGCGAGTTTGAAGAATGCCGCCTGCATGACGGTGTTGACGCCCTTGGACGCGCCCAGCTTGCGGATGACGTCCAGACCGTCGAGGGTGTAGAACTTGACGTGCTTTTTCGCGATCTGGTTCTTCATCGCGGCGGGGAGCTGCTTGTCCATCTCGTCGGGGGACCAGATGCTGTTGAGCAGGAAGGTACCGCCGTCTTTGAGGTCGGAGAGCATATCGTAGCGGAGCACGTAGGATTCGTTGTGGCACGCCACGAAGTCCGCCTGGTCGATGAGGTAGGTCGCGCGGATGGGCTTGTCGGAGAAACGCAGGTGGGACACCGTGAGACCGCCGGATTTCTTGGAGTCGTAGGAGAAGTAGCCCTGCGCGTATTTGTCGGTGTGGTCGCCGATTATCTTGATGCTGTTCTTGTTTGCGCCGACGGTGCCGTCGGAGCCCAGTCCGTAGAATTTGCAGGAGATGGTGGAGGGATCGGCAACGTCGATCTTTTCCTTTATCTCGAGGGAGGTGCCCGTCACATCGTCCACGATGCCGACGGTGAAGTGGTTCTTCTTGCCCTCGTTCATGTTCTCGTAGACTGCCGCCGCCATGGAGGGGTTGAACTCCTTGCTGCCCAGACCGTATCTGCCGCACAGCACTTCCGCCTTGACCTTGAGCTCGTCAAGCGCGGCGACGACGTCGAGATAGAGAGGCTCGCCGAGAGAGCCCGCTTCCTTGGTGCGATCCAGGACGGTGATCTTCTTGGCAGTCTTGGGGAGAGCGGCGACGAACTGTTCCGCGGGGAAGGGGCGGTACAGCCTGACTTTGATGACGCCCACCTTCTCGCCCTTGGCGTTGAGATAATCGACGGTCTCTTCCACGGCTTCTGCGCCGCTGCCCATCAGGACGATGATGCGGTCGGCGTCCTTCGCGCCGTAGTAGTCCACCAGATGATACTGTCTGCCCGTGATGCCCGCCACTTTGTCCATCATGTTCTGGACGATGCCGGGGACCGCCTGATAGTACTTGTTGGCGGCTTCGCGATTCTGGAAATAGATGTCGGGGTTCTGCGCCGTGCCCGCCTGATGAGGATGCTCGGGGTTGAGGGAACGCGCGCGGAAACGGTCGATGTCGTCAAAGTCCACGAGGCTTTTTATCTCGTCGTAGTCGATGACGTCGATCTTGCTCACTTCGTGAGAGGTCCTGAATCCGTCAAAGAAGTTGATGAAGGGGACGGAGGCTTTCAGCGTGGAAAGATGCGCCACAAGGCTCAGGTCCATGACTTCCTGCACGGAGTTGGACGCGAGCATCGCAAAGCCCGTCTGACGGCACGCCATGACGTCCGCATGGTCGCCGAAAATGCTCAGCGCGTGCGCGGCAAGGGCGCGTGCCGAAACGTGGAAGACGCAGGGGAGCAGTTCGCCCGCGATCTTGTACATATTCGGGATCATGAGCAGCAAGCCCTGGCTGGCGGTGAAAGTCGTGGTCATCGCGCCCGCGGCGAGAGAACCGTGGACGGCGCCCGCAGCGCCCGCTTCGGACTGCATCTCGACGATCTTCAACACGTTGCCCAGGATGTTTTTCCTGCCTTGCCCCGCCCATTCGTCGCAGTTTTCCGCCATGGGAGAGGAGGGCGTGATGGGGTAGATAGCCGCAACGTCGGAGAACGCATATGCGATGTGCGCCGCCGCGGTATTACCGTCGATTGTCATCTTTTTCATAAAGACCTCCATAGTGTGTGAACTTGTAATCGTAGAAAAAGCCTTACGGCTCGTGCAATGTGGATTATACTATCCCGAAAAGTTTTAGTCAATCAACTGCACTAAAATAAAATCGACTTGCGACTGTATTACGGTAAACATATATGCACGCGCGTGCGAAGATGTCCTCCCCGCGCCCTGTCTTTCCGAGGTCGCCTCGGGACGGCGGCGGGGATTTTCAGGGAAACGCGCAATCCGTTTTGCAATCCCGCCGAGGTGTGTTATACTTCTTGTATTATGCCGCAGATAGAACTAATAAACGTCAGCTACTCTTACAGGACGGGCGAAGGTCAGTCGGTGCGCGCGCTCCGCAACGTCTCCTTTTCTGTGGAAAAGGGGGAATTCGTCGCGCTTGCGGGCATGAACGGGAGCGGCAAGAGCACTCTCGCCAAATTGCTCAACGGGCTCTTCGTGCCCTCGGCGGGGGATGTGGTCATCGACGGGATGAACACCCGCGACGAGGAGAGGACTTTCGACATCCGCAGAAAGGCGGGCATGGTGTTCCAGAACCCCGACAATCAGATGGTCGCAACCATAATAGAGGACGACGTGGCTTTCGGACCGGAGAACCTCGGCGTCCCGCGCGAGGAGATGATCGAGCGCGTGGACAGGGCTCTCGACGCCGTGGGGATGCAGGAGTACCGCACCCGCAGCGCAAGCAAGCTCTCGGGAGGACAGAAACAGCGCGTCGCGATAGCGGGCGTGCTCGCCATGGAGCCCGAGATCATCATTTTTGACGAATCCACTTCCATGCTCGATCCCGAGGGACGAGCAGAGATAATGGATGTGGCGAAAAAGCTCAACGAGAAGGGCATCACCGTCATCGCCATCACCCACAATATGGACGAGGCGGCGATGGCGGACAGGATCATCGTCCTGCGCAAGGGCAGAAAGGTGCTGGACGGCACCCCAAAAGAGGTGTTCGCCTCTCCCGAAGTGGAGGCGTGCGGGCTCGCTCTTCCCCCCGCGACGGAGCTCGCGAGGATGCTCTCGGAGCGCGGCTTCCGCTTTGACGGGACTGTGACGGACGAGGAGGAATTGGTGGAGGGCATATGCTCGCAGTCGAACTGAAAAAACTTTCCTACACTTATTCCGTCAAGACCCCCTTTGAAAAGCGCGCGCTGGACAACGTGGATCTCGCGATAGAAAAAGGGGAATTCGTCGGGCTCATCGGCGCGACGGGTTCAGGCAAATCCACCCTCATACAGCACCTCAACGGACTTGTCAAGGTGCAGGAGGGGGAGGCGATGGTCGCCGGTATGAACGCCTCCGATAAGAAGACTCTCAAAAAACTGCGCTTCACCGTGGGGATGGTGTTCCAGTATCCCGAATATCAGCTCTTCGAGGAGACGGTGGCGAGAGACGTGGCTTTCGGTCCCAAGAACATGAAGCTGGAAAAGGAGGAGGTGGACCGCAGGGTGCGCCGCGCCATGGAGGTGGTGGGACTCCCTTACGAGGAATTTGCCGAGCGCAGTCCCTTCGAGCTCAGCGGCGGCGAAAAACGCCGCGCCGCGATAGCGGGCGTCATAGCCATGGAGCCCGAGATCCTCGTCCTGGACGAGCCCGTCGCGGGGCTGGATCCCGTCGGCAGACGCGAGATACTCGCCCTCGTGCGCAAATTGCACGAGGAGGTCAGCCCCACCGTCATCATGGTGTCTCACTATATGGACGACATCGCCGAGATGGCGGATAGGATAGTCGCTCTGAAAGACGGCAGAGTGGTCGCGGACGGGTCTCCCGCCGAGGTGTTCGGCGCAAGGGAGAAACTCGCGGCGGCGGGGCTTTCTCTCCCCACCGCCGCGCGCATAGCGGACAAACTCGCGGCAAGGGGCATAGTCCTGCCCCGCACCATAGTCACGCCCGTCGCTCTCGCGGACGCGCTGGCGGAGCTAAAAGCCAAGCGCGCGGAAAAGGAATCCGAGGACAGGGAAGGGGAGGAGGAAAAGGATGTTTAAGGATATAGCGTTCGGACAGTACTATCCCTCCGGCTCCGTCGTGCACCGCATGGACCCCCGCGCGAAACTCCTGCTCACCATACTCTTCGTGGTGGCGATATTCTTTGTCAACACCTATTTCGGTTTCATGCTCACTGCGGCGGTGCTCCTTCTCATCATCCTCATCGCCAAGCTCCCGATGCTCTCCGTACTGAAATCGGTGAGGGCGGTGCTGTTCATCGTGCTGTTTGCCGCAGTCATCAATCTTTTCATGATAAAAGACGGCGAGATACTGTGGAGCTGGAAAGCGCTCCAAATCACCGATCAGGGTGTTCACACCACCATAAAGATGGCGTTAAGGCTGGTTTTGCTCATCAGCGGAGCTTCTCTGCTCACCCTCACCACCACTCCCGTGGAGGTGGCGGACGGCACCGAGAGCCTCATCAAGCCCCTCAAATATCTCAAAGTCCCCGTGCACGACATAGCAATGATAATGAGCATCGCGCTGAGGTTCATCCCCACCCTTTTCGAGGAGACCAACAAGATAATCTCCGCGCAGAAAGCGAGGGGCGCGAGCTTTGATACGGGAGGGCTCGTGGCGAGAGCGAAGGCTCTGCTCCCCGTGCTCATCCCCCTCTTCGTCAACTCTTTCAGGCGCGCGGACGAACTCGCGTTCGCCATGGACGCCAGGTGTTACAACGCCACGGAGAACCGCACCAAGATGAAGGTGATGAAGATAGGCGTCGCCGACATCGTCGGCTCCCTGTTCATCGCCGCATATTTCGTCGCGGTGCTTCTGGACAGATACTATTTCAACGGAGCGATGGACTCCCTGATCTTCGGAGGACTGGTGTGAGGTTCCGCGCGGTCATTTCATATTTCGGGAAGGAGTATGTGGGCTGGCAACGCCAGCTCAACGGACCCAGCGTGCAAGAGGCGCTGGAACGCGCTCTTTCCGAGACGTTCGGCGCGCCCACCCACGCCACCGCGAGCGGGAGGACGGACGCCGGCGTACACGCCGAGGGACAGGTCGTCCACTTTGACGCGGACACCGCCATACCCCCCGAAAAGATACCCTTTGCGGTCAATACCCGCCTTCCGGACGACATAAGTATGCTCTCGTGCGAACCCGTGAGCGAGGATTTCAACGCCAGGTTTTCGGCGAAAAGGAAGACATACCGTTATGATATATACGTCTCCCGCCACCGCCGTCCCGTGCTGGAACAGACCCACGCGCACGTCGTCACCCCTCTTTCGCTCACGGCGATGCGCGCCTGCGCGGACGCGATAGAGGGAGAGCACGATTTCAAGGGGTTCGAGGCGAGCGGTTCCGCAGTGAAGAGCACGGTGCGCACCGTGTATTCCATAGAACTGAAAGCGGAGGGCGCGGCGGAGGACGGGACTCTTTCGGAAGGGAGGCTTTCCGTCTATGTCACGGGCAACGGATTTTTGTACAACATGGTGCGCATAATAGCGGGCACCCTGGTGTACGCGGGGCAGGGCAAACTGAGCGTCGAGGACGTGGAGCGGGTGCTGGAAACAGGGGATCGCACCCTCGCGGGCAAGACTCTGCCTCCTCACGGGCTCACCCTTGTGAGCGTGGGATACGGAGAGGAAAAATGCTGACGGTAGGATTCGAAAAGGACGCGGCGACCCTTGAAAAACTTTATGCTGATCTTGGCATATCCGAGCGGGTGAGCGGCGCGAATTTCGTGATGAGGGAGGACGGCGAGCCCGTCGGGCTCATGCGCGCCGAAATAGGCGATAATGTCACAATAACGCATTTCAAGATAAAAAACGAGCAGATAAACCCCGGGGATAAGGAGTTCTTTCTGCGCGCGATGCTTTTCAAGTTTTCTCTCAATCCCATACCTCTCGCGGTGAAAGGGGAGCATCCCGAATTGCTTCGTTTCGGCTTTCGTTTCGAGGACGGCTATATGAGGCTGGATTCCTCAAAGGCGGATCTTCGCGGGGACTGCGAGGGAAAGAAGTCTTAGTAATTCCCTTGATTTTACGTTTTTTGTTTCTCGCGCGCGCTTGTCAAATGCGCGCATATGGTGTACCCTATATCCAATGGGGGCGCGAGTCCCCACGCGTTTCCTTTCCTCCTCGGGAGGGAGCGCAATCTCATTCGCGCTCAGCGCACACGGACAGGATATGACAAAAAGGACAGACATCCCCGCTCCCGCCAATTTCATCGAGGACATCATCGTCGAGGACCTCAAAAGCGGCAAGCACGACAAGATAATCACGCGTTTTCCGCCCGAGCCCAACGGCTATCTCCACATCGGGCACGCGAAAGCCATATGCATAAACTTCGGCATAAAGGAAAAATTCGGCGGCGAATGCAACCTCCGCTTCGATGACACCAACCCCGTCAAAGAGGACGTGGAGTATATGGAGAGCATAAAAGAGGACATCCGCTGGCTGGGGTTCGAGTGGGATCGCGAACTGCACGCTTCGGACTATTTCGGCAGAATGTACGAGTGCGCCGTCAAGCTCATCAAAGAGGGCAAGGCGTACGTGTGCGATCTTTCCGCCGAGGAGATCCGCGCCACCAGGGGCACCCTCACCGAGCCCGGCAAGGAGAGCCCATACCGCGATCGCAGCGTGGAGGAGAACCTCAGGCTTTTTGCCGAGATGAAGGAGGGCAAATACGCCGACGGCGAAAAGGTGCTCCGCGCCAAGATAGACATGGCGTCCCCCAACATCAATATGCGGGATCCCGTCATATACAGGATCTGCCACGCCGAGCATCCCCACACGGGGACGGAGTGGGTGATATATCCCATGTACGACTTCGCGCATCCGCTCGAGGACGCGATCGAGGGCATCACGCATTCGCTGTGTTCCTTGGAATTCGAAAATCACCGCCCCCTCTACGATTGGGTGACGGAAAACTGCGGTTTTGACCCTCGTCCCAGGCAGATAGAGTTCGCAAGGCTCAACCTCACCCACACCGTGATGAGCAAGCGTTTTCTCAAAAGGCTGGTGGACGAAAAGGTGGTGAGCGGCTGGAACGATCCCAGACTTTCCACCCTCTCGGGCATACGGGAGAGAGGGTATCCTCCCGAGGCGGTGAGGGATTTCTGCGGCAGGATAGGAGTCGCCAAGGCGGACAGCGTGGTGGACATCGCCATGCTGGAACATTGCGTCAGGGAGTATCTCAACGAACACGCCGTGAGGGCGATGGCGGTGCTCCGTCCCCTCAAAGTGGTGGTGGACAACTATCCCGAGGACGCCGAAGAGACGCTGACTTTGGAGAACGTTCCCCGCGACCCCGAGGCGGGCGTGCACGAGATGACCTTCTCCCGCGAGCTGTACATTGAAAGGGAGGATTTTTCTTTGGATCCTCCCCCCAAATATTTCCGTCTCAGACCGGACGGCATGGTGAGGCTGAAAGGCGCGTACATCGTGCGTTGCGTCGGCTGTGAGACGGACGCGGACGGCGTCCCCGAGGTCGTGCACGTGGAATATATCCCCGGCACCCGCTCGGGCGAAGAGGGCGCGGGGATAAAAGTCAAAGGCACCGTGCACTGGGTCAACGCGCGCGACGCGGAGGATATCGCCGTCCATGTCTATGACTATCTCATAAAAGACGGCGACGGGGACTATATGGACAGGCTGGACCCCGACTCCCACACCGTTCTTCACGGCAAGGCGGAGCGCTTCCTCGCGGGGGCGGCGAAAGGGGAGAGATTCCAGTTCCTGCGAGAGGGATATTTCGTCTCCAAAGGGGATGGCGAATTCAACTGCATCGTGGGACTGAAAGAGGGTTCAAAACCCTGAAAGCGGCTTGTCACACGCCAGAAACGGCGTTATAATGTGCTAATAAGAATTCGAGAGGTGAAGTATGTTCACTTGTAAGGTGTGCGGGAGCGAAGTGGAACGCGGTCAGGCGTATTGCGCCACCTGCGGAGCCGAAGTGATCCGAAACTACGAAGTGAAATGTCCTGCCTGCGGCACCCGCAACAACGCGGGGAGCCGTTTCTGCGCGAACTGCGGAGAGCTCCTCGGGGTGCTCCGTCGTCCCGTGTGCGCCATTTGCGGAGAGGAGAATCTCCCCGGCGCGAAATACTGCTCGCATTGCGGCGCCCCCGTGGAGGATCCCGACAATCCCTTCACCCGCGAGGACGTGATGGAGATGCGCAAAAACAAGATGAACGCCGACCTCCTCGTCAAGGAGCGCATGGACGGCGCCGAAAAGGAGATCGCCCGCATGAAACGCCGCGTGGAGCGGGACAAGGCGAAGGCGATGCAGGACGTCGAGGACTATCGCCGCAAGACCAACGACGAGCTCACCAAACAGGCGGTCATGCTGGACGCCTACCGCGACAAGGTCAACGAACTGGGCTCCGAGGACGTGGCTCAGCTCAAAAAGCTGTCCGCCGCAGTCAGGAACTATTCCGCGTTCTACGCCGACCCCTTCTCGGCGGCGGAGAATATGGACGAATTGAAGGATCCTTTCGTGTGCCCCGTGTGCGGAGCGGTCAACGCTTCCGACGCGCTCAGGTGCACGCGTTGCGGACGTCTGCGCGCCCGTTCGGTGGAGCTTTTGGCAAAGGGCAAGATCAAGCAGTCCGCGCCCATACGCAAAAAGACCAAGGTGCTCACCGCGCCCGAAGAGGACCTTTCCTCTCAGCACACCCCGACCTTCGAGGAGTTCGCGGGGGAGGCGTTCAAGGAGGCGCAGACCAAACCCATAGAAAAAGCGGACGCAGAAAAGGAAGCCCCCAATTTCTCGGGAGCCCCGCATTTCGCGGGAGGAGCTTTCCCCTACGGCTATCCCTACGGCGCGCCCGTGTTCTACAACAAGGAGACGGGGGAGCCCTATCAGATGCCTCCCATTGTCCAGCCCGTGGCATTCGTCCCGTATGTCACGCAGGATCAGCCTTTGATGCAGTACGTCCCCGCAGACGAGTACGCCTCGGACGGCGACGCCAACAAGTGATATGAAGGATTCTTTCGCGAAAAAGGATGTGCCGGTGGACGAAGCCGGCATAAGGCTCGCGCCGAAGCCCCTGGACGGCGCGTCGGAGAAGAGGATGCCTGCCGTAGTGCAGGATCTGGTCATCTCTCCCAGGCTGGAATATGAGGGCGAGGAGGAGGAGACAGCCTCCACCGCCTCGGACTATCAGCCTGCCGAAAGGGACGCGGGCAGACAGTGGAAGAGGATGGTGCGCACCCGCAATTTCATCTCTTCCGTCATCATGCTGGTCGCTTCCGCCGCGGTGCTTTTGCCCTACATACTAGCGGCGGCGGGCGTGACGGCGCAGGACATCCCGTTCAAGCTCATTCCCGAGCGTTTCGACGTGATCTCGGGGTGGATAGACGCCTTCCGCGTCACCGCAGACGCGGGCTGGCAGGGGGAGATCGTAAAGTCCGTCTGGCTTGCGATGATCCCGGACATGATCCTGACCCTCGGGCTCATCGTCGTGATCGCGGGAGTGGTCAAGGCGGCGACGGGGCTCATGGGCGCGATACGTCCCCGCAGATATACCGCGGGCGCGGTCGTCTATCTTCTCACGGTGGCGGCGGTGTTCATAGCCGCGCTCGTCGGAGCGGAGGAGATAGGGCTCCCTCGCATAGACTTCATGCAGGACTTCATCCGCGGCTGGGACAGCAGCGAATTTTTCACTCTGTTCGCGAGCGCGGGGATATACGTCGTATCCGCGGCGGTGTGCTCATTCATCACTCCTCTGCGCACGGGCTACACCAGAGTGCGTTAGAGACCCAATAGGTTGCGCCCATGCGGCGCACGGAGGAAATATGGCAAAGAAAGAAAGTCAAGTGTTCATACCCGAGCAGGAAACGCCTCCCGCAGCGTCTCCCGCCGAAGAACCCGTGCTTTACGAGAGCGAGGCTTACGGTTCTCCTCAGCCCGACGAGGGCGCGACCACCACGGTCATGAAGCCCGTGGGGATAGGCGGTCCCGTCCCCATAGTCGCGCCCAAACACAACACCATACAGCTCCAGCCCATAGTCGTGCCTCTCGCCGTCGTGCCATACATGACTCAGGACAGCGACATTCTGCGCACCGAGAGCGGGAGAAAGGGCGAGGACGCCGAAAACGCGGCTTCCGCGGCGGAATTCCAAAGGGCGGAACAGGCGACGAGACACCGCGCGCATTCCAAGGCGTGCAAGAGGGCGTTCTCGGCGGTGATGCTCTTCTTCTCCGCATTGATGGTGGCGGCGTTCGTCACCTCCTACATAAAGCCCGAACTCGCGGCGGAATACGTCCTCTTCAAGGTGGACGTGATAGGGCAGATAAAGTTTTGGGTGGAATTCGGCGAGCCCGTGGACTACTGCGTCACCATAGTCAACGCGGTGGCGGCGGCGTGCGCGGCGGCGGGGTTCGTCATCGCGCTCTGTTCCCTCGCGCTCGGGAGATATCCGCGCAAGACTTTCATGTTGCTCACATTCCTTGCCGCGGCGGCATATGCGGCAGAGATAATATACGAAGTTGTCGAGGAGGTCTTCCTCCCCGACGCGAGCGTGGACGTGTTCACGATGCTTGCCATCGCGGGGACAGCGTTCATACTCTCGGTGATATTTGCCGCCGTCTGCATAAAGAGAGAGGACAGAGAGGACGTCATGCTCCGTTCGGACAGCGAGATATAGCGGTCCCGAAACTCGCGCTCGGCGGACAGCGAGATACGCGGGGCGCTCGGCGAGCGCCCCTTTTCATAAATGATTAAGAGTAGAAAGAGAAAATGTCGATAAGCATCGTGTCGCTGGCAAGCGGCAGCAAGGGGAATTCCACGCTGGTGTTTTCCGAAAACACGGCGATATTGGTGGACGCGGGGGTGTCCTATTCCCGTCTCAACGAGGCATTGCGCAGGTTCGGGCTGTCCACCGCCAAACTTGACGGGGTGGTGATAACTCACGAACACACCGACCACATCGCCGCACTGCCCAGAGTAGGTAAGGATACGCGCGTATACGCGCACCCTAAGACCGCCGAAGCCATCCTGCGCAGACAGGGAGAACTCCACGGCTACACCGAGACGGAGTTTTTCGAGGGCGGGTTCTTCATCGGCGACATCGAGGTCATCCCCTTCCGCATCCCGCACGACGCGGCGTATCCTTTGGGGTATTCCTTCCGTCTGAAAACGGGAGCGCAGGTGAGCGTGGCGACGGATATGGGCAGACCCACCGTCGGCGTATACAACAACATCCGCGAGAGCGAAGCGGTGCTCATAGAGGCGAATCACGACATCGGGATGTTGAGGTCGGGGAACTATCCCGAAGCGCTCAAACGCAGGATCTTGGGGGATATGGGGCATCTCAGCAATGACATGACCGCATTGTTCGCCGAAAGGCTCGCGGGGTCTGCGGTGCGCACCATGCTCCTCGGGCATCTCAGCGAAAACAACAATCTTCCCGAGCTCGCGCTCGGCGCCGTCTGCGGACGGTTGCGCGAAAGAGCGTGCTCGGACATAGCCGTGGCTGTGGCATATCAAAATAAGGCGAGCGAGGTCTACGAAGTAAAATGAGAAAGAGCCTGATGGCAAGCGAAAGCGGAAGCCTTTATCTCTTCGCCCTGTGCGGGATATCCATACTGGGCAACATCTTCGCTTATGCGCTCTCGGGAGTGACGGGGAAGTTCGCGGGACTCAGCGTGGCGAGCTGGGTGAGTTATGCCGTCACCCAGGTGGCGATAGTGCTCGTGGTGTGGCTGTTCTCGATGTGGCGCAAATACGATCTTATCTCCGTCGCCAAGCTCCGTCCCATGAAAAACCCCTACCGCTACATCCTTCTCCTGCCCATCACGATAATGACCATCGTGGCGTTTTTGCCGGTGTCCATGCTCTTCAACAAGTTCTTTTCCGTGATAGGTTTCGTCGGGGGAGTGACGGCAGGCAGCATCGACTTCGAAAACGCGGGCATATTCATCCTCGCAGTCTTCGTGATGGGGTTGCTCCCCGCCCTCGGCGAGGAGTTGCTCATGCGCGGCAACATCCTCCCCGGACTGACTTCGAGGGGAGCGGTGTTCGGGGTGTTCATTTCGGCGTTGCTCTTTTCGCTGTTGCACGCCAACCCCGTACAGACGGGCTATCAGTTCTGCCTCGGAGTTGTGCTCGCGGTGCTGTTCATGACCTCTCGGTCGCTGGTGCCCTGCGTCGCGGTGCACTTCCTCAACAACTTCTTCTCCCTGCTCATGACGGCGTATATCCCCGAGATAGACCAAGCCATCCTGGATCTCGGCGCGTTCAACTGGCTGACGGGCACGGTGAGTTTCGTGGTCGGCACCTTCCTCCTCGTGCTCCTGCTTTACGCCTACTACCGCCTCGGAGACGAGAGGAGGGAAAGGAACGGGTTCAAAGTGGTCAAAAACAGCGCCGTCTTTGACGAATATACCATCACCGTCTATCCCGAAGAGCCCGCTTCCGAGAAGAAGCGGCTGAAAGGCTTGGGAGAAGGGGTGAGATATTTCGCTTCCCTCTTCACAAAAAAAGGCTGGCATGACACCGAACGCGCCCTCTTCCTCTGTTGCGACGTGCAGTATCTGGGGAAGTCACAGCCCATGTTCGGGCTTTGGATAGCGATAGGGCTGGCGGCGGCATACTGGCTCATCACCCTCATCGTGGGGCTCGCGCTTTGAGGACGCGCCTATGCTCAGGATAAACGTCATCGCCGTAGGCAGGCTCAAAGAAAGGTTTTTCGAGGACGCGGTGGGGGAGTATGCAAAAAGGCTCTCCGCCTACTGCGCCTTTTCCGTGACGGAAGTCCCGCCCGCGCCTGCGGCAAAATCCCCCTCAGAGCAGAGCTCGCAGGAGACGGAGGCTCTTTTGTCCAAGGCAAAGGGCTGTGTGGTCGCCCTGGACGGCAGAGGGAAGAGGATGTCCAGCGAGGAGCTCGCCCGTTTCATCGCGGAAAGGAGCGCGGCGGGGACGTCGGAGTTCAGTTTTCTCATCGGGGGCAGTCACGGGCTGGACGCGTCCGCTCTCTCCCGCGCCGACGAGAGGATATCCTTCGGCGCGATGACCTTCCCCCACCAGCTGTTCAGGGTCATGCTGACCGAACAGCTCTACCGTGCGCTCACGATATGCGCCGGCACCCCCTATCACAAGTGAGGCGGATATGACCCGTACCGATGAAGAGTTCATGAAAAGAGCCTTGGCTCTCGCCGTCGAGTGCGCCGCTCGGGACGAAGTGCCCGTGGGCGCGGTGGTGGTCAAGGAGGGCAGTATCGTCGCAGAGGGATGCAACTTCAAGGAAAGGGAGAATTGCGCCGTCCGACACGCCGAGATAGTGGCGTTGGAGCGCGCGGCGAAAGTCCTCGGCAACTGGTGGTTGGAGGATTGCGAGGTCTACGTCACTCTGGAACCCTGTCCCATGTGCGCGGGGGCGATGATCAACAGCAGGATAAAACGGGTGGTCTTCGGCGCGTACGACCCTAAGACGGGCGCGGCGGGGAGCAAGGTGGACCTTTTCGCCCCGGGGCTCTTCAATCACGACGTGGAAGTGGAAGGAGGAGTGCTCCGCGAGGAATGCGCGGCGTTGCTCAGCGAGTTTTTCCGCGCAAAACGGGGCTGAACGGAGGGAAAGAGAAAGAAATCCCCCGTTTGTGACATGAAACTTTGCATCGCGGCTTACCGCGGTGCTATTTTCTTTTTGCCGGCAAGGCTGTCTGTCGTCCGCGCAAATACGCAGAAGGAGACAGCAGCAATGGACAAGAAAAAAGTGATTTTTGTTGTCATCACCGTGGTTTCCGTCCTCGCATCGCTGGTTGCGTGCGCGCTCGGATTGCCGTATTCTCCCGTGAACATCACGTTGGACGGGACGGATGCGTGCCTCGAAGCCCCCGCCCCCGGGGCGGGCGCGGATGCGGCTGACGCCGCGAATGCGGTGAGCGGGAGCGCGGTCTCCGCCGTGACGGGGACGCACTGACGCTCCTGCCGGCATCCTCCCTCTCCCGCGACATCGCGGGGAGGGGAAACTCGCGGCGCGGGTCTCCCGCGCCGCGTTCCTTTTGCGCCTTTGAAAAGGGGAGGGGCAGGCATGCCAGACAGGAATAATACGAACCAGCCTCGGAGCAATTCTTTTCGGCGCTTTTGCACAGCCGAAACTTGCCAATATGTACACTATTGCCTGCGTTCCGCCCGTGCAACATCATCCGAAAATCTCTTGCTCTGAGGTGCTAGCAGTTCCGCGCCAACCGATTTTTGGCTGAGCAAGGAAGTTGCCGCCGCTAATACCCCACCGTATTGGCAAGGCGGATGACGCGGTTCAGGCGGAAATCGGCGGCGCTGAACCTGATTCGTATTATTCCTGTCTGGCATATCACGCAGACGCGGCGCATATCCTGATAAGAATCACAAACAAGGAGGCGGAATGTGAGGCTAAGGATCTTGTTTTCGGAAAGCGAGCGCTCCTCGGTGCGCATTTTGGGCAGGAGCGCGGAGGAATATCTTTCAAGGGAGTTTGCAGATTTCCCCTGCGAGAGAGGGAGGGCGGAAGAGCTCCCTCCCCCCGAGGAAGGGGAGACTCTCGCCGTCATCCCCCTCGATATGCCCCTCGTCACCGTCGAGGACGTGCGGGAGGGGATTGCGCGCGTCAGGAAGTACGGGCTGAAGGAGCTCATGCTGGGAGGTGCGGAAAGCGGCGCGAAACTCATAGTCGGCGGGGAGGGCAGGACGGGCTACACCCTCGACTCGCCGCACTTTGTCAAAGTTGATAGTGCAAAAAATCGCGCGTTGGTGTATAATCAAATGAAAGAACGCGTGATAACGCGGTTGCTCGAGGCGGGCGTCTTTCTGCCCGATCCCTCTCTCGTCGCGGTGGACGACACCGTGACGGTGTCCGCAGGGGCGGAGCTTTTGCCATTTTGCAGGCTGGAAGGAGACACTACCGTCGCAGAGGGGGCTCGCATCGAGGGGGCGTATCTGAAAGATTGCGTCATCGGGCGGGACGCACGCGTCCTCATGTCCCATTTGACGGGCACGCGCGTGGGCGCACGCTCGGAAGTGGGACCTTTCGCGCGCCTGAGAGACGCCGTCATCGGGGAGGACTGCCGCATAGGCGACTTTGTGGAGGTCAAAAATTCCTCGGTGGGGGAGGGCGCGAAGAGCGCGCATCTTGCCTATATCGGGGACGCGGACGTGGGGGCGAAGGTCAACGTCGGGTGCGGGACGGTGTTTTGCAACTACGACGGGAAAAACAAGCACCGCACCGCCGTCGGCGACCGCTGTTTCATTGGCGCGAACGTCAATCTGGTCGCCCCGTTGAGGCTGGGTGAGGGCTCTTTCGTCGCGGCGGGCACCACGGTCACGGAGGACGTGCCGTCGGACGCGTTCGTCATCGGCAGGAGCCGTCAGACGGTGAAGACGGACTCAAAACGCAAAAACACTTAGGCGGGGACCTCCCCGCCGCGGGAGGTCTTATGTATCTGGTGGTAGGGCTGGGGAACCCCGGCGCAAGATACCGCAACACCTATCACAACATCGGGTTCATGACGGCGGACGCGCTTGCGGAAAAATGCAAGCTCCGCTTCACGGGCAAGGAGTGCGCCGCGCTCACCGCAAAGGGGAAGATAGGCGGCGTGCCCTTCGTCGTCGCGAAGCCGCAGACATATATGAACCTTTCGGGGGAGAGCGTGCGACAGCTCGTGCGCAAGTACTGCGACTCCGAGGAGGAGCTCGTGGTGGTGTACGACGACGCCGACCTTCCCGTGGGCAGGATGCGTTTCCGCGAGGAGGGGAGCGCGGGCACCCACAACGGTATGAGGAGCATAGTCGCCGAGCTCAACACCACCTCTTTCAAACGTCTGCGCATAGGCATAAAGACAGAGGAATTAGCCGCAAAAGAGGTTGAAATAGTCGATTTGGTGCTTTCAAAGGTCGATTATGCCGACAAGCCCGCAATAGACAGGTGCGTTGCCGAAGCCGCGGACGCGCTTTTTGAACTCATCTCCGGCAAGGACATACAGCGCATAGAGGAAAGATTGAACAAAAGAAAATGACTCCCGAACTTCTCGACATACGCAATATGGGGGAGGAGCTCGCCTGCCTCGCCCGACTGGACGAGCCTCGGTTGCCCGGGGAGCTTTCGGCTGTCTCGGTGGTGCGCATCACGGACGGCGCGAAGGCGCATCTTGCGGCGAGCATCCCCGGCAAACGGATATACGTCGCGCCCGATCCTCCCGCCGCAAGGAGTATGTTCTCCAAGATATCCTCATTCCCGGGAGTGAGGGCGGTCTTTCTTTCCCACCGCGACGACGTGCTCATGTGCCGCAACGCCTATTCTCTCAGAGGCGCGGCAGAAAGGGGGGCGGCGTTGGGCAGGGCGGCGTGCGGGGACGCGGACATCGTGGTGGTCTGCGCGGACGCGCTTTTGCAAAAATATCCCCGCGCCGAGACGATCGCCGAATATTCCGTTCGCTTCGCCGTCGAGGATGTGATATCTCCGCAGGATGCGGCGGACAGACTTGCGCGGGCGGGCTATTCCCGACGGGAGATGGTCGCCGACCCCGGCGAATTCGCTCTGCGCGGCGACATCCTGGACGTGGTGACCTCGGAGGGCGCGTACAGGATAAACTTCTTTGACGAGCTCGTAGAGAGCGTCAAGAGCATAGACCTTTCGAGTATGCTTTCGGTGGACGACCTCGGCGAGGTGAGGATATATCCCGCTTCCGACACGGTGTTTTCAAAGGAGGACGCCGAGGAGGTGAAGAGCGCGCTTTCCTCCCATGCCGTCAACCCCGTCGCTTCCTCTTTGGAGAGCAGGGTGACGTGGGGAGCGGCTCCCGCAGAGCTCGCGTGGGCGCAGGTGTTTTCCTCGGGCTCCTCATTTTTGTTCGACTGTTTCGGCGCGGACGCTCGTCCCGTCGTGATCTTTGACGAACCCAAGATAATAGCGGACAAGTTCGAAGTCCTCACCAAGGAATTCCGCGGCAGGATAGACCCTCTCGTCACGGCGGGGGAGATACTCCCCGAGCACGCTGACGCGCTGTATGCGCCGAGCGAAGTGCGCCGCAGGATAATGCTTGCCCGCAAGGTGTCCTTCACCTCGCTGGAACTCGGCAATCCCCTTTTTGCTCCCACCAAACTGCTCACCCCCAAGACCCGTCCCGTCACCAAGTACTATCTCGCGCCGGACAGCGTGGGGCAGGACCTGAAAAATTTCGTGCTGAGCGGGTTCAGGGTGCTGGTGTGCACCGGGAGCCCCGAGAGAGCGAAGAGCGTCAGAGAGAGCCTTGCCGAACAGGACGTCGGCACGGAGTATTCCGTTGACGGGGAGGGGAGCGCGTCGGTGCGCGTCACTCCTCTCGGCATAGAGACGGGCTTTGTCTATCCCGCCGAAAAGGTGGCGGTGATAGGGGTGTCCGAGTGCGTGGGCAAACGGCGCGGCGCGAGCATCGCTTTGCCGAAAACGCAGTTTACCGCACCGAAAGCGGGTGATTATGTGGTGCATCGTGTGCATGGCATAGGTCTGTGCGAGGGCACCACCATCATGAAAGCGGGAGAATTCGAAAAGGAATACGTCATCCTCCGCTACCGCGACGGAGACGTGCTTTACGTCGCCACGGATCAGATGGACAACCTCCAAAAATTCGTGGGAGAGGAAAATCCCCGTCTCAACAAGATAGGGGGCAAGGAGTTCGCAAGAGAAAAGGACAAGGTCAAAAAGTCCGTGCGCAAACTCGCGGTGGACCTTTTGCGCCTCTATGCCGAGCGCGAAAAGAAAAAGGGGCACGTCTACGCTCCCGACACGGTGTGGCAAAAGGAGTTCGAGGACGAGTTCGAATATGAGGAGACCGCAGACCAGTTGAAAGCCATCGAGGCGGTCAAGCAGGATATGGAGCAGGGCAAGATAATGGACAGACTGTTTGTCGGAGACGTCGGTTTCGGCAAGACGGAAGTCGCTTTCCGCGCCATGTTCAAGACTGTGATGGACGGCAAACAAGCCGTGCTTGTCGCGCCCACCACCATCCTCGCCCGCCAGCATCACGAAAATCTCACCAAGAGGCTGGAGCCTTTCGGCATAGAATGCGCCCTCCTCACCAGATTGCAGACCTCTTCCGAGAACGCAGAGACCGTGCGCAGGCTCGCGGACGGAACTCTTTATATGGCGATCGCCACTCACAAAGTGCTCTCCAAGGGGGTGGAGTTCAAGGATCTCGGGCTCCTGGTGCTGGATGAGGAACAGCGTTTCGGCGTGGAGCACAAGGAATTGCTCAAAGCCCGCAATCCTCTCGTCAACGTGCTCACGCTTTCCGCGACGCCCATCCCGCGCACCCTCAACATGGCGCTGTCCGGAGTGCGTGACATCTCTCTTTTGGAGACCGCTCCGAGGGGCAGGCTCCCCGTGCAGACATACGTCATACCCTATTCGGACGCGCTTGTCGCCGACGCGGTGACGAGGGAATGCGCCCGAGGAGGGCAGACTCTCATCCTCCTCAACGACATCGACGCGCTGGAAGGGTTCGGCGCGAAACTCTCCTCCATGCTCCCTGCGGGGACCGGGATCGTCACCGCGCACGGGCAGATGACGGGGGGAGAGCTGGAAAAGCGTATCGCCGCGTTCTACGAAAAGAAGTATGACGTCCTCATCGCCACCACCATAATAGAAAACGGCATCGATCTGCCGGACGCCAACACCCTGATAGTTGTGGATTCGGGCAGATTCGGGCTGTCGCAACTGTACCAGCTCCGCGGACGGGTGGGCAGACGCGGAGTGCTGGCGCACGCCTATTTCACCGTGCCCGAAAACGGCGTCCTCACCTCGGATGCCGAAAAGCGCCTCCGCGCGCTCATGGAGAACACCGAGATAGGCAGCGGCTTCCGCATAGCCCTTTCCGACCTTTCCATACGCGGGGCGGGGACCCTCCTCGGCGCCGAACAGCACGGGCACATCGAAAGGGTGGGCTACGAGATGTACATCGAGCTCCTCAACGAAGCCGTGGAGGAGATGCGCACGGGCAGAAAGACGGAGGAGATAAGGGAAGTGGAGATGAAGGTGGACGTGCCCGCTTTCATACGCGACGGCTATGTCAGCGGCAGGGACAAACTGCGCATCTACAAGCGTATCGCCACGGTGTCCACCGCGGCGGAGAGGAATGCGGTGCTCTCCGAGCTTTCCGAGGTCTACGGCGCGCCCGACGACGCGCTCGTCAACCTCGTGGACGTGGCGCTTCTCAAAAATCTCGCGCGCGGTTTCGGAGCGGCGAGGGTCATCCTCAACCGCAATGGAGCGGGAGTGGTGTTCGCCGACGCGGGCGTGTTCGGGGACGAGACTTTGATGAAAGCGGTCGCCGCGCACCGCACGGACGCGGTGTTGACGAGCGCCATACCGCCCTCTCTCATCTTTGACGTCAAGGGGCTGTCCAACACGGACAAGCTGGCGAAACTCATCTCATTTTTCGAGGAAGCGGTCTCGGGGACGGAGGCGGCTTGACTTTTGTATCCCCGCGCCGCAGACGGACTGAGGGAGAGCTTCGATACGCGCTTTGCGTGCGCCGATGATAGGGCGCGCAAAGTTTTTTGTTGTCTTTGAGAGCAGGGAAGGGGCGCAAAGGGCTTTTTTAGGGAAAAGAGAGGGTATTAAAGCGTCTATTTATATTCAAAACGCTTGCGGGCGCGTCCGCGTGTGTGTATAATAGTCATACTATTGTAATCAATCCGTCAAACCTTTTCGGAGTGTATATGAAAAAAAGAATCGCAATTTTGTTGGTCCTCATAATCGCGCTGTTCGTATGCGTCGGCGCGCTTGCGGGTTGCAACTCCATCATCGTGCTCAACGAGGACAGGGACGCCAATCAGGTGGTCGCCTCCGTGAGCTACGAAGGGCAGACCTACAACATCCGCAAGTTCGAGTTGGAGCTCAGTTTCAATTCCTACGCTTATGTGTACCACACCTACTACGGCATGAGCTATCAGGAGGTGGCGGACTATCTGTTGCAATCCCTCGCCCAGCGTGAACTGCTCGTGCTGTTCGCCAAGGCGGAGCTTGTGGAACTTGCGGGTCTCGACGCCGCTCCTGCGGACGTCACCGTGAAGCAACTGCTCTCGGAAAGCGAGCGCGACCGCGCGGTGAAGAATGTCAACGAGGACGTCCTTTCCGCGATAAATTCCGCCGTGGAGTCCCTCATCGGCGCGAACAACGGCTCTTCCTCCGGCTCTTCGGACAAGGAAGAGTATGAGGAATACAACGGCAAGGACGCCATCACCGTCCTCTTCGACTCTCAGGGCGGCAGCGCGGTCGAGCGTCAGCGCATAAAGAGCGGCACCACCGCTTTCGAGCCCGACGATCCCACCCGCGACGGCTACACCTTCTACGGCTGGTACACCGATCCCGAGTGCACCGAAAAGTTCGATTTCGCCACCGAACTCACCCAAAAGACCACGCTCTACGCCAAATGGGCGGAGTATCTCGAGCCCCGTCCCGTGCGCGAAGCCGAGGAGGAGGATCCCGACGCGGATTACGATCCCGACGCCTCTCTTCCCGAGGCGGATCGCGCTCCCCGCGCTTTCGACGGCGAGGATAAGCTCACTGCGGAGTACCGCAAGCTCATCATGAGCGGCGAGGTCGAGCTGGATTGCCTTTCCGCCTACTCCGAAGACAAGAGAGCGGAGTATCTCGACTTGTACCTCGACGACGCGGCGGAGGATGTCGCAAACGACTTTGCCGAGCTCCGCACCGGCTACGATTACTATCTCGACAACGAGATGAAGACCCTCCTCATCACCAGATTGGAGCGCAAGCTCGGCGAGAGCTCTTCCGTCACCGAGGCGGAGGTGCAGGCGCGCTTCGACAAGATGGTGGAGGACAACCGCGAGACTTACGGCGGCAACCGCACCTCCTATGAGTCCGCGCTCACAGACGCGCTCGCCTCTTCCTACTATCACGAATACAAGGATTACGGGTTCGTCATCAACATCCTTCTCCGTCTGCCCGACGAGGATCTCGCCGTGCTCACCGAGATGGTGGAGGACGGGGTGTATGCCGACGGCGTCATAGAGAAAAAACGCGACGCCCTCCTCAAAGAGATGGAGATCCACGTCAGCAATCCCGACTACGATCCCGAATATACCTGCGACAAGCATCCTTGCGAAGCGGGCTCCGATTGCGATCCCATGACCTGCCCCGAACACGAGTGCGTCGGCACCGTGAACGAGGGCGCGGATTGGAACAACATCGTGGAGTTCGTCTACAACAAGGAGACCGGTGAGGCGGAGATCAGATACAACGTCACCGCCTGCCCCTCCATGGCGTATCTGCCCGGCACCGTTCCCGCCTTCTCGGACGGCGAGCAGACGGGCATAGTGGAGCAGATCTATCAAAGTTTCGAAAAGGTCACCCAAGCCGTAAGCGACGGGATGTCCCGCGTGCTCGGAGTCTACTGGATGCGCGAGCTCGCCACCGCCTGGCTCTATCTCGTAGGAGATGACGAGGGCGGCACCACTTCGAGCTCCAACAACGGCGGGCTCGGATATATGATCACGCCCGAGGGCACGGATTCCGGCTACATCGACGCTTTCACCGATCAGGCGCGCGCGCTCGTCAAGCAGGGCACAGGCTCCTACACCACGGGCGGGTTCGAGGAGTCCTACGTCTTCGGCGACAGCTTTATCGAGTCGGGTTCCACAAGCGGCGCATATGCCGGCATTTTCATCCTCGTCGCGACCTCCGTGCCGTATGACGACAGCCTCCTCGGCGTCGTCGAAAACGAGGACGGCAGCTATTCCGAGATCACTCTCGGTTACTCCGCCACCCCCGACGTGCTCCCCCTCGATTATGTCATAGAGTACGGTCCCACCCTCGAGGATTGCGTCACCATCCGTATGCAGATCGAGGAGACCCTCCTCTCCGGCAAACAAGCCGCCGTCTATGAGGAGACCGTCAACGCCTTCGGCGTCAAACACTTCGAGTCAAACATCTCCTATAATAGGGGGGCGTATGAGTCGTTGTGGGAGGACCTGGACTAAAACGCCGTCATTTGGCGAATAGCTTTGTCAAAGCCTCTGCCGTAGATGCTCACTTACGATCAAGTAAGCTCCGCCTCTCGGCAGAGGCTTTTTCGCGCTCTTCATCCAAATGGCGACGTTTTCACCATACGAGCGTTCGGGTGAGGGTATCTCCTAACCCGTCGTACACTTATTCGGAGTGTGTTTGACTCCTACCTATACGCATTCGAAGACGGTCTCGCGCGCCGCTCAGCCAAACTTGCACAGCGGGCGTTTGCGCCCGCTCTTGCAAGTCGCGGCGCGTATCTGCGACCTCGCAAGCTAGACGAATAATTAAGTAGACACGGGCTCGGTGCGCGTCGAGTCGCCCTCCTCGCCCCGCGAGCGACGTTCAGTCTATACTGGTATCCGCTTGATTATGTGAGTGCGAAACTCAAACCTTTTTCAAGAGGTGTTTTCATAAAGGCGCGGTTTGCGCCTTTATGAAAAAGTATATCCCGCATTTTAGGAGGACAGTCCTCTATTTCGAGTGGGGGAGGAGTCCCGAAGGGGAGGAGGGGGTACAATATTACCATGTAAGGGGACGTAAACTCCATTTAATCAGCCTGAATACGACGTGAACTTATTCAGAGCGTCCCTGAACCCGACGAATAAGTGTGCGTGGGGTTCAATCTAATTTAATTTGGGGGGTTACGTTCCCGCGACAGGGAAGTATTGTTGCCCCCTTCCTGCGGGTTTCCCCCAAAATCGTTCCCCCTTAAAAGGGAACCCACCATTTTGGGGGAAACCTTCGGCGCTCGGGCATGAGGGCTACCGAGGACGGCGCCTCTGCGGCGCCGCCATGTTATGCCGCTTGCAATGCGCCCGCTTCGCGAAGAGAATGGCGCATTGCCGGCGCACTTTTCGTCTCGCCCTCGGCACTCACTTCGTCGCCGCCGACTTGCAAGAGGGCTACGCCCTGTGCAAGTTTGGCTAGGCGGCTCCACTCCGAATAAGTTCACGTTGGGTTCAAACACACCCCGAATGAGTATACGTGGGAGTTCAAACACACCCCAAAGAGTTCACGTGGGAATCAAGCACGTTCCGAATAAATGTACGTAAAGTTCAAACACGCCCCAAATAAGTATACGTGGGAATCAAACGAGCATTTTATTTCTGCGGCTTGTTTGTGTCGGTTTTTTTGCGTTTGGGTTTTATGCGGAGCAACAATCCCTCGCGGGTGTGTTTGCGCAAAAAGGCGCGTATGCCGAACATCGCTTCGCGGGAGATGCGCAGGGCTTGCACCACCGCAAAGGCGTGCACCGCGAGCTTGCCCGTGCCGTGATAGTGTTCCACCTCCACGCCCAGGGAGCGCAGTTTTTCCACGAGGTCGAAAGTGAGTATGGCGAGGGCGTCGTACTGCGCCGAGATGGCGAATGTGGGCGGGAAATCCTTGGTGACGTGGTATATGGGCGAGATCTCGTTTTTTTCCTCTTCGGTGAGCTCGTCGAAGGGTTTTCCCCCGCAGTATGACTGGACGTAAAGTTCTATGTTGCGGAAGGGGAGCCCTATGGCTTTTTCCAGGTCGAAGACGCCGCAGTTGAGCACGAGTCCCGCGATCTTCTGGTGCCGACTTACGGGATCGAGGTCGAAGCGCGCGTTGTATTCGGGGTCGGATGAGATCGCGCCCGCCATTGCCGAGAGATGCGCGCCCGCGGATTCGCCGCCCACAAATATGGCGTCCGTGTCGATGTTGTACTATTCGGCGTGCTGTTTGAGCCAGGCGAACGCCTTGTATATGTTGCGTATGGGCTCCGGATGGGGATAAAAAGGGGAGTGCCCGTAATAGAGGCTGACCACGAAGTATCCCGCCTCCGCGATGCGGGTGTTGAACGCCTCCCTCGTTTCCGGAAGCCCGCCTATCCAGCCGCCGCCGTGTATATAGACGAAGACGGGAGCCTTGATTTCGGGGTCTCTGTCCTTGCGCTGATAGATGTTGAGATAGAGCCTTTCATTGTCGGGCGCGTAGCGCACGAACCTTGTCACGTCCACATTTATGGAGCGTTTGGCGTTGAACACGGTGAGGAATCCCAGCAGCTCGTTTTTGGCGTGTCCGGTGCGGACGTATGCGAATTTGACGTCGTAGAAGAGCTTTTCCTGAAACGCCTTCATGTCGTCGAGGGAGAATTTTTTTCTTTTCATGGCAACTCCTTGGCGGCAGAGGTGATGTTTTGGGCAAGCATTATTCCGCTTCGGTATAGAAATTTTTCCAGTCGGAGAGATTTTTCTCTGTCACGCCGTACTCGGCGGCGAGGAAGTCCTCTATGCGCGGATATTTGTCGAATATGGACTTGTATGCGATGTCGAAGAGCTCCTCATGCACCCGCGAGGAATACTCCACCACCTCGTAAAGTTCCTTGCGCAGGGGGAATTTGTGCATTATTTTCAGGATCTTGGAGTTGGAATTGGCGCGCAGGATGTTGGAGCGCAGATATTCCTCCTTCGCCTGTTCCCGCGTTCTGCCCAGCGCGAGCTCTATCATCATGGCGGCGACGCCCGTCCTGTCCTTGCCCGCCGTGCAGTGGAATGCCACCGTCTTCCCCTCGTTCAGCCTGTCGAAGAGGAGCTTGTACGCGGGGCGCGCATAGGGCATATAAGCGTAGGAATCGCGGATGCCTTGCAATATCTCCCCGAATTGTTCGTCGGAGCAGAAGAGCAGGGCGAGTTTTGTGCGGTTGGTGGGCGCGAGCACCTGAAATTTGGTGTCGCCGAAGACGGACGCGTTGACATATTCCACTCCGAGGGGGAGCTCGTCGGGTTTTTCCTTGACCTCGCGGGGGACTCTGAGGTCCACCACGCAATCCAGCTTCAATCCGTCGAGGAAAACTTTGTCCTCTTCCGTCTTGGGTTTGAGGCGGCAGGTGCGGAAGATCTTTCCCTCTTTTATCCTGCCTCCCTGCGGGAGAGGGAGACCGCCCAGGTCTCTGAAATTGGAAAATGTCACGTTTGCGGGAATGTCCATATCACGATTATATCAACATCCCGTCCGACGCGCAACAAACGCGCGGGATGTTTTTTCATTCCGAAGCGTCATATCGCGAGCATGACCGCGAGCCCTCCGAGAGCGGCGGCAAGCGAGGGCAGGGTGATGAGCGCGCCCTTTTTCACAAAGTCGAAAAAGCGGAAATCCACCTTCTTGTGCTTGACTATGGACAGCCACATCATCGCGGACATGGAAGCCACCGGGGTAAGGAGGGACCCCATGTTGGAGCCTATCACGGTGGCGAACACCGCGGGCATGAGATTGGGCTCGGACACCGAGGAGAGTATCCCCACAAAGAACATACTCATCGGGAGGTTGTTCATCAGATTGCTCGCACCTGCCGACAACGCGCCGAAAGATATCATGGAGAGGTCGTTGTCAAAGACACCCGCGATCTTGTCGGTGACGCCGTTGTTCATGAGCGCCAGCACTACCACGAACATGGAAATGAGAAATGGCACCAGATGCCAGGGCATCCGCTTCGCCGTCTTTTTGAGGGGATGCAGGGATTGCTTTTTGGCAAGCAGGCATATCACCGCGCCCACCATGACCGCTCCCGCCGAACACAGGCACACTATCCACATATCCAGCCCTATGTAGGAGGAGATGATGAGCAGCACCGTGCACACGCCAAGCCCCGTCACTCCGACCACGAGGGCGGGGACGTTTCTTATGGTCACTTCGAGTTCGCTCGCCTGCAAAGGGGCTTTCAGGCTTTTGCGGAATATCAGGAAGAGGAGCGCAAAGGACGTGACTGCGGCAAATATCGTGGGCAGAGCCATCATCCTCACGTATTCCATGAATCCCACCCCGAAGTAGGTGGCGATATACACGTTGGTGGTGTTGCCGATTATCAGGAACATACTCCACGTGTTCGCGGCGACGTAGGTCATGAACACGAAGGGTATGGGATCGATGTTGCTGTTTTTGGCAAAATAGCAGATGAAGGGCGTGAATGTGAGCACGATGGTGCTGTTGGAGGTGAAGATGGTCACCGCCGAGATGATGAGATAGAGCAGGATGAACAGCTTCACCTGACTGGTGCCCGCGTGCTTCATCACCTTGGTTGCGAGCAACTTGAAAAAGCCCACCTTGTCCAGATATACGCTCATCGCGCTCATGGAAAGGAAGATGGCGAGTGTCTTCAACGGGTTCATGTCCGAATCGCCGAAGAACTGTTCCTCAAGCTGTCCGAGAGGGACCTCCCCCGTCGCTACGAGCACGATGGCGCAGACGAATGGCACCACCCAGTAGATGCGTATGCGCACTTTGCCGATGCGGGCTTTCGCGCCGAACGCGGTAGCCAGCACGACGCTGAGACAGGACAGACAGAGCATGGACACCGACAGAGCCATATACGCACCTCCTTTTCTAATTTGAGAGGATACATAATATACTTAAATCGTACGGAAATCAACCGAATGCGGAAAAATTGTAAAAAATTTGTAAAAATTTTTTACACCGTGCACCTCCCGCATTGCGGGACGGGGGTTGACAAAACTCCGCCCCCGAGACTACAATCTTCTTGTGCCGCGGCGGCGCTTGCCCCCGCGTACTCCCGTCCGAGGGGGCGGAAAAGCTCGTCCGAAAATGCGGGAAAGTCCGGCGGACAAAGCCGTCGGGGACGTGGGATGAGAAC
Source organism: uncultured Clostridia bacterium (assembly GCA_944363035.1). Lineage (GTDB taxonomy): Bacteria > Bacillota > Clostridia > Christensenellales > CAG-917 > Limadaptatus. Next base: position 49,888 of record CALVTS010000004.1, read on the forward strand.
GGCGCGCAAGGGCGTTGTTGCACGAAACGGAGGTTTAAGGGTGAAAATTGCGGCGTTAGTATTGTTTTTTGTCACTTACGTGCTTTTGTTGGCGTTGCCGAAATTCAGGTCGTACATCGCCGCGTTCGTGGGAGTCCTCTTCCTTTGCCTCAACATCCTGCCTTGGCAGGAATTTGCCACCGCGATAGACTGGAACGTGCTCATGATTATCGCGGGCACCATGGGCATAGTCGCCCTGTTCATAGAATCCAAGATGCCGGCTCTGCTTGCCGATCTGCTCATCGCGCGTATGCCCAACGTCAAGTGGGCGATCATCGCTCTCTCTCTGTTCGCGGGATTGGTGAGCGCGTTCGTGGACAACGTGGCGACGGTGCTGATGGTCGCGCCCATCGCGCTCAGCCTCTCCAAAAAGCTGGATATATCTCCCGTGCCCGGCATCATCGCCATCGCCGTTGCGTCCAACTTGCAGGGCGCGGCGACCCTCGTCGGCGACACCACCTCCATAATGCTCGGGAGCGCCACGGGCATGAGCTTCATAGATTTCTTTGTGATGGACGGCAAGATGGGTATGTTCTGGATAGTCCAGATCGCCGCTCTCGCCGCCACCGTATATCTCCTCTTCGTCTTCCGCAAGGACAAGCAGAAGATAGAGTACACCGAGCGCACCGAGGTCAAGGACTTCTTCCCCTCCTTTCTCCTCATCGCGATGCTCGCCCTCCTCATCGGCACCTCCTTTGTCGCCGACAAGCCCGATGTCACTCCCGGCATCATCTGCGTCGGTCTCATGGTCGTCGGCATGATATACACCGTCATCCGCCGCAAGGACTTTTCGGGGGTCAAAAACACCCTGAAAGAGATAGATTTCAAGACCTTGCTCCTCCTTGCGGGGATATTCCTCATCATCGGAGGGCTGGATTCCGTCGGCATCATCGACGACATCGCCGATATCCTCGTCAAGGCGAGCGGCGGCAACATCTTCGCGTTGTACTCCCTCCTCGTGTGGGCGTCCGTGCTCGTCTCTGCTTTCATCGACAACATCCCCTACGTCGCCACGATGCTGCCCGTCATAGCGGGCATAGCCACAGGCATGGGATTGGGCGCGGGGGAGAGCATGGTGCTCTATCTCGGTCTGCTCTCGGGCGCCACTCTCGGCGGCAATCTCACCCCCATCGGTGCCTCCGCCAACATCACCGCCACCGGCATCCTCCGCAAAGAAGGCTACGAAGTCAAGACCCTCCAATACATGAAGATCAGCGTCCCCTTCACTCTGATAGCCGTATTGGTGGGGTATGGGTTGGTGTGGCTCGTCTACTCCTAAAACGCCGCCATTTTGTGTGATACTGCGTCAGACGCCCTGCCACGATTGCTCACGTACGGAAAGTACGCCGCGCACCCGTGGACAGGGCATCTTCCTTGTCTGACGCAAAATGGCGGCGTTTTCACCATACGAGCGTTTGGGCGAGGATATCTCCCAACCCATCGTACCATTGTTCGGTGTGTGCTTGAACTTCACGTACACTTATTCGGAGTGTATTTTAATCTCACAAATACCCATTCGGAGACGGAACTACGCGCCGCTCAGCCAAGCGTTCACAGGCGGCGTGCCGCCTCTTGAACGCCGCGGCGCGCCCCCTGAGTGCCGAGCAACGCCGTAAACCTAAAAAGACACGGGCTTTAACTTGCGAGCGCCGAATTCCTCCTCCCGTGCCGGGCTTTCAGCAAGTGCAGGTCTCCGCTTGATTATGTGAGTGCGATATAAAAAACTTTTGTAGGAATGCGAAGTCAGTCCCGCATGATGCGGGGACTGAACTCGTTCGGACACGGGGGAGGAAAGCCCGCAGGGAAGGAGGGGGAGCCAACATTCACCCGCGAGACGTATAGCATGAGAGAGCGTGCTTGAACACGACGAATAAGTGTGTGTGGGATTCAGGCACACTTCGAATAAGTGCATGTGGGAGTCAAACACACCCCGAATGAGTATACGTGGGGTTCAAACGAGCACCGAAAGAGTGTGCGGCGTGCCCAAACTAATTTAATGGAGTTTACGTCCCCTAACATGGAAGTATTGTACCCCCTCCTCACTATACCCCACAAAATCACCTTTGGTGATGTTTGCGGAGACCTCGGACGCGCCGCTCAGCCAAGCGTGGTTTCATCTTCGAATGAGTGTGCGTTGAGTTCAAAGCAAAAGGAGCTCCGCTCTGTGCGAAAGTCCTTTTTTGCTTGCAAAAAAGCCGCTCTTTCGAGCGGCTTTCGTGCTTTTGCGGGGGAGATCAGTTGTCCAGCGATTCGAGGCGGATCTGTCTCTTTTCCTCTTTGGTGAGTTTCTTGCCCTTTCCGATGGGCTTGCTGTCGCCGTGCTTGACGAAGAGCATGAGCACTATGGAGAGGAACACGAATATCGCGCTGTAAACGAACAGACCTTTGCTTGAGATGTTGTCCATGACCATGCCCGCGAACATGGGGGTGACCGCCTGGGCGGACATGGTGGCGACGTAGTAGTAGCCGGTGTACTGACCCACCGTGGAATCGGTGGAGAGCTCCACCACCATGGGGAGGGTGTTGACGTTGATGATGATGAGCCCGAAGCCGGAGACGAGATAGAAGAGCGCGAAGAGCGCGGCGGGCACCATCTCGTTGGAGTCGGGTTTGACGACGATGAAGATGAGCAGGAAGCTCACCACCGCAAGGGCGAGACCTATCATGATGGTCTTGCGTCTGCCGAGCTTTGCCGCCATATATCCCACGGGGATGAACGCGATGGCGCTGAAGCCCATGCTGACGCCCGAGATGATGGACGCGATGCCCGCGTCAAGTCCCAGCGTCTTGGTGGTGTAGATGGAGAGGTTGCTGGACACCGCGTTGTAGCCCATGAACCACATGAATATGGAGCCGAGGATGAGCAGGAAGCTGACAAAGCGGGACCTTTCCTCCTTGGACTTATCATTCCACCAATCCTTGGGAGTACGGTGTTTTTTGCCGCTGCTCTCCGAGACGATGAAGGGCTCGGGGGCGAGGAAGGGGTCTTCCTCCGCCACGGCGGCCGCTCCGTGCATGGGACGCATGGCCGCGTCGCAGTCCACGACGCTCTCGTCGGGAGAGACCGCGATGGCTTCCGTCTCCTCGTCGTCATCCGTGATGCCGTATTCTTCGCAGATCTCGTGGCAACGCTTGACCATCTTCTTTTCGCGCACGAGCGCGAGGAATCCCGCAAGCAACAAGAGCATCCCTGCCGCGACGGAGGAGAAGATGATGACGTAATTTTCCAGCCTCTCGCCGAAGAGCACGACGGTGTAGATGAGGAAGGCTATCGCGCCGCCCACGCCGCCGCAGAGGTTGATGACCGCATTGCCCTGAGAGCGCAGGGGCTTGGGAGTGACATCGGGCATGAGCGCGACGGCAGGGGAGCGGAAGGTCGCCATCGCGATGAGCACCAGAAGGAGGATGACCATATATACGGCTATGCTGGCGTGCCCTTCGGGGGTGTCGGTGACATTCACGTAGACCTGCTCGCTTATCCAGGTGTTCATGCCGGTGTCCACGTATTTGTTGTAATTGTCGTTGCCCGTCTTGATGTCGGCAAAGGTGATCTTGCCGTCGCCGTTCCAGTCATAGCCGCCGGCTTCTTCGGGGACGACGTCCTCCAGAGCGACCTCCTCGCCTTTATAGGTGTAGGTCTCGGCGCCAAGCATACCGAGTATGGCTTTTGTGGCTTTGAAGTCGCCGTTGTAGCGGATCTCGAGGTATTCCTCGGCAGTTATGCCCTGACCTTCGTTGAGGTATTCGCCGAGGACGTAACCCTTGTCGCAGTAATTGAGGTCGTTGCTGTTCCAGAAATACTCCAACCTTTCGGACATGAAAGCGTCGTCATTGAGCTGAGCGGTGAATTTCGCCTCGATGTTCATCGCTTTTTCCTGTTGACCTAGGGTGGAGATGGGGACGAATATCATCAGCACGACGGACGCCAGAGTGCCGATCACGATGAAAGGCGTGCGTCTGCCGAATTTGCGCACCAATCTGCCGTGCGCGTTGTCCGAGAGTTTGCCGAAGAGGGGCAACATGAAGAGGGAGAGCAGATTGTCCAATCCCATGATGAGCCCTCGGATGGTGTTGTTCAGACCGTAAGCGTGTTCCAGAAGCAGAGGCACCACAAAGTCGTATGCCGTCCAGAAGATCATGATGATGGCGAATGCGAAACCGACTTTGAATGTCTGAGCGTAATCCAGCCTCAGCGGTTTTTTCGGAGCATCGTCTCCGCCGCCCTCCGTGACGAGATCGGGCTGCAAAGCGCCCTCGTCGGCGGCAAGCTCCGCGCTGTCCGCGACGCCGTTGAGTTTGTCGTCCATAGATATCCTCCTTACCTGCGGCGCGCCTCGTCTCGGAAAACAGACAAAAAAGCGACGCGCGTATCATATGTGAACATTATACAGTAGATACACTTGTCTGTAAAGACTTTAACTTTTTCCCGAAGCCAAAATTAAAGATAATACGAAAAAAAACGCCCCGCGTCTGCGGAGCGTTTTTTGACCTGTTACGTTCATGCGTGTTTCTTTTTCAGGCTCTTCAGGAAGATGAGGGAGAAGAACACGTGCAAGAGCCCTATCACCGCGGGAGCCAGAAGCAGGAATCTCATCCCGTTGATCACATATTCCATGAAGTATCCGCCTATGCCGCCCTCAAATTCCCAACCCAACAGGATGGGCCGGAAGAGGATGCACAGAGACACCGCGAGCAGTCCGAGCGCCAGGATGAGATGTATCAGCCTGGGGTACTTCTTCACGATGAAGCCTATGAGCGCGAGCGCCGCGACGACCAAAGTGAGAAGGAAGAAGATGATGGGCAACACCTCGAGCAGACCGTCGGCAACGCTTTCCTCGAAAACGGCTTTGAGATATTCCGCAGATCCGGTTTCCTCGTCGGCGAGAGTCTCGAGCATCCCGACGCCGTCAAAGGAGCCGAGGGCGAAGAGGAAGTCGCCTGCGGTGAGTTCCTCGGCGTTTTCGCCAAAGACGTCTTCAAGCGTACCGCCGCCCTGGTCGGCATAAAAATGACCGAGCAACGAGCAAACCAAAAGCAGAGCGGCGAAGATGAAGATCATCACGTTCCTGCTCCTGCCGGATTTCTTGGCGGGGCGTGCGACAGCCGCGCTCTGTTCCGCCGCGGTCGCGGGGACTGCGACAGCCGCGCCCGCGTTGTAGACGGGTTCGGAGGGAGCGGCATAGGGATTTGCGGGAGTGAAGGTGGGTTGCACCTGCGCGATGGAGGTGGGATTCGGCAACTTCACGCCGATCGTCACGCCGCAGCTCGGGCACTTGATCCTGTGCTTGTAGCCGTCGGGCAGATTTGCTGCGTTGGCAGGAGGCTGAAAACAGATTTCGGCTCTGCAACTCGGACATCTGGTGTACATAGCTTTCTCCTTTCAAAGATATTATACACGCACATTATAAATGGATATGCGGATAAAGTCAAATGCAATCCGTTTTATTTTCAGGCGCTTTTCATGTTGCAACACATGGTCGGATATGATACAATCCACTTGCCTCGGGTGCGGCGAAAGCCGATAAACGGGAAGTCGGGTGAAGATCCCGCACAGCCCCCGCTACTGTAAGGTGAAACGGAGCACGCCATTCCTGTATGCAGGGAGAAGGCGCCGCGGCGCGAGCCGACCGAAGTCAGGAGACCGGCCCGAGAGCGTCAAGCAGTTGTTTCGGTGGGAGACGACGGCGTGTTTCGCCTTGCCTTCCGCAGAAAACGGGAGGTTTTTTTATGAAACGTACGCTCAACGGCAAGTGCATCGCGATCGCGCTCGTCCTGCTTTTCGCGCTCTTCGGCGCATTGGCGTTTGTCGCCTGCGACGCCCCGGACGGCGACGAGAGGGGGGAGCTTTCCTCCGTCACGCTCATTCTGGGGGACGGGGAGGCGGTCTCCTTCGAGACGGACGCGAAATATCTTTACGGCGCGCTCTCGGACTATTGCGATGACCACGGGCTCGTCCTGGAAGGGGAGGAGAGCGAATACGGGTTTTTCCTCACCCGCGTAGGCGACCTCGTGCAGGGTGAGGGCAGATACATCATGGTGTATCACGACATCGACGACGTCGCGCTCATCACCCCCGGCTACGACCGCGAACAGGGCGGGAAGGTCTTTCATTCCTCCGCGCAGGGAGTCTCATCCCTGCCTGTCATGGACGGAGCCTCTTATCTGATAGTTTTGCAATAAAAGCTGTTTTTATGTCGATATCGTATGTCTGAACCGCTGTTTTCGCAAAAAATCCCCGAAAACGAGAGCGTGTCCTCTGAGAGGGCGCGCGTCTCGTCGGCGGGGAAAGGCAGGCTCGCGGCGGCGTATGTGGCGAGAGTGGCGGTGATGTCCGCGATGCTCACCGCGCTCAAATTCGCGCTGTCCTTCGTCCCCAACGTGGAGGTGGTCACCCTGCTCGTCATGGTGTACGCCGCGGCGTTCGGGGCGGCTTACGCCCTGCCCGCGACGGTGATCTTCTGCGCCGTGGAGACCGCGATATACGGCGCGGGGAGCTGGGTCGTCCTCTACTTCGTCTACTGGCCATTGCTCGCCCTGTTGTCCTGCTTGGCGTTCGGCAAGCTCCGCAGGCTCTCTCTTTGGCTCTCGCCCGCGGCGGCGGCGTTCGCGGCGGTGATGTCCGCGTTCTTCGGGGTGCTCTCGGCTTGTTGCGATACGCTGTACGTTGCCGTGGGGTTCCCGGGGTTGGATCTTGCGGCGTATTGGACGGCGTACTATCTCAGAGGGCTGGCGTTCGACGGGGTGCACATCCTCTCCAACGCGATAGTGGTCGGCGTGCTCTTTCTCCCTCTGCTTTCGGCGGGCAGGCGGATAAGGAGGGGGAGCGCGCGCGTCTGAGAGACGCGTCTTTTTTTCGGCTTTTTCCGTCAATATCCGCACGGCTCCCCGAAAAGTGTCGTCAAATCGCAACTTTTGGAGTCTTCGGACCTCTTTTGTCGTTTGTGTGAAACCCCTGTTGCAAGGTGATAGTATTTTGCGCGGAGGTAGTTATGGCAAACATCAGACATCCCGATTGCGCGATAAGAAGTCTGGCGTCCGAAGCCAAGCGAAGACTGCGCGAGGGCGCTTATCAAAAGGAACTCGGCGGCGCTTTCCCGTACGGCGCGAGCCCCGCTCAGAAGAGGCTGTACATAAGGCTCAAAGAGCTTTTGGACAAGGGAGAGGAAGTGGTCAATCCCATCCGTCAGCTCGCCGACGAGGAACTGCTTTCCCGCCTTTCCCACGCCGACAAACAACGCTACGTTTTCCAGCTCGCCGCGGATTACACCGCGATGAAGAGGGAATTGGACCATCGTCTTGCGACGGCGAGGGGGGAGCTGTGAACCTTTTTGCGGCTTTCGAGAGGCGGGAGAGGAGAGAATCTTCCCTTTCGAGTTTTTTCGCGAGCTTTTCGGAGGCGAGCGCGGCGAGCCGCGAAAGGATATCCCTCACGATGAGAAGAGAGATAAGGAATGCGACGGCGCAGTAGAGCGCGGGTCTTCCGTTTGAGCCTGTTTCGGCAGAGAGCAGGAAGAGCAGGGTCACCGCCACGGTCGCGAAAAGATCCGCCGCGAAGCGGTGCAGGGGAGGGAGTTTTTTGACCGAGTAAAGGAAGGTGAGAGGCGCCGCCGCCCCTCCGAATCCCGCGGCAACGAGCGCGGCGAACAATTGCGCTCCCACCGACGCGGTCATTTGAAGATGCGTTTTATCACGGAAGAGGGCTTCGCGCCCGTGGAATAGCGCATAGCGGTGACATATCCCGCCGCGCTCAGTCTGCCGCTGTCGAGGTCCAGCCCCTTGACCGCGAGGTCGTGTCCCGCGACGGCGAGGGTCTCCCCCTCGAGTTCTATCTCTATGAGCTTGTCCGTAAAAGTCGGGACGGCTTTCACTCCCGTGACGGTGAGGAGTCTGTGCTCGCTGAGTTGCAGGGAATGCGGCGAAGTTTTTTTGTTTGCGGCGTCGGACATACGGATCTCCTTGGACGTGATACTGTTCAGTTATATGCCGCGCCCTCCTCTCTCATTCGCGCCGAGAGGGGATTCGATTGACAATCCTTCCGAAAAATAATAGAATGTATCTCGAATTATCTTCGCGCGTGCGGACGCGCAACGGTGAGGACGTGAAAAAGAAAGGCTTGAAGACCTATCGCCTGGACGTATCGGCGCAATTTTATCCCATCATCTCCACCAAAAAGGCGCAGAGCGTGTTCAGGCTCTCCGCCCTGCTCGCGAGGGAGGTGGATCCCGTCCTGCTCCGTGAGGCGGCAGGAGACGTGCTGAGGCGTTTCCCCACCTTCAAAGTGCGGCTGAGACGCGGTTATGCCTGGTACTATTTCGAGGAAAATACCGAGGACGTGAAAGTGTTCCCCTCCACGGGGAAGATACTCCGTCCCATCGACACCCGCGAGACCGCGGGATATCTCTTCCGCATCTCCTATTCCGCGCGGGAGATAGAGTTCGAGGTCTTTCACGCCGTGTGCGACGGCATGGCGGCGCTGGAATTCCTGAAAGCGCTGTTGTGGAGATACGCCGTGCTCTCGGGCGCGCCCGTCGAAGGCGGAGAGGGGATAGCGGATCTCGACGCACCTCCGTCCGAGGAAGAGGCGGAGGACGCGTTTTACCGCTATTACACTCCGATACGCTTGGGCGACATCGACCTGAAAGGACTGATGGGGGAACTCCCCCTCCTTTTGCCGGGGACGATAGCCGAGGAGGGGTACGGCGGCACTTTCGTGAGCGCGAAAGCCTCCTCCGTCGCCGCCTGCGCCAAAAGGATGGGCGCTTCTTTCACCGCTCTCGTATGCGGCGCGCTGGCGTATTCGGTGGAGAGGATGTCGGACTGTTCGCGTCCCATAGTCATCATGGTTCCCGTCAATCTGCGCACCATGTTCCCCTCCGCGACCATGCGCAACTTCGTCAATTTCGTGCGGCTGGTGTTCAAGCCGCGCGAGTGCGCGAAGATAGAGGAGTATGTCGCCTCGGCGGCGGCGCAGCTCAAAGAAAAGGCGACCAAGGAGGAGATGAAAAAGTTCTTCGCCACCACGGTGCGCACCGAAAGCTCCCTGCTCATGCGCGTCACCCCTCTCTTCATAAAGATACTCGGCGCGAGGATAGGACGCTTTTTCCTGAAATCCCGCCAGACCATGATATTCAGCAACGTGGGCAGGGTGCGTCTGCCCGAGGGATGCGGAGTGGAGAGAGTGCTCTTCAACCTCAACGTGTCCAAGACCTCCAAGGTCAACGTGGGCGCGGTGACGCTGGGGGAGGAGACCTCTTTCGCGTTCACCCGAGCGGTGAAGGAGAGGTCGCTGGAAGAGGAGTTCAGACGCACGCTGGAAGCGCTCGGCGTCGCTCCGTCGCCCGCCGCAGAGTGAGACAGCTTCGGGGCAAAACGACACAAAAAGAGTTTTAACGACAAAAATCGACAGATAAACAGAGGCATTATGAAAAAATTGGATTCCGCACAACTTCGCAAAGCGTATTTGGACTTCTTCCGCGAGAGGGGTCACGTGGTCATCCCCACGGCGTCCCTCATCCCGGAAAACGACCCCACGGTGCTCTTCACCACGGCGGGGATGCACCCCCTCGTCCCCTATCTTCTCGGGGAGAAACATCCTGCGGGCAAACGGCTCACGGACGTGCAGATCTGCGTGCGTACGGGGGACATCGACGAGGTGGGCGACGCCTCACATTGCACCTTTTTCGAGATGCTGGGCAACTGGTCTCTCGGCGATTATTTCAAGAAGGAATCCATCACGTGGAGTTTCGAGTTCCTCACCGAGGTCTTGGGCATCCCTGCCGAGAGGCTCGCGGTGAGCGTGTTCGGCGGGGACGAGGATTGCCCCCGCGACGACGAGAGCGCGGATATCTGGAAGAGCCTCGGGCTCCCGGAAGATCACATCTTCTTCCTGCCCAAGAAGAACAACTGGTGGGGACCCGCCGGCGTCACCGGACCCTGCGGTCCCGACACCGAGATATTCCTGGATACGGGCAAGCCTGCCTGCTCGGAGGAGTGTTCCCCCGCCTGCGACTGCGGCAAGTATCTGGAGATCTGGAACAACGTCTTCATGCAGTACTATAAGGGCGCGGACGGCAAACTTTCCCCCATGGAACACCGCAATGTGGACACGGGCATGGGGTTGGAGCGCACTCTCGTCACTTTGGGGGGCTATTCCTCCGTTTACGAGACGGACGTCTTCGATTTCGCGATCGCGAGGCTCGAAGAGCTCAGCGGCAGGAAGCACGGCGAGGAAGAGGAGAGCACCGCCGCGATGAGGATAATCGCCGATCACACCCGCACCGCCACATTCCTGCTCGGGGACACCCGACCGATCTCCCCCTCCAACGTGGATCAGGGCTACGTCCTGCGCAGGCTCATCCGCCGCGCGATGCGCTACTGCCGCGTGCTGGGGGTTGGCTTCGAGGCGCTCACCGAACTCGCCATGCTCTTTGTGGACAAATACGGCGAGGCGTATCCCTCTCTCGAAAGGCAGAGAGCCCGCATTTCCGAGGAATTGGAGACCGAAAAGAACAAGTTCGCAAAGACCATCGAGCAGGGGCTCAAAGAGTTTGACAAGATACTCACCCACATCCCCGTCGGCACCTTCCCCGGCAAGACGGCGTTCAGGCTGTACGATACGTTCGGGTTCCCCATCGAGATGACGGAGGAGCTCGCGAAGGAGAGGGGATACACTCTTGATCGCGCGGGTTACGACAAGGCTTTCATTGAACATCAGGAAAAGTCCAAGGCGGGCGCGGAGCAGAAGTTCAAGGGCGGGCTCGCAGACGGCGGCGAACAGACCGCGAGGTTGCACAGCGCCACCCATCTTCTCAACTACGCCTTGAAGAAGGTGCTCGGCGACGATGGCATCTCCCAGCGCGGGAGCAACATTACACCCGAGAGACTGCGCTTCGATTTCAACTTTCCCCGTCCTCTCACTCCCGAGGAGATAAAGAGGGTGGAGGACGTCGTCAATGAGGAGATAGCCTCCGCCTCTCCCGTGAAGTGCGAGGAGATGAGCGTGGAGGAGGCAAAGGCGCAGGGCGCGGTGGGCGTGTTCGGCGACAGATACGGCGAAGTGGTCAAGGTGTACACCATCGGGCACAGCAAGGAGATATGCGGAGGTCCTCACGCGGGCAACACCTCCGAGCTCGGGAAGTTCCGCATCGCAAAGGAGCAGAGCTCTTCTGCGGGCGTGAGAAGGATAAAGGCGGTGTTGGAATGATGTACGCCGATTCTCATGTGCACACCGCGTTTTCCTCGGACGGCAAGGACCCCGTCTCGGCGGTGACGGCTGAGGCGGAAAGGAAGGGGCTTTGCTATCTTGCCACCACCGATCACCTGGATTACGATCTCAAATTCGGTCACAACCGTTCCCCCATCCCGTGGAAACACATAGACCTTGCCGCCTATCGCCGCGCTTGGGAGGAGGGCGCGGACGCTCTTGCGAAAAAGGGCAGTCCCCTGAAATTCCGTTTCGGCATAGAGGCGGGGTTCTCCCCCGAAAAGCAGGTGCAGGACAAGTACCTCGAACTCTTCGACAGGATGAGATTCGACGTGGTGATAAATTCCGTGCACTTCGTCAACGGCTGGGACGTCTATTTCCCCAACGCCTTTTTCTTCAAATCGCGGCGGCGGATGTACGGCGACTATCTCGACCTCGTGCTCCAAAGCCTGGACGCGCCATATCACTATGACATCGTGGCGCACATCGGCTACGTCACCCGCAACGCGCCCTACAAAAAGAAGGTGTTGGAGTACGCCGATTTTCCCGACAAATTCGACGCTATCCTCCACGGCATAATAGAGCGCGGCAAAGCCTTGGAGGTCAACACACACACCACCCTCTTCCCCACAGAGGAGATCCTCCGCAAGTACTATGCCTACGGCGGCAGGAAACTTTCGTTCGGCTCGGATTCCCATCACGCCGAGCTTTGCAAGGACTATCAAAAGACGGTCGCCCTCCTCAAAGAGATAGGTTTCACCGAGTTCACCGTCTTTGAAAGAGGCGTGAACGGCGAATCCTCCGAGACCGCTATCCCGTTCTGAAAGAGCGGCGTTCCCTCATTTTTGCGGGGGACGCGTCCGCCGCAGAAGGGAGCCATAACAGGGCACAAAAAACAGGGTATAAAAAACAGGGTGCAATAAACAGAGCACGAAAAAACGCCGCCGAGGAAAACTCGACGGCGTTTTCGGGTCCATTTCACTTCGTGCCGAAGAGGCGGTCTCCCGCATCCCCCAGCCCGGGCAGGATGTAGCCGTGTTCGTTGAGGCAACGATCCAGGGTGGAGACGAATATCTCCACGTCGGGGTGCGCCTCGGCTACGGTCTCGATGCCCGTGGGCGCGGCGATTATGCTCATCAGCATTATCTTCTTGCATCCGCGGTCTTTCAGGAAACCTATTGCGGCGGACGCGCTCCCGCCCGTCGCGAGCATGGGATCGAGGAGGATCGCGATGCTGTTTTCTATGCCGTCGGGCAGTTTGCAGTAATATTCGTGAGGTTCCAGAGTCTCCTCGTCGCGGTACAGCCCTATGTGTCCCACGCGTGCGGTGGGGAAGAGGGTGTGCACGCCGTTGACCATGCCCAGCCCCGCGCGCAGGATGGGCACGACTGCGACCGCGCCGTCCGCGACCATGGTCTGCTCTGTGAGTTCGAGGGGAGTCTGCACCATCACTTTTTTGGTGGGGACGTGCTTGAAGCTCTCGTACACCATGAGGGTGGTGATCTCCTCAACCAGCTCGCGGAACTCTTTCATCCCGGTGTTGACGTCGCGGAGTATCGCGATCTTATGTCTGATGAGAGGGTGATCCAGGATGGTGACGTTGGGATAGTCTTTCATGTCATTCCTCCTTGGTTTCGGTTTCTGCCGTGACCGACGCCGTCTCTTCGGCGTCCGCGGTCTTAGGCGCATCGTCCGCGATGTTCTCCGCGTCCTCCTCTCCGTGCAGGAGCTTGGGCTCTACGGAGTTCTCGACGGCGGCGGAGGGAACGCTGGCTTCCTCTTCGCCCTGACCGAGCTTGCCCTTTTCTATCTTGTTCATCACGGCGTAGGTGATGATGCCGAGGATGAGCGCGGTGGCGATGGAGGTCACGGTGATGGCTTTGTCCACAAGTCCGTCGCCTGCGATATGATAGGGGATCTGGATGGCGAGCCCGCCTATGCCCGCGATGAGTATCGCGCTGACGACAAAGAGGTTCTTGTTTTCCCCGAGGTCGATGTCCTTGAACATTTTGAGACCGCTCACCGCGATGAAACCGTAGAGGGTGAAGCACACGCCGCCCATGACCGCCGCGGGTATGGTCTGCAGAAGCGCCATGATGGGGGAGAGGAAGGAGAGCACCACGCACATGATGGCGGTGACGAAGATGGTGCGCACCGAGGCGTTGCCCGTGATGGCGACGCAACCCACGGATTCGCCGTAGGTGGTGTTGGGGCAGATGCCCAGGATGGTGCCGGCGATGGAGCCCACGCCGTCGCCCAGCAGAGTGCGTTTGAGTCCGGGTTCTCCCTCGACGAGGTCGCGGCCTATGATGGAGCCAAGGTTCTTGTGGTCGGCGATGTGTTCCGCAAACACGACGAGCGCCACGGGGATGAATGCGAGCGCCACTTCCGCCACGCCCTGTCCGTTGAGGAGCACCGCGCCCTCGACGCCCGTGCGAGCTTCGCCGTCGATGATCTCTCTGATGCCTTCGATGAGGGCGAAATCGGGATAGTTGAGGAAGGCGGTCACGCCCACGAAGTTGCCCGCTTCGTCCACGAAGTTGTTGACCAGGGGACCGAAGTCCACTATTTTGAGGTAGTCCACGTCGAAGCCGAGTCCGAACGCGGTGAATATCGCCGCCACCACATAGCCCGCTCCGATGCCGATGATGAAGGGGATGAGCTTCATGGTCTTGAAACGCTTCTGACCCGAGCACACGACGACGGTGAAGAAGGTGACCAAGCCGCAGAAGAGCGCGACAAGGTTGTACGCTCCGTTGACGGAGTCGCCCGCCGCCGTGGTGATGCTGGTCACCGCACTGCCTGCGAGGGACAGACCGATGAGCGCCACGGTGGGCCCTATGACCACGGGAGGCATCAGCTTGGACACCCATTTGGTGCCGGCAAAGTGGATGACCACCGCGATGATGACGTAGACGAGTCCCGCAAACGCCGCGCCCACCAAAATGCCCAGATAGCCGAAAGAGGTCGCCGCGATGAGGGAACTGATGAACGCGAAGGAACTGCCGAGGAACACAGGGCTCTTGAATCTGGTGAAGAGCAGATATACAAGAGTCCCGACGCCCGCGCCGAGGATGGCGGCGGGCACTTGCGTGGGAAGACCGATCGCAACGGGTACGGCGATGGTCGCCGCCATTATCGCGAGAAGCTGTTGCAATGCAAGCACCAGCAATTTCCCGAACGGCGGCTTGTCGTTGATGTCGTAGACGAGATTGACTGCCATAAGATATATCTCCCTGATGTTATTTTTTGCCTTCCGACGCACAAAAAAACGTCCCCGAAAGGGGGACGTATCGCGTCAATGCGAGAAAGAGAGGATGCTCAGAACGGGCATGACGCGCGCCGCTTCGAAAAACACTTTTCCTTCCCTCATTTCTCCCTCCGCCGAGGCGTTGACGTCTCGGAGCGTTTTCAAAAGTATATCACGCTCCGACAAATTTTGACAAGACCTTTTTTCGCGCGCGATACAATTTCACATACGCTTGCGTGTGCGCATATACGCGCGCCGCAAGGTAAGGAGGAGATCTGAAATGCTCGAGATCAGAGGACTGAAAAAATCCTACGGCAAAAAGCCTGTGCTCGCCGGTGTCGACCTCACCGTCCCCGACGGCGCGGTGTTCGGACTGGTCGGCATCAACGGCGCGGGCAAGACCACGCTTTTGCGCCTCATCGCGGACGTGTTGCGTCCCGACGGCGGCGAGATATTGCTGGACGGGGTTTCCGTCACCGGCAATGCGGCAAAGCGCAGAGAACTCTTCTTTCTGCCCGATGAGCCCTATTTTGCGGGCGGCACGACGGTGAGCGCATTGGCAGGGCTCTACAAGACCTTGGGATAGCGCACGACAGCGGACCTACGGCATTGTGTCTCTCCGACTCTTTTAGGGCGCGGAGGCAAGCCAACTCAAAAGGGAATGGCGAGAATTATCGCAAATTTAAAGCGCGGAGGCAAATCTGCCCAAAAGGAAATAGCGTAAAAATAAGCACAAAGGGAAAAGACCTGTTCGGTCAACCGCCGAGCAGGTCTTTCAGTTCCGCAATACTTGCCGAAAAATCGGGGACGTAATCCTCAGTCGCGCTCTCGGGCTCCTGCGAAAAACCGTTTTTGAGTCCCGCGGCGAAAAAGGCGTCGAGAGCCTTGTCGTATTCCTCCTCCGTCACTCTGCGGGAGAGCAGGGGATGGTCTTTTACTGCGGGGGTGGGGAAATACTGCGCCATCACGCTGACGTAGGTGTCTTTGTCCGTTGCGGCGATCGTCCTCATCACTCCCGCCGTGTTCTCGGCGGCTCCCGGGAGCACGAGATGGCGCACGACGACCCCCTTTTTCATCATCCCGCGCTCGTCGAACACGTCCTCGGGGCGCTGCCTTTTCATCTCGGCAAGGGCGGCTTTCGCGCGCTCGGGGTAGTCCTCTCCCGCGCCGTACGCTCTTGCGAGAGCGGCGTCGGAATATTTAAGATCGGGCAACCACACATCCACCACGCCCTCTGCCTCTTTCAACGCGGCGGGATCGTCCGTGCCGTTGCTGTTCCACACTATCGGGAGTTTACCGCGCGTTTTGTACTCTTTAAGCACGGGAATGAGCGATTTTGTCCACGGAGTGGGAGTGACCAGGTTTATGTTTTCCGCTCCCTCTTTTTCTAGGTGTTCAAACAAAAAGAGCAGTTCATCCCCGCTCACGTTCACGCCCTTCCCGCCCCGCGATATCTCGGCGTTCTGACAAAACGGACAGTGCATATCGCATCCCGAAAAGAACACCGTGCCGCTCCCGCGTTCCCCCGAGATGCAGGGCTCTTCGAAAAAGTGCAGTCCCACCCGCGCTATCCTGAATATACTGCCGTTTGCGTCCATACGGGCAGTATGCGCCCGCGTCCGCATTTTGTCAATGCGGGCGGACGTATTTGTAGTTTACATAAAAGCGGAGGTGTAGTATAATATCTGCGTTCACGGGGAGTGTGCGCTCTCCGCCACATTCGGGAATTTACTCGGTCACGGAGGAGATATGGCAACTGTAGGCACCATTTCAAGAGGCATCAAAGCACCCATAATCAAGAAAGGGGACGACCTCCCCCTCGTCGTCGCGGAGAGCTTGCTCGCGGCGGCAAACGATCCCGACACCGGCTTCAAGGTGCAGGATCGCGACGTGCTCGCCGTCACCGAAGCGGTCGTGGCGCGCGCTCAGGGCAACTACGCCACCGTTGAGCAGATAGCAAAAGACGTCCGCCAAAAGACGGGCGGCGGCACCGTGGGACTCATCTTCCCCATCCTTTCCCGCAACCGCTTTTCCATGCTGTTGAAGGGCATCGCGCAGGGCGTGGACAAGCTGGTCATCATGCTCAGCTATCCCTCCGACGAGGTGGGCAATCACCTCATGGACGTGGACGCTCTCGACGCGCACGGCGTCAATCCCTACACCGACGTCTTCACCGAAAAGGAGGTCTACGCCACCTTCGGCGAAGTCAAGCATCCCTTCACGGGCATGGATTACATCGCCCTTTACAAGGAGATGGCGGGCGCCGACACCGAGATCATCCTCGCCAACCGTCCTCAGGAGATATTGAAATACGCCAAGGTCGTCATCAATGCGGACATTCACACCCGCTTCCGCACCAAGAGGCTCCTCCTCGACGCCGGCGCGGAAAAGGTCATCTCCATGCACGAGATAATGAACGCCCCCGTGGACGGGAGCGGCTACAATCCCGACTACGGCATCCTGGGCTCCAACCTCGCCACAGACGACAGCGTCAAGCTCTTCCCCCGCGACTGCGACAAATTTGTCGCCGCAGTGCAGGAGATAATCCTCCAAAAGACGGGCAAGCGCGTCGAGGTCATGGTGTACGGCGACGGCGCCTTCAAGGATCCCGTCGGCAAGATCTGGGAGCTTGCGGACCCTGTCGTTTCCCCCGCCTACACCTCTGGGCTCGTCGGCACCCCCAACGAGCTCAAACTCAAATATCTCGCCGACAACGCCATCGGCGACCTCCGCGGCGATGACGCCAAACGCGCCATCCAGGATATGATCAAACAAAAACCCGCCTCCCTCTTCGCCTCCCAGGCGTCCCAAGGCACCACCCCCCGTCGTCTCACCGACCTTCTCGGCTCCCTCGCCGACCTCACCTCCGGCTCCGGTGACAAGGGGACTCCTATCGTTTACATACAGAATTATTTCACCAACTACGCCGACTGAAAGGCGTCATTTGGCGAATAGCTGTGTCAGAGCCGCGATCCCGACCGCTTACGTACGAGGAGTACGCTACGCGTCCGTGAGTCGCGGCTCTTCCTTGCTCTTCATCCAAATGACGCCTTTCAGCGGATAGGGGTAGTAGCGGGCGTCTACAAACGCGACGTGCACTTGTTCGGAGCGTGCCTGAATCCCACGTAAACTTATTCGGAGCGTTCTTGACTCCCACGTATACTTATTCGAAGTGCAACCTGAACTTTACGTCTCTTTTTCGGAGACGTGTTTGAACCCCACGTGAACTTATTCGAAGACGGTCTCACGCGCCGCTCAGCCAAACTTGCACAGCGGGCGTTTGCGCCCGCTCTTGCAAGTCGCGGCGCGTATCTGCGATCTCGCAAGCTAGACGGCTATTAAGTAGACACGGGCTCGGTGCGCGTCGAGTCGCCCTCCTCGCCCCGCGAGCGATGTTCGGTAAGTGCTGGTATCCGCTTGATTATCTCTATGCGAGACTCAAACTTTTTTCAAGAGGTGTTTTCATAAATGCGCGGTTTGCGCCTTTATGAAAAAGCATATCCCGCATTTTAGGAGGACAGTACTCTATCCCGAGTGGGGGAGGAGTCCCGAAGGGGAGGAGGGGGAGCAATATTACTATGTAGCGGGAACGTAAACTCCATTAAATCAGCCCGAGCACGACGTGAACTCTTTCGGTGCTCGTTTGAACCCCACGTGCACTTATTTGGAGTGTGTTTGAACTTCACGTACACTCATTCGGAGACGGTTTCGCGCGCCGCTCAGCCAAACTTGCACAGCGGGCGTTTGCGCCCGCTCTTGCAAGTCGCGGCGCGTTCTCCTGAGTGCCGAGCAACGCCGTAAATCTAAAAAGACACGGGCTTTAACTTGCGAGCGCCGAATTCCTCCTCCCGTGCCGGGTCATCAGCAAGTGCAGGTCTCCGCTTGATTATGTGAGTGCGATATAAAAAACTTTTGTAGAGATGTACAGTCAGTCCCGCATGATGCGAGGACTGAACTCGTTCGGACACGGGGGAGGAAAGCCCGAATGGGGCTCCCCGCAAAATGCGTGCATTTTGTGGGGTCCCCGGGTTGGAGGGGGAGCCAACATTCACCCGCGAGACGTACAGCATGATAGAGCGTGCTTGAACACGACGAATAAGTGTGTGGCGTGCTCAGTCTAATTTAATTTGGGGGTTACGTTCCCGCAACAGGGAAGTATTGTTGCCCCCTTCCTGCGGGTTTCCCCCAAAATCGTTCCCCCTTAAAAGGGGACCCACCATTTTGGGGGAAACCTTCGGCGCTCGGGCATGAGGGCTACCGAGGACGGCGCCTCTGCGGCGCCGCCATATTATGCCGCTTGCAATGCGCCCGCTTCGCGAAGAGAGTGGCGCATTGCCGACGCACTTTACGTCTCGCCCTCGGCACTCACTTCGTCGCCGCCGACTTGCAAGAGGGCTGCGCCCTGTGCAAGTTTGGCTGGGCGGCTCCACTCCGAATAAGTGTACGTGGAAATCAAACACACCCCGAATAAGTATACGTGGGAGTCAGACTCCACTTCAAATAAGTTCACGTCGTGTTCGGGCTGGTTTAATGGGGGTACGTCCCCTCAACAGGGGAGGATTGGCCCCCTCCCGCGTGATCGTGATTCGGCAGGATTCGGCAGGGAGGGGAGGAGTGCTGCGGGGAAGGGAAGATTTTTGCGTGCGGGAGGGGGTATGGTGGCGGTGTGGAAAGAGCTTTTTCTCTAAGGGCGGAAAGGGTGCGCAGGAAGAGGCGCGCTCACGCGCCGCGCAGATATCTGCTGTCTCCCGCCAAGGCGGCGAGCTATGCCGCGGGCATGGCGGCGATGGTGCTGGTCGCCTCCGTTGACGGATTCGGGGGAGCGCTTGCGCTCGGGATGTTTGCGGGGCTGTGTTACGCGGGGCAGAATATGCTCATCGTCGCGCCCGTATATCTGCTTTCGGTCATCGCGTTTTCTCCTACGCTTTTCACCCTGCTTTATACGGTCGTCCCCGTTGTGGCGTTTGCGGTCGTTTACATAATATTTTATCGGATGCGCAAGAACGTGAGCATAGTCTGGACCACCGTGACCGCGCTTCTATCAGAGCTTCCGCACGCGGTGCTCACGGTGGTGTTCGGAGGTCGGGTGACAGAGGGGGTGCTCTCTTTCGTGCTGGCGGGCGTATTCGCGTTTTGCGCACAAACGATATGTTATGCTGTGCTTTTCAGGGGTATAAAGACCAGATTCACGCCTGATGAGCTCATCGCGGGCGGGATCGTCGTCATCACTTTCGCCTATGCCGCGGCGTGCATAGTCATAGAGGGCGCGCGCCCCGTATTCTTTTTGTTCTCATTCTTTTTGCTGTTGTTCGCACACGGTGCGGGTGCCGCCTCAGGCTTTGCTTTCGCGGTGCTCGCGGGGATAGGTTGCGCGGCGGCTTTTCGTGCCCCGGACGTCATAGCGTTCGCGGCGTTGGCGTCCGCGGCGGCGGCGGCTCTGCGCCCTTTCACGAAGTGGGCGACTTCCTTCGGCGTGACGGGCGTATATGCGTTGTTCTGGCTTGCGGCGGCGCCTGCGGGCTGGGGGTGGCAGGATCTCATCGCCGTCGCGCTGGGAGCGCTCGCTTTCGTCATGCTCCCGTTGCGGGCGGTGAGCGGTCTGTTCGGGGGCAAGCGGGGGACCGCGGCGGCGGTCGGCGGCATACTCAACCGCAACCGTTCGGAACTTTCCGCGAGGCTGATGTCCGTGAGCAAGGTGTTTTACGATATGTCCGGCAACCTCAGAGAGCTCGAGAGCGAGGTGAACCGCTACACTCCCGAGCGGCTCGCGGCGGAGGTCTCCAAAAACTATTGCGGCAGATGTCCCGAAAGGGAGGGGTGTTTCGCGGCGTTGGGCGGGAGCACGGAAGGGGTGATACTGCCCATGGCGAACGCGGCTCTGACCCGCGGCAAGGTGACCATCCTGGATATGCCGCCCTTTGTCACGGGCAGTTGCAAAAAGATGCACAATCTCGCCTCCGTGGTGTCGGGCGCGGCGGAGGCATACCGCAGACGCGCCGAGGAGGCGGGTGGCATGAACGAGACAAAGCGGCTGATGTCCGAGCAATTCGCGGGGGTATCCCTTGTGCTGGATTCTCTTGCGCGGGAGTGCGGCGAAAAGGTGTGTTTCGGCGAGGAGGAGCAGGACGCAATCGCCGCGGAACTTTTGCGGCACAACATCGTGGCGGGGGAGATCGCGGTGAGCGGAGAGGGAGCGACGGTCTCCGTCGCGCTCACCGTCAGGGCGTCGGACGCGGACAAGCTGGTGCTCCCGCGCATAGTTTCCGCTTGCGCGGGCGTTTCCCTCGAAAGGGTCGCGGTGACTCCGAGGGGGGAGGACTGCGTGGTGCATCTTGCGGCGAGCCCCGTATTCGAGGTGGCGTACGGCATCGCCGAAAAGAGCCGCGGAGGGGAGAAGGTATCGGGGGACACCAAGAGCGTGCTCTGTCCCTCCCGCCGCCGCAGGCTCTTCGCGCTCTCGGACGGCATGGGGAGCGGCGAACACGCTTCCCGCGCGAGCAGGGACGCGATCGCCATGGTGGAGAACTTTTACAGGGCGGGGTTCGACAACGCCGTCATCCTCACCCTCGTCAACAAATTGCTCTGTCTCACCTCGGAGGAGAATTTCTCCTCCCTGGACATCGCGGTGGTGGACACGGTGTCGGGAGGCATGGACATCATCAAGATGGGGGCGGTGTCCACATTCGTGTGTCACAGGGGGAGCGTGGAGGTGATCTCGGGCTCCGCGCCGCCCGTCGGCATCCTCGAACGCGCCCTGCCTCTCACCTGCCGCCGCCAGCTTTACGACGGCGACATAGTCATCATGATGTCGGACGGAGTGTATGACGCATTGGACGAACAGGGTGTGATAGACGCGGTGGAGGAGATACGCTCTTTCAATCCGCAGGTGCTCGCCGACAGGCTCCTCGAACGCGCGCTCGGAGCGGGAGCGCAGGACGACTGCACCGTGATGGTCATGCGGCTCGTCGCCCGCTAGCTTTTTTGAAAACCCGCGAGCGCCTTGCAAAGATAAGAGTTTTGTTTTATAATTACTACATTATGAAGACTGTGACGGGAGAGAGATTTCGGCTCCGTCTGCCTCGCGGCGCGCGGTTCGCGCTCGCGTTTTCGGGCGGGAGGGACTCCGCCGTGCTCTTCGACCTCATGAAGCGCGCGGGAGCGGATCTCTTTGCCGTACACGTCGAACACGGCATACGCGGCGAGAGGTCGCTTGCGGACGCGCGGTTCGCGCAAAGATTTTCGGAGGAACGCGGGGTGGAGTGCAAGCTCTTCCGCGTCTCCGCGCCAGAGCTTGCACGACGGGAGAAACTCACCGTCGAGGAGGCGGCGCGCAAGCTGCGCTATGAGATATTCCGAGGGCTCGTGGAGCGGGGGGAGTGCGATTTCGTGGTCCTCGCCCATCACGCCGACGATCAGACGGAGACCATACTCATGCGCATACTCCGCGGCACGGGAGTGCGCGGGCTGAGAGGGATGTCCGAGGTGCGGAGCCCCTATCTCAGACCTCTGCTTTCCGTCTCGCGGGAGGAGATAGACCGCTATGCGCGGGAGCACGGGATACCCTTCGTCGAGGACGAGACCAATTCGGACGAGAGCTACACCCGCAATTTTCTGCGCGGCGAGCTCGCGACGCTGAAAGAGAGATTCCCCGCGCTCAACGCCTCCTTCGCGAGGCTTGCGAGAAACGCCGCCGAGGCGGACGACCTCATAGAAAAACTCACTCCTTTCCCGGAGACGGAGGACGGGGAGGCGAAAGTGCCCGCGTCCGTATTCGAGTCTCCCGCAGTGGCGAAGAGGGCGATGGCGCGCGCGTGCGCCGCGCTGGGAGCGGTGCAGGACGTGGAGGACAGGCATTACGCCGCCGTCATCGGGCTCGTCGGCTCCGGAAACGGCAAGAGGGTGTCCCTCTCTCACGGGGTCACGGCGCATCTGGACGGCGGATATGTGGTGTTTTCAAACCGCGTCTTCAAAAAGCAGGAGGACGAGATACCTTTTGACGGGAGCGTCCCTTTCGAGGGCATGGGGATCAGGGCGGAAAGCGTCCCGCCCGAACAGGCGCGCGAAGAGGGAGCTCTTTACATCGACGCGGACGCCATCCCCGAGGGCGCGGTGCTGAGAAAGAGGAGAGAGGGGGACCGCATCACGAAGTTCGGCGGAGGGAGCAAGAGCTTCGGCGACTTTCTCACGGACAGGAAATTCCCCTTGCGCAAACGCGACGACATCACCGTCTGTGCCGTCGGAGGAGAGATACTCTTCGCCGCAGGGGTGGAGATTTCGGACAGGGTGAAGATCACCCCGAACACAAAACACGCGATCAAAATAACAGAGGATAAAGATGTACGGTAAAGAAATCGCAAAGGTGCTCGTCTCCCGAGAGGAGATAGCAAAAAGAGTCAAAGAGCTCGCCGCCGAGATAAACCGCGACTACGAGGGCAAGCCCCTTCTCGTGGTGTGCATACTGCGCGGCGCGACCATCTTTTTCGCGGATCTGTTCCGCGAGCTCACGGGGGACGTGGAGGTGGATTTCATCGCCGTGTCCAGTTACGGTTCGGGAGCCACCACTTCGGGGGAGGTCAAGATGCTCAAAGATTTCTCCTCGCCCGTGGCGGGCAAGCACCTGCTCATCGTGGAGGACATCATAGACACGGGGGTCACGCTCGTTTACCTCAAACGCCTCTTGGAGGCGCGCGGTCCCGCGTCCGTGAAGCTGTGCGCGCTGTTGGACAAGCCCTCCCGCAGGAAGGTGGAGCTCAAAGGGGATTATATCGGCTTCGAGATACCCAACGAATACGTGGTGGGGTTCGGGCTGGATTATGCCGAAAAGTTCCGCAATCTGCCCGACGTGTGCGTGCTCGCGCCCGAAGTGTATGGCGGCTGACATCCGCGCGCTGAAAGAGCTTGCGGCGCTCTTCCCCGAGGGGTCCAGACTCTTCGCGGTGGGGGGATATTGCCGCGACAGACTGCTCGGCGTGACCCCGCGGGATCTGGACATATGTTCCGAACTCGGGGTAGAAGATGTCAAAAAGCTCATTTCAACGTCGGATTTTGAAATAAGCGAGAAGAGTATGCGCCTGGGTACGGCGCGCATATACAGGCGCGGTTTTTCTGCGGAATACACCGCGTTCAGGACGGACAGCTATCCCGAGGCGAGCGGCGCCCACCGCCCCGAAAAGGTGACTTTCACCGGGGATATGAGGGCGGATGCGCTGAGACGCGATCTCACGGTGAACGCCGTCTATTTCGACCCGCTGACCGAGACGTACACCGACTTTACGGGAGGTATGGAGGACATCGAGGCGGGGGTGCTCCGCGCCGTGCGCGACCCCGACGCCGTGTTCGGCGAGGACGGGCTCAGGGTGCTGAGGCTGGTGCGCTTCGCCGCAGAGCTCGGGTTCTCTCTTCATCCCGAGACCTTCGCCGCCGCCCGCCGCAATGCGAGACTGGTGCTCGACGTGGCAAAGGAGAGGGTGTTCGCCGAGCTGGACAAGATCTTCGTCGCGGACACCGCCTATCCCGAACTCGGCGTCTCCCGAGGGCACGTCAGGGGGCTCGGGCTCATGAAGGAGCTGGGGCTCGTCGATATCCTGCTCCCCGAGCTCGCCGCGCTGGACGGGCTGGAACAGCCCGCGAAATATCACATCTACGACGCATACCGCCACTCCGAACAGGCATATGCGTTTTCCCCTCCCGAAGTGAGGTGGGCGGCGCTCCTGCACGACGTGGGCAAGCGTCCCGCCTTCGACGCGCAGGGGAATATGCACGGGCACGAGACGCTCGGCGAGAGCATGACGCTGGCGCGGACTACGGCGCTCGGGATGCCTCGGCGCAGGGCAGAGAGGACGGCGCGCCTTGTGAGATGGCACATGACAGACCTCAAAGGGGATATGTCCGAAAACAAGCTCCGCGTCTTTTTGGCGGGACACGCCGACATCGCGGACGAGCTCATAGCGTTGAAACGCGCGGACGCGCGCGCTACCCGAGGGGAGGATGTTGGGGAGCTTCGCATCGAGAGGGTGTGGAGGGAGATGAAAGAGGACGGCACCCCCCTTTCCGTCGCCGATCTCCCCGTGCGGGGGGAGGACGCCGAGGCGGTCGGGCTCGTCGGCAGGGAGATAGGAGAGGCTCTCGGCGCGCTGTTGCGGGAAGCCGTGATGAACCCCCTCCTGCGCGACAGGGAGAAAGCTCTGGCTTTTCTTGAAAAGAGGGCGAAAAAACAGGAGACCGAAAGATGACCACAGCAGAGATACTCACAGTCGTTTTCGCCGCAGTCGCGGCAATATGCGCGTGCGCGGCGCTCATAGTCTCTCTCATGCGGAAGCGCGTGGGAGGAGGAGTCTCGCCGAGCGAGCTCAAAAACACCCGCGAGGAACTCACCCGCGAGATAGATTTCGCGCGCAGATCCATCGCGGAATCCAACTCGCAGAGCAACACAGCGGTGGCGAATATGCTCGGCGCCTATCTCGAAAACGAGGAGAAAAAGACGGATCGGCTCTCGGAATATATGTCCTCCGCGATGAAGGAGCTCGGCGCCGCCGAGAGGCAGAACGCCGAAAGGACGGGGGAGACCCTCGGCAAAAATCTGGACGCCGTCAAGGCGGAGTTCAAGGCGGGAGTCGCCGATATGCGCGGGGATATGCAGAAGCAACTCTCCGAGATAAGGAGGGAGCTTGTCGAAAACGTGGACAAGATGCGCGCCGAGATGAAGAGCGCTCTCACGGAAGTGCGCGGCGACAACGAAAAACAGCTCGAAAAGATGCGCGCCACCGTGGAGGAAAAGCTCTCCGAGACTCTGGACAAGAGGGTGGAGACCGCTTTCAAGCAGGTCAGCGACAGGTTGGACAGCGTGCAGAAGGGCTTCGGCGAGATGAAGGAGCTCACCTCCAAAGTGGGCAATCTCAACCGAATCTTCTCCAATGTCAAGACCCGTGGGAGCTGGGGAGAGGTCGCCCTCCAAAGCCTGTTCGAGCAGATACTTTCTTCCGAGCAGTACAAGACGCAGTTCAGGCTCAATCCGCGCTCCCAGGAGGCGGTGGATTTCGTGGTCGTCATGCCCGGTCAGGGGGGAGAGGAGGAGGTCTATCTCCCCATCGACGCAAAGTTTCCCCTGGAAGATTACACCAGACTGGTGGAGGCGGGGGACAACGGTGACAAACTCGCGGTCGAGGCGGCGCGAAAGGCGTTGCTGGACAGGGTGAAAGGGGAGGCGAGGAGCATTGCGAGCAAGTATATCCGTCCTCCGCGCACCACGAATTTTGCGGTGCTTTACGTCCCCAACGAGGGATTGTACGCCGAGATAATGAGGGACGGCGCGTTTGCGAGCGGGTTGCAAAGCGAATTCCGCGTGACGGTGTGCGGACCCACCACCATAGCCGCCTTGCTCAACAGCCTGCAAGTGGGGTTCAACACCCTCAAACTCCAGAAAAAGAGCGGGGAGATCACCGTGCTCATGGCAAAGGTCAAAAAGGATTTCGGCAAGTTCACCGACCTCATACGCACCGTCAAGACCCGCGCCGAAAGCGTGGTCAAGGCGGTGGAGGACATCGACTTCCGCAATCAGCAGATAGTGCGCAAGCTGGACAAGTTCGAGGACCCCGAGCCCGAACGTCTGACCGAAGCGGCGGAGTTCGTCCTGCCCTCCGGCGAGGAGGAAGAATGAGAGCGGATCTGCACCTGCATACCTCCGCCTCCGACGGACTGCGTTCGCCGCGGGAGGTCGTCGAGCATATGCGCAAGCTCGGCGTGGAGCTTGTCTCACTGACCGATCACGACAGCGTGGACGGGCTCGCCGAGGGGGAGGAGACCTGCAAAGAACTCGGGATGAAATTCGTCCCGGGGATAGAGATCTCGGCGCATTCAAAAGGCGAAATCCATATTTTAGGATACAATATCGACTACAAAAACCCCTCTTTTTGTGAAGAGATCGCAAAAGTGAAGAGCTTGCGACGCGAACGCAATCTCCTGATAGGAGAAAAGCTCGCCGCCCTCGGCGTGAGCCTCGATCTCGATTTCTCGGCGGACGGGTTGGGCAGGATGGTCATCGCCCGCCGCATGGTGGAAAAGGGGTGCGTCAAGGATGTGCAGGACGCCTTCAACAGATATCTCGGCCCCGAGGGAGCGGCTTATGCCGACACCCGTCGCATCTCCCCTTTGGAAGCCGTCAGACTCATCACCTCCTTCGGAGGGATAGCCGTTCTCGCACATCCCAAGAAGTATCTCCAACAAAAGACTCTCCGCCTCCTTGTCGAGGGGTTGAGACCTTTCGGATTGAAAGGCATAGAGACCTATTATCCCACTCATTCCAAGGACGAGACGGAGACCATCGCCGCGATCGCGGACCGCTACGGTCTGGTGCGCACGGGTGGCAGCGACTATCACGGCGACGAGGACAAACCTTTTGAATATCGTCCCTCTCCCTCGACCCTCCGCGCCCTCGGCGTGAGGTGACGCGCGAAAGAAGGGGTGCCCCTTGCTCGGCGGGGACGAGTTTTGTTTCGCCCTCCGATGTTCGTCTCGACCGCGCCCGCGACCCTCGGCGCGGTTTTATGACGGAATAACATGAAGGGGGAAGATAGTCGGCGCATTGCCGACCTTTTTCATATCACGCGCCCCTCGAATTTTTCCGTTTCCTCAACGGCGTGTCGGGTCGGGATGATAAAAAAGAGTCCTGCGCCGCCGAGTTCCGCCCGAACGGCGTCGTTAGTCTTGCCGATCGGCGGGTGCGGATGCGGGCGCGCCGTCAAATTGCGTTTCCTTCGGCGGGTGCGGCGACGAGCCCACCATTACGATGCGGTTCTGCGGTTTGTAGGTGTCGCGGCGTATGCGCAGGGTGCGCACGAGTTCCCCGTCCGCGAAATATTCCAGCCAGCCTTCCGAGACCAAGCCGTCCCGCCCCCATGTGTCCACCCTTTCCTCACCGAGGGGTAGAGCGGGGTCGGGGAGATATTCCACCTCTTTTGGTATGTTCCGCAATGTTTCGGAGCGGCGGCGGATGTCGAACTCTCCCTTCACTCCGTATATTTCGGCTTTGAGATATTTCCCGTCCGCTGTCATGCGCAGGGTGACGGGCGCCGAAAGCGTGTTGGCGAAGCGCAGGTCGCTCGCGGAGGAGACCATGGCGTCGAAGGAGGGCGCGACGTAGCTCACGGGCAGGGAGTGCGGGTGTACGCAGGTTATCGCAAGGTCCGCGAGCAGGGCGCAGTTGTAGAGGGTGCCGGACACCTGACACACTCCTCCGCCAACTCCCTCCACGTATTGTCCCTCCATGATGACGAAAGCGGAACGGTAGCCCCTCTCTTCCGTGCGCGCGCCCACCGCGTCGTTGAAAGAAAACTCCTCCTCGGGCAGTATGACTGCGCCGTCTATCGCCTTTGCGGCGAGGGCGACGTTGTGTTTCCTGTTTTCGGAGCTGTCCCCGTAATAGGTGGAAAACTTGGCTATGAGCCCTATCTCGGGCTGTTCGGCGTATGCCGTGCGTAAGGGTGTCATACCGTATGATATGCACGCCGCCGCAAAAAGCGCCGCTATGAGCAGGGGGAGGAAGAAGGGTCTGCTTTTGTACATACGCTTAGTATGTGCAGGCGGGCGGGGATATTCGGAGAGAGCGGGAGAGCGCGCCTTCCCGAGAGGCACATAGCCTTGCGCCCTCCTCTCCGTATTGACACCCGCCCCCGACTATAATATAATATTTTTATTGCGGGCGGGCGCAAAAGCCCACTCCCGACGTGAGGTGAAGAATGGGTTATCTGGAAAATTACGACAGTTGGAAAACCTCGGACGAGCTCACCGAAAAAGAGCGCGCAAGACTCCTTGCCATGACGGATGAGGAGAAGAAGGAATGCTTCTGGGCTCCCTTGGAATTCGGCACCGCAGGTATGCGCGGCGTCATCGATCTCGGCGTCAACAGGATGAACCGTTTCACGGTGGGGCGCGCCACGAAGGGGCTTGCCGATTACATAACCTCTCTCGGTGAAGCCGCCATGAAAAGAGGCGTCGTCATCGCCCGCGACACCCGCAGGAAGTCCGATGAATTTGCGGTGCTCACCGCGAAGATACTTGCAGGTTGCGGCATCCGCGCATACCTTTACGAGGACGTGCGTCCCGTGCCCATGTGCTCCTTTGCCGTGCGCGCCCTCGGCGCCGAAGCGGGGGTGATGATCACCGCTTCCCACAATCCCAAGATATACAACGGCTACAAGGTCTATGGTCCCGACGGCGCGCAGATGTCGCCCGAAAGCACGGATAAAGTGGTGGGATACATCTCAAAAACCCCTTATTTCGGCATAAAGAAGATAGACGCGGATTTCGACGCCGAGAGCGTGAAAGGGCTGGACGGCGTGGAAGTCGCGCCTCTCGTCACCGTGATAGGAGGGGGAGTGGACGCCGATTATTTCGCCGCGGTGGAGAGCCTCGGGCTCTCTCCCGACGCGGTGAAGGAGTTCGGCGGCAAGGTCAGGATAGTCTACACTCCCGTGCACGGCACGGGGCATATGCCCGTCACGAAGGTGCTCGCGCATATGGGCATCAACGTCACCGTCGTCCCCGAGCAGGCGTTGCCGGACACCGAGTTCTCCACCGTTCGCGTCCCCAATCCCGAGGAGGCGGACACCCTCGCTCTCGGCGTGAAGCTCGCCGATGAGATAAAAAGCGACGTCGTCATCGGCACAGACCCCGACGCCGACAGGATGGGGGTCGCCATACGCGACGACAAGGGCAAGTTCGTCCTGCTCAACGGCAATCAGATAGGCTCGCTCATGACGGAGTATATCCTCCGCCGCAGGAAGGAGAACGGCACCCTTCCCTCAAACGGCGCCATCGTCAAGACCATCGTCACCACCGAACTTGCGAGAAAGATCGCCGAAAGCTACGGCGTCGCCACCTTCGACGTGCTGACGGGGTTCAAGTTCATCGGCGAAAAGATCAAAGAGTGGGAGGCCACGGGGGAATATGTCTATCTCTTCGGATTCGAGGAGAGCTACGGTTCTCTTGTCGGCACCCACGCCCGCGATAAGGACGCAGTCGCCGCCGCGATGATCTTCGCCGAGATGATATGCTACTACGACAGCGTGCACGCGTCCCTCTGGCAGGTGTTGCAGGACCTTTACGCCAAACACGGGTACTATTGCGAGAGATCGACCTCCGTCGCTTTCGGCGGGGTGGACGGGATGGATCGTATGCGCGCGATAATGCAAAAGCTCCGCGGCGCGTCCTTTGACGACATCTGCGGCTCTCGGGTGCTGGCGTCTGACGACCTGGTCTCGGGGGTGAGAAAGAACGCGGACGGAAGCACGCAGAAGATAGAGCTTCCTTCCTCAAACGCGCTCAAACTCCACCTCGCGGGAGGGGACTGGATATGCGCCCGTCCCTCCGGCACGGAGCCCAAGCTCAAATTTTACACCGCGGCGTCCGCATCTTCTTCCGAGAGCGCGTCGGCGCGCGCCGAGGGATACCTCGCGTTCATGAAAAAATTTGCGGAATGAATCCCCGAGGTTCTTTGCTTGGAATTCGTTCTCCGCAAGTCAAAAGGAAAAACACAAAAGGATAAAACACGCGGCGTCCGGAAACGCCGCGTGCTTTTTTGTTTTAAGAGCAATGTGTTTTGAGACTTTGCGCGTACGACCTCACGCGCACGACCCCGCGCGCACATCCGAAAAGGGTGCGGTCAGGCGCGGGAGACGCTTTTTCGGACTGCGTAGGCTATCGGGGGAGTGATGAGGGGGAACACCACTATCTCTATAACGAAGTTTATCGAGAGCATGGCGGACATGAATTCGGGTGAGATGAGGGTGTCGTTGACGCTCTTGCCTCCGTAGATCGCCCACATCATGCCCAGCACCAGCCCCGTATTGGCGAGCACTCCGCAGACACAGGCGAGCCCGTCCGCCACCGCTTGCAGCAGGCGGGGGAGAGGGGGAGCGGAGGGGGTTTTGTCGGGGAGCCCCTCTTTGCAGAGACTCTTTTCCTCGGACTCGTCGTCGGATGCGAGACCTTTTTCGGCGCGTTTTGCCCGTATGCGCAGAGCGACGGATGAGAAACCTTTCATCACTCCGAAAACGACAAGGGGCACAAGAAGTCTGGGCAGTACGGATACCAGCGGATTCTGGAATATGGGGGAGGTCGGGGAGCCGGCGTTCAGGGTGAACGCCATCACAAGGGAGGTCAGCCCCATCACGAGCCCTCCGAGAAGCCCCGTCACCACGTCTTGGGTCAGCGCGATGACGAACACGGGGAGCAGGGTGAGAGCGAGCGTGGCGGAACTGACCCTGACGGGTATCAGGCTCAATATGATTGTCAGCGCCAGAAGCAGCGCCAGGATCGCGATACGTTTGCTCTTTTTCAAGTGAACTTCCCGAGTTTTTCGGAAATTGTATCATACGCGCGCACCCGTGTCAAATATATCGCGGGGCATCCCCCTTCTCCCCCTCTGTCTGCCGCCCCACCATCGGATCACGCGTCTTCGCTCGCCGTCCGACGCTCCGCCCTCATACCACGCGCCTCCGCTCGCCGTCCGACGCTCCGTTGCGTTCCCGTAGCCGCCCGCTTCATGTTTCGCATCTCCGCCCGCCGCGTCTCGCCGATCCTCCGCACCCTTCGCGCCGCTCGGACGGGAAGTCGAGAGCTCCCGATGAGAAGTTCGTTTTGTCCGCAAAAAAAGACCGATCTCGCGATCGGTCTCTTTTTTGTTAGTGAAGATGAATGGAGGGTTCTTCGCTAACAGGGGGGAGGATTGTTTGGCTTTCGCCATTGGGAGGGTTTTTGCACTTTCGTGCTTCATAGGGAGGATATATCGTAAGAACGTTTCCGCTCTTTACGCCTTGATTATTCCCCGTCGGGCTTAAAACAGTATTGAAATCCGAAATTTTTTTCTTAATCTTTCTTTAAGCGTTCTTCGTGTCCCATGTGGGTCGGGATGATACGGACCGAGTCCGCCGCCGAGTTCCGCCCGCACAGCGTCATTCGCCTTGATGATGTAGGGTATCGGCGGCGGAAGTCCGCGCCGTCTGTGCCGACAGGCAGATCATCGGCGGAGCGCGGCGGGCGGGGACCTCTCCCGGTGCGTCCCCTTTCGGCTTTGCGGCGACATCTCCTACATTTTGCCTATTTACCTTGCGTCCCGTCGGGAGTATAATCAAGAAAAAAAGCACGGAGGTGTGCCATGAAGATAGTCATCGTAGGCGGTGTGGCGGGCGGCGCGAGTTGCGCCACGAGAGCGCGCCGTCTGAATGAGAATGCCGAGATAGTCATCTTCGAAAGAGGAGACAACGTGTCGTACGCAAATTGCGGATTGCCCTATTTCGTGGGCGGCGCCATCGCAAAAGAGGAGTCTCTGACGGTCGCGAGCCCGGGGTTCTTGCGCGCGCGTTTCGCGATAGACGTGCGTGTGCGCTCCGAGGTGGTGGGGATAGACCCCGCCGCAAAGAAAGTCCGCGTGCGCGAGAGAGAGGGCAGGGAATATGAGGAAAGCTATGACAAGCTCGTGCTCGCTCCGGGAGCCTCGGCAAAGACTTTCGGATGGGGAGGAGAGGGGGTGTTCACCCTCCGCGACGTCAGGGACGCCACGGGGCTCTCTTCTTATATCCGCGAACACGGCGTGAAGACCGCGCTCGTTGCGGGCGGCGGATTCATAGGCGTGGAGACGGCGGAAAACCTTGCGCGCATCGGAGTGAACGTGACCCTTGCGGAATTTCAGCCCCAGCTCCTTCCTCCGCTGGATCCCGAGATGGCGGTCCCCGTTGCCGAAGAGCTCGTGAAGAATGGGATAAACGTGCGCACGGGCACGGGGGTCAAGAGCGTAGAAAAATCAAAAGATGGGCTTAAAGTGGTGTTTTCCGATGATACAACTGCGGATTTCGGCATAGTCGTGCTCGCGCTGGGGGTCACTCCCGAGACTGCGCTCTTTAAGTCGGCGGGAGGAGAACTTGCGGCGGACGGCGGGATCGCGGTGGACTCTTTCTTCAGGACCTCTCTTCCCGACGTGTATGCGGCGGGGGACGCGGTGAGCGTCAGGGGCGCGGACGGCAACGAGACCCTCATCCCCCTCGCGGGGCCTGCAAACAGGCAGGGCAGGAGCGTCGCCGACAACATCATGGGCGGCGCGTCTTCGGGAGGCGCGGATGTGCTGGGCGCGAGCGTGGTCAAGGTGTGTTCGCTCACCGCGGCTTCGGTGGGACTCAACGAAAAACAGCTCAGACGCGCGGGGAGGGAGTATCTCAAAGTGTACGCTTTCCCCTTCTCGCACGCCACCTATTATCCCGGCGCGAAGCAGATGATACTGAAACTCCTCTTCGACCGCGACGGCAAGGTGCTGGGCGCGCAGGGAGTGGGGGAAGAGCACGTCGAAAAGCAGATAGACGTCATCGCGGCGGCAATGCGTTTCGGAGGCAAGGTGAGCGACCTCGCGCAGATGGAGCTGTGCTACGCGCCTCCGTACAATTCGGCGAAGAGCCCCGTGAATATGCTCGGCTTCATCGCGAGCAACGTATTGGACGGGCTCATGTCTCCCGCCTATGCCGAGGATGTGAAGGAGGGGGATCTCGTGCTGGACGTGCGCACGCCGTCGGAGTTTGCGGCGGGGCACATCGAGGGCTCCTTGAACATTCCGCTGGACGAACTCCGCGACAGGCTCGGCGAAGTGCCGAAGGACACCCCGATCGTCGTCACCTGCGCGGTGGGACTGCGCGGCTACATCGCGGCAAGGATACTTGCCGGACACGGATATACCGCGTCAGACCTCACGGGAGGGTACAGGATGTATTGTCTTGCAAAAAAGGCGGGTCTTGTCAAAAACGCAAGATGAATTTCACAAAAAGCATTGTTTAAGCCGCAATAACGGCAATATTGGACGACGAGCCCCGCTCGGAAGAGCGGGGCTCGTCCTGCGGAAGGACGCGCCTTGCGGCGCAGAGATGTTATCTGCGGCCCATCAGTTCGTAGGTGTAGGAATTGGTGCCGTCGGGGTTTTCGGTGATGTTGACGTAGTATCCCGTGGTGGAGTGCATACTGCCCACGCGGATGCGGATGACTTCTCTGCCGCGCACGGTCTCTTTGTCGAAATAGAAGACCTGACTGCTGTCGCTCTCGCGGTTGAAGTAAGTCATCTCTATCTCCACCTCGCCGCGCTCCTGCTCATATTCGAAGGAACTCTCTTCCAGGGGGGTACTGCCGCTGAATACGGAGTAGCTGTATTCGCGCTCATGCTCCGCGCCCTCGGTCTCCACGCTCTGTTCCACCACCATCCTGCGTCCCTCGGGGAGGGTGACCACGAATTCGAGTTCCTCCTCCTGTTCGCCGGGTTCGCTCTCCACACTGCGTTCGCCGCGGATGTCGTACTCGTTGCCGTCGACGATCATTATCCCGCTTATGGAATATTCTTCCTCTTCCTCATAGGGGTCGCGGTCGTGGTCGTAGTCGGGGCGGAGGGTCTCGTTGTAGTACATGACGTAGCTCTTCACCTCGCCGCTCATGTCGGTATAGGACACGGTGGTCTTGACCTGATATTCCGTGCGGTCGGACGCTTCCGCGCTCACGGTGAACCCGCCGTCCGCGAGCAGGCTTTCGACAAGCGCCATATATCCGTCCAGCATCGCCGTGGTCTCGTCGCTGACGGGGACGGGCGTCTCGGTCGCGGGAGAGGAGGAAGCGGTCGCCGCGTCCGGGGTCTCCTGATACATGGAGGAGATTATCATCCCCGCAGATGCCGCGCTGAAACCGTATGCCTCCGCCGCGGTGTCCACCTCGTCGAATCCGCCCGTGCCGCCGGGATTGAAGCTCACGTCGCCGTCGGGAACGTCGTCCTCGGCTCCGCCGCCGGATACGCTGCCGCCGCCGGATACGTTGTCGTCGTTGTCTCCGCCGGGGGTGGTGACGTTGCCGCCCTCGCCGCCGGAGGGAGAATTGCCCTCTCCGGTGTTGCAGGCGACCAGACCTACCGCGAGCGCCGCCGCGAGCGCCGCTATGACTATGAGTATCAGTATCTTTTTCATCAATATGTCCTCCTTTTTGACGGGGAGTCCGCGCTCACACGCGGCGACTCCGTTTTTCGGGTGCGGTCACCCGTGTTCTCAAAAAACATACGATCGAATACGCGGATAGGTTACAAAATTTTTTTTCGGCGCGCGGAGCATCCCCCTCGGGAACAAAATTTTTCAACTGCTTTCAAACGCTTGCTTTTTTGATAAAAAAAGCATACAAATATCCCTCGGTATGAGCGTATTAGTAGGCAGACACGCGGCGTCTCCGCGAATGAATATCTTCCTCGGGCTGTTGAAGAGCCATATGGTCCTCATCATAGCGGCGGTCGCCGCCGTGGTGACCTGCTTCTTCGTGCCGCCGGACGCGGGATATATCGACTACTTCGACCCCGACACCCTGTCCTGCCTATTCTGCACCCTCGCCGTGGTCAGCGCGCTCAAAGAGCGCAGGTTCTTCGAGTGGCTGGCGGGAAAGATAGTCACCGCGTTCGGCAATATGCGCAGAGTCGCGTTCGCCCTCGTTTTCGTCACGTATTTCGGCTCAATGATCATGGCAAACGATATGGCGCTCGTCACCTTCCTGCCCCTCGGATATTATGTGCTGTCCTCCTGCGGGAAGAGAGAGTACACCGCTTTCGTCTTCGTCATGCAGAACGTAGCCGCCAATCTCGGCGGGATGCTCACTCCGTTCGGCAATCCGCAGAACCTCTATCTTTATTCCTACTATTCCATCGCGGCAGAGGAGTTTTTCAAGATCATGGCGCTTCCTTTCGGCGTGGCGTTCGTGCTCATAGCCCTCACCTGCCTCTTCGTCAGACCCGTCAGGGTGGAGCTCGAGACCCCCGAAGTCCCCGCGCCGCCCGTATGGAGGATGGCGGTGTATTTCATACTCTTCGCGCTCTCGGTGCTCATAGTTTTCAGGGTGTTCCCGTTTTATGTCGGGCTCGCCGCCGTCACCGTCGCGCTCCTCGTGCTGGAACCCAAAGCCTTCCTCAGGGTGGACTACGCCTTGCTCCTCACGTTCTGCGCTTTCTTCGTGTTTTCGGGCAACCTCTCGCGCATCCCCACGGTGCAGACGGCGCTCGGCGGACTCATAGCGTTTTCCCCGTTGCTCGTCGGCACCGCGTCCTGCCAGGTCATCAGCAACGTGCCCTCCGCCGTCCTTCTTTCCAAATTCACCTCCGATTACAGCCACCTTCTCGTCGCCGTCAACATAGGAGGGCTCGGGACCCCCGTGGCGTCCCTCGCCAGCCTCATCACTCTGGGAGAGTACCGCCGCCGCGATCCGGGACGTACGGGACGTTATCTCGCGCTGTTCAGCCTCATCAACTTCCTCTATCTTGCCGTCCTGATAGGCGCGAGCTACCTCAATGACCTCATCCTCGCGTGAGTTCCCTTGCAACGCACGGGCAACATTTGTCCGCATTCAAAATTCATTCGCGTACTTCGCGCATTTTCATTGACAAACCCCGCCCGAAAACATATAATCATATAGCGTCGTTTGAGACGTCACACATATGCTGCTATGGCTCAGTCGGTAGAGCACTTCCTTGGTAAAGCCGGCAGGGGGTAAAAACGCAGGCAGACTCAGGTTGCCGCAGACAGTCAAAATCATCGATACGCTGATGTAGCTCAGGAGGTAGAGCACTTCCTTGGTAAGGAAGAGGTCGCGGGTTCGAGTCCCGCCATCAGCTCCACTCAAAAAAGCCACTGTTTACAGGGCTTTTTTCATTTTCCAAAACTTCAAAAATCAATCGGCAAAATTCGATTGGCTGTCAGAAAAACGCCCATTTGCTGTCAGATATATTGTCAAAATTCGATTGAATTTTTGAAAAATCCATTTCCCTTTCCCGACCTGTCCAAAACGCCCTAAAACCCCCTATTTTTCACCCATTGGCTACATTTGGCTGTCAGATTTATTGAATCATGTTGTAGTTTTGGATTTGACTTATCAGCCATGCGTTTTAAAACGTACTATGACTAAATACGACCAAAAAATAAAAAGAAATACAACTTAATGTTTGAGAAACATCTATTAAAACTTAAATTTTAAGTCAATACCATTTGATGAAGAAGATGAAGTGTGGTATAATACCAAAACAGTAATATGATGCATATTTTGTTATACGTGATGCACTCAAATATTGACGAAAGAAGTATAGTTTGAGGTGGAGAATCAATATGGGCAAAGTGTTGTACAAGAAGAATTCCATTCTAGAATCTATAATTCAAATAAAATTTCCTCAAATATTAGCATTAAAGAATGAGGATCCGATACAATTCCAATCGTTAATAAGGGAGACATTCCCTATATATCAATTATCTATTGAAAAACAACACGAAATTGCTTTCAATATTGAAAAAGAGCCAACTTTGGCTAAAATTTTACAAAGCCAGCAAATTAAGAACCATAATTTTATCTCAACTGACGGGCACTATAAAATAAACCTCACGAGCGGTTTTATTTCTATCTCCACAGTGAAATATGATTCTTGGGAGAACATCATCGATCTTTTTTCTAAGCCGATGGAGTCTTTTTTAAAAATTTATCAACCTCCATTTTTTGAAAGGGTTGGGTTAAGATATATAGACGGATTTTCAAAGAAAAAACTGAATCTAGAAACTTGTTTATGGCGCGATTTGATTGCCCCACAGTGGTTAGGGGGATATAATCTGATTGAAGATGAAAATAAGGTGTTGACATCTAATCTTGAAGTTGAATATGTGCTAGATGATGGGATTTCTCATGCAAAAATTCGGTCTGGATTAGGAATGAACAATAATGAGAAGATTTTTTTACTGGATAGTGATTTTATTCATATCGGTAATATCAATATAAAGGATTATAGGGCTATTTTGGAGCAATTGCACGCTTATGCAAAGGAGTTTATCGGTGCTGCAATAACCCAAAAATTGCACGAGGCCATGGAGCCGGAAGAAAATGAAAATTGAAGATAGAGATACCTATTTGAATTTAAACACTCCTTCGAGTGTTGACGAATATTATATTCCCAAAAGAACTTATTTAGAGGAAACAGACGAGACTGTAGGGCCCAAGCCATATGCTGTTTTGCCAGAAGAATATGATGTGTTTAGCGAACTTGATGAAAAATATTTTACATTTGGTGTAAACTTACAATTAAATTTTATCAGCAAAATAATGACCTATTTAAGGGCAAGGTTGATTTTGATATCCAATGAGTTTACAAATTATGTGGTTTTGCCTAAATTGAAAGTTCTCGAGGACGAAGATGGCTATATCATAATCAATTGGACTTACACACATGCGCGGATTTATATTGCAATATCAAACAATCAAAATCTAGAAGGGAGTTATTTGGGATTGGTTATTGAGTCGGCCAACAATGAGTTTACATCGCAAACGAGTGTGATAAATGAGACTAACTACCAAGAGAAGATTGACTCTGTATTGCAGTTGATTTTTGCAAATTTAGTTTAGGTGGCAGAAATGACAAATCGTGATATGCCAGATGATTTTTTACGCGGAATTGCAAATTCGGATTTCATTTGCGAGGGAAATGTTTTGTTTAGTGCTTTCCAGTTTGAGTCTGCAGATAGAAGTGATGGTATGATGGAAGCATCTATTAATTGGTATGACTCTGAAGAGTCGATAGAAGTTTTGCTCAATCAGCAGAAACCTAATGGTAAGAAACAATTTGTTGGTGTAGCAAAACTAAAGCGTAGTAAAATTTTGCTCAACATAAACAGCTTAAAAATGCACTTATCATATGAGCGTAAAGAAATAAGTGGAAATCCTTTTCATGGCAATCTGCTAGTAAGTGAAGGATTAAATAAGCAACTTCGCACTCTGATCATGAATTGTCTAGCATTGGTTGCGGGTACAAATATAATTTATAATGATAGATAATATCGTGTGTAAAAACTGTGGTTTAAAAATGCTCGTCGTCGGCAAGCGCAACGCCGAGCGATGGGAATCCATTGGGCGAGATAAGCGAATAACGATTTGCCTGTGGAGAAGATGGATTGTAAATAAAACCTCCCACCTTATGGTGGGGGATTTTGTTAAGTAAAAGCACTTCAGTTGTCATCGAAGTGGAATTTCGAGTCGAGTTTGTCGACGGCTTGCTTGAAATAGGAGCGGTCTACGCTGTTGTAGGTGCGGATTGTCGTCGTGACGTTTTTGTGTCCGAGCAGCATTTGGATGACTTTCGGGTTTTCGCGCGACTCGAAGAGCATACTCGAATAAGTGTGCCGCAAAGAGTGAAAGTGTAGCTTGTACGGCGCCAATCCGTTCTGACGCATAAGGCGCTGGAATATCGTCTTCGTGCCGGTGTATGTGCGCAATTCCCCCTCGTTGTTGGCAAAAACCAAGTCGTTCGGGCCGATAAACGATTTGTTAGTCGTGCGCTGTTGTACCCAGCGGGATTTCTTCCATTCGAGCAGAGTGGTTTTCAGTATGTTGGGCATAGGTACTTCGCGTACGCTCGCCGCCGTTTCGGTGTCCGAGATTACGGTGCGGTGGTCTACAATTTTGCCTTCCGAGTTGCGTACGGGCAATTCGGTGACAGCGGAGTCGATGGAGATGATGCCGTTGTCGAAATCCACGTTTTTCCATTTCAGCGCAAGCGCTTCGCCGATGCGCAATCCCGCAAACATCTGTATCATACACAGCGTCTTCATGAAGTCGTTTTTCGAGATGACTTCGAGGAAATACTCTCGGATTTCAATCGGGATTGCCTTGTACGTTTCCTGTTTGCGTTCCTTGTGTTCGGGCGTGGATTTGACAATGCATTCCGATACGGGATTGTCGTTGATGAACCGATTTGCCTTCGCATAGGCGAAAAACTGATTGAGCAGGAATTTGACTTTGCGCACATACGCCAGCGAGTATCCCGCGACCAACATTTTGTTCAGCACCCCCTGAATGATGTTCGGGGTGACCTGCGCGAGTTTGAGTTCGCCTATGTGAGGGTAGACGTGGAGCTTTGCAAGCATCTCCGCGGTCTCGAAAGTGCGCGGGCTGACGTTCGCCTGCTTGAACGTGACAAGCCAGTCGTGTATCAGTGTCCGCAAATCGTCGTTGATGACGGAAGCGTGACCGCCGTTGAGTTTTTCGCCCAGTGCGGCGGTCATCTTCATTGCGACTTCGGAGCGCGTCCAGCCGTAAAAGATTTTGCGTATGCGTTTTCCGTCGCTGTCGTATCCGAGAGACACTACGGCGCACCACCGTCCGTCGTTCCGTTGATAGACGGAACCCTCGTTTTTCCCGCGACGGACGACCTTTTTCTTTTTCGTTTTAGATTTTGAGTTTGCCATAAGAATTTTCTCCTTTCAGATACTCCGTCATCTGCCAGGTGACGAATGCAAGTATGCTCACCACTTGTCTGTTGCCCGCTTTCACCACGGGGAAGCAACGCTTGTGCATAAGTCCTCGCACGTTGTCGCGTCCGAGTCCCGTGAGCTTCACGATGTCCTCGCAGTCGAGGAAAGTTTTGCCGAATTGTTCGCTCAGCCGCCACGCTTCCGCGGTGATGAGCTCTTCGATTCTGATGTCGTTCAAGTGACTGTTCCGTATATGTCCCGAAAGATTGTTTTTCCGTATTCTAACCGCACCGATTTGCGTTCGTCGCCTCTTTTTCGAACCGTATTTCTTCTGCGTGCTTCCGTCATATATTCCTCCTCCTTTTTGCGTATTCGAAAGCGAATCGGTAAGCTTCTTGCTTTGCGTGCGGCTTTGCCTTTTCGCCTTCGGTTGCAGTATAGAACAGTCTGCCGCCCGTCCGCGAGAAACCTGCGGGTAAGTGACGGTAGGTAATTTGGTCACTTCGGGTAAGTTACGGGCAACCGACGGGTAAGTAAAGGGTAGGGTAAATTCGTTGTTCATAAGAAAATCTCCTTGTCTTTGGATTTGTCTTTCGACAACAAGGAGAAAATCGGGGGCGGCGAAGCGGTCAAGGGTAGAGCAAAAGACTTGCGTGGGAATATCGGCAATAATAAAGTCAAAAGCAAATCTTTTGCCCTTGACCCGCGCCAACACCCCCGATACCCACCTCCCCGAAAGACAAAATAATTAGTGATATTTTAAAAATACAAATTGGAGTTTTGCGGTATTGCAAGATTATAGCATCGATGCTATAATTTCTATGGTTGGAGGTTTATAAATGACATTTGGTGATCAAGTAAAATCAGTTAGGTTACAGCTTCATCTAAGTCAAAGCGATTTTGCAAAATTAATGGGGGTAAGTTTTTCTACAGTTAATCGTTGGGAAAATGAAAAAACTAAACCAAGTTATCAGGCGCTTAGGACTTTTGAAGCGTTATGTGAAAAGAAGCATATTTTATTGAGAGCATTGTAGCTTTGGTTGAGAATTCTTTTGGGAAATTTATGATCATCATTAGTTTGTGCTAAGTGGGGAACAGTTTAAAATGTATTCAAAACAAGTTGAGGAAATTTACAACAAATACAAAGACCGTAAGGGGTTATTTGACGAAAAAAAAGATCAAACTACTTACAAGATTAATTATGTTTCCTCCTACGTTAAAGAGTGGCTATATGTTTTAGCAAATCGTAAAGAAGCAACAACGATTAATTTTATTGATTGCATGTGTAATGCAGGAATATATGCAGACGGAGAATTAGGTACACCACTAAAAGCGTTACTGCATATGCGCGAGTTCGCTCAGGCCCATCCTGCTGTGGAGTTCAATGTATTTTTAAATGATCACAACAGTGACAGGTTAATGGTTATTACGGAATTGGTGGAAGCAATAATTAAACCGCGTCCTGCAAATTTGAATGTCAACTTTTCAAATGAAGATGTAAATGATTATATAGAGCAATTGCAGAAATTTGCAAAATATTGCGGAGTGTATAACGCCTCGACATTATTGTTTGTGGATCCATATAATTTTGGTACGGTGAAAATTAACGTTTTGCAGAAATTTTTACGCACATATTATGCTGAACTTATTTTTAATGTTTTTACTAGTGATTTTGTGCGAAATGGAAAAAGTCAAGTAAGCGGCAAGAAAATTCAGGCTTGTTTAGAGGGGCATGATTTGTCAAACATTAACAATGTCGAAGACCTAATTGCCCTTATAAGTAAGGAGTTGACAACTGGTAATATTAAACACACATTCCAATATGAATTTAGAACTCAAAAGAATAGCGAGTTGTATCAAATAATGTTTTGCACACCGAATATTAAAGGAATTGAGCAGTT
Source organism: uncultured Clostridia bacterium (assembly GCA_944363035.1). Classification (GTDB taxonomy): domain Bacteria; phylum Bacillota; class Clostridia; order Christensenellales; family CAG-917; genus Limadaptatus. The sequence goes on from CALVTS010000004.1 coordinate 91,552, forward strand.
GAAAAAGGCGCTATGGGAGGTTTTTCAAGGCGCAAAATTTCATAAAAACAAAAAAGTTGGTGATACATCTCAAATTAGTTTGTTTGAATTGTTTCCTGACTGTTATGATGATGAAGCTAGTTTGCTTAGTGAGCGCGCAACTGAAGCGCGGCAAATGTTAATGGCAAAATATGCGGATGAAAAGAGAGTGATTACATATGATGAGATTAGTAACTTCATTCAATGTAGGACAATGCTAAAAAAAAGTCATATAATTAGCCAAGTATTGGTTCCTTTAATGGAAGAAGGAAAGTTGAGGAGGATTTTAAAAAAAGGTAAGCGCTTAAGCAATTATACAGAAGCAGATTACATTTTTGTCTCTGGAGGGATTTAAGATGGAGAAAATAAAGAGGAAAACAATGCTCTATAAAACCGGAGTTGAATACGGTGACTATACAATAAACCATGTTTTGGGTTGCGCTCATGGATGCAAATATCCATGTTATGCTATGATGCTAGCGAAGAGATTTGGAAAGGTTGCGGGCTATGCTGATTGGTGTGAACCAAAACTTGTAGAGAATGCAATAGAAATACTTGAAAAAGAAATACCAAGACTAAAGGACAAAATTAAGTCGGTACAGTTATGTTTTACAACGGATCCTTTTATGTTTGGTTATCCTGAAGTCGCAGATATGAGTCTAAAAATCATTAAGCTGCTCAATAATGCAGATATAAAGTGTACTGCGCTGACAAAAGGTATTTTGCCTGAACAGTTAAAAGAGTGCTCATCTGAAAACGAGTACGGCATTACATTGATCTCTTTAAATGAAAATTTTAGGCTCAAGATGGAACCTAATGCTGCCCCATATTTGGACAGGATCAATTCTTTGCGGGCATTGCACAATGCTGGTTGTAAAACATGGGTAAGTATAGAACCATACCCAACACCGAATATAATAGAACAAGATTACGGAGAAATTTTGGATGCTGTAAGTTTTGTTGACAAGATAATTTTCGGTAGGTTGAATTATAACAAAGATGTAACAGCATATAAAAATCATAAGGCCTACTTTAACAACCTTGTAAACCAAACGATAGCATTTTGCACACAGCATAAAATAGCTTATCATATTAAAACCGGCACATGGACAGAACTTGAATAGAGAAATCTTTTTAAAATGGTGAGCCAGTCTCTTGACAAGGGGGCTGGCTTTTGATATTATGTGGGAAACAATAACGAAACGGTGCGTTCTGTAATAGAGCGAAGTATGCGAGTGATGAGCGCGGAAGTCCTCGAAAGGGGCGCGGAATACAATGTGGCATATTAGTCGGTGTTCGGCAGAGTAGGGATTTCATGAATTGTGTACGCGCGGCAAGGTAAGGCTCAGTAACAATTAGTCAACAGGATGTTTTGTCGGAAAATATGAGTGGGCGAGAGTTTGAGGCACTCTAACTAACTACATACAGGGGGCAATGAAAGTGGAAATCGATATGAACAATCTTAAAGGAATAAAAATCGGGGATTGGGTGGAAAGCGCCTGTTTGAAAGGCTATTTCAAAGTCTATCAAATCAAACCCTGTTTTCGTGACGGAAAGGACAGCGGCTATTTATTGCTGTTGAAGAAAGCCGTGTCCCCGCAAATGAAATTTTCTTTCTCTACGGAAAAATGTCATGTTGCATGGTGTGAAAAATTAAGCGAAAGTCAAGTTGGCGAGATAGAAGGATTGTTGGATGAAAATCCTACAAAGAAGAAAAAATTCGAAGAAATGCCGCCTATGTTCCCTTGCATTCAAAAGATGTTCTTCTTGGACATCGAGCAGGAACAAATCGACGAATTCAAAGAAAAGCTGAACGGATTGCCGCGCTATTTCACGGAAAAACAGTTTGATGACTTTGTCAAGAAAGAAGGTTTGATGAAACACATTAAAACCCTTTCGGATGACCCCAAAAACGCTGTTACGCTTACGATTTACTCGCAGGAATGGATTGTGGATTCGAATCGTAACATGCTGTTTTGCAACCCGCAAATCGGAAACATGTGGGGTAAGTTAGCCAAATTGGACGCGGAAGCGTGGAATGCCGCTGAGTAATTGGTAACCGAAAATGAGTAGGCTTCTGAATCAGGATACACTTGAACGAGTGGCACAATACAACATCGATTATCAGAAGAGACACGGGAAGACGCCGAGTTTCAGGCAGATTATGCACGCGGTGGGGCTCGGGTCGCTTGCAACGGTGCAGAGGTATGTCAAGGCGTTGGAGCGAGAGGGCAGACTGAACTGCGACTCCGACGGAAAGATTGAGACCGTGCCTAATCTGGCGGGCGGAGAGCCTACCATGGTGCCGCTGCTCGGCGAGATTGCCTGTGGCGAGCCGAACTTCGCGGTGGAGAACATCGAGGGCAGTTACACTTTCCCGAAAGACCTGTTCGGGAGCGGGGAGCTGTTTATGCTCCGCACCTTCGGCGACAGCATGAAAGACATCGGGATACAGAAGGGCGACCTTATCGTGGTGCGGCGGCAGAACAGCGCGGACGACGATCAGGTGGTGGTCGCGTTGGTGGACGGGAACGCCACGCTGAAACGCATTTTCCACCGTGACGGCAAGATAATTCTGCACCCCGAAAACAAGCGTATGAGAGACATAGAACTCGACGAGTGCGACATTCAGGGCGTGCTGGTGAGTTGTATCAAGTTATACTGACTTTACAACAAAACGGAAGTTTATTGTGTGTTTTGTGCGCGTAAAGTCGAGATTAAGAAAAATATTGTTGACGATTATGTGAACGATGAAGGAGGGATTATGGATTATGCAGGAAAGTTGGAACCCCGTGAGAAGGCGGTGCGTGAATTGCGGTAGCGAGGTGGTCGGATACAGGAACGAAAAGGACTGCGTCAAGCTCCGTTGCCCGAAGTGCGGGCTGGTTATGGTGAGCAAACGAATGAGCAGAAGGCGGGAGCGAATAGAGGTTATCGCGCCGCCAGGGGAGATAATAAGCAATTAGGTAGGAACGAATAAAACCGAATAGGGCGTAACGACGGAACGGGTCGGACGGTTGGAAAAGCACCGTGAAAAAGTAAATCCCGTTTCAGGTCATATTGCCGAGTAGTCGCGGGTTAAGCCGAGAAAACGAGAGGCCCCGACAGACGATTTCCAAACGGAAGTCTGTTTGTCGGGGCTTTTTGTATTTTTTCAAAAACTTTTTCCAATGTGCAAAAACCTTGCATATTGACCTAATACCATTCAGCCATCAAAGGAAAGGAGGTGAGGCAGGTGAGAGCAAACGAACGCCGAATGCGGCTTATCGAAGAGCTGTGCGAACGCAAATTCGACACAATCGACAATCTGGCGTTCGAACTCGGCGTGTCGCGCAGAACGATTTGCTACGACATCGAGGAACTCTCTCTGTCTTATCCGATTTTCACGGCGAAGGGTACGGGCGGCGGCGTGTGGGTGCGCGACGGATACCGCTTAGGGAGAAGGTATCTCACCGAAAAGCAAAAGGAATTGCTCGAAAGGCTGTCCGCGGGACTGACTGCGAAGGACGCCGAAATCATGGATTCGATACTTTCGCAATTCACGCTGGCGGGCGGAAAAAGGACGGCGGGCAAATGAAGCTGGAAAAGGTGAGGGAAGATTTGCAGGAAATCCGATACTACTACACCCACCGACGGATTTTCGACAAGGCGAACGAGATACAGGTGCGGCACGAGGTCGTCGGCAAGGCGGAGAGATACAGCCGCATAGCCGAAAAGGCGCCGCCGTTGTTGTTCGACTTCTACGTGTCGCTGTACGTACTCGGCAGAACGCAGTCGTCGCTTGCGGAGGAGCGGAACTATTCGCCGCAGTACGTAAAGGAAATCAATCAGAAACTTTGCCTGTATTTCAAAGGCGAAATCGAAAAAAGAGGAGGAACGGAAATATGAACGACAGAGTGCCGGAATTCGTGGTCGGTGCGACCAACGTGTACAGGACGAGGGATTTCATCGTCAGGCAGAAAATCGGTATCCGCTACGACGGAGAGGAAAACAACGTCGTGTTCAGCGACGACACCTTTTTCAGGCGGACAGCCGAGCGGGACAGGGAGTACGAGATACTTTTCTGCCGCCGCAGATACATAGACGGGAAGAGGCTTCCCACCACGATGTACGCGAGAGTGTACGTCGATTGAAAGACGGTAACGGACAAGAGGAAACAGCGGTCAAATCGTGCGGTACTTGCAAGACAAGAGTGGCCACTCACCGCGGAATATCGCACGGAACGGAGTGTTCCAACAATGTCCGAAACCATAAACGACAACTTAATAGCTGTGCTATCGGCGCGACGGGCAAACGGCTTCGCTATCGGCAACACGGGCACACACAAAACACAACAGGAGGCAGATTTTGGCTACCGACAAAAACAGCAAGTACAACAAACGCCGCTGGTCCGTACCTTCCAAGAGGGCGAAGGGATATGCGGACGAGCGCAGGAGCAAGGTTCATCAGCACGGTCCCAAAGAGGGCAGGGAGCTGACGGACTACGAAGCGGGCATACGCTCGGGATATCTGCAATGCCAGACCGACCACGCCGGAATGTACAAGTACAAGAAGGCGCTCACGGAAGGCAAGAGCAAAGCGGAAGCAAAGGAATACTCGCAGAGGCGAGGCAAGTAAAAAAGGAGGACGAAAGATATGACGAATTCGAGAGGCGAACAGGTTTTCGTCGAAAGAGAACCCTATGAGAGGAACGGACGGAGATACTTCTCCTATTTCGTGAGCGGAACCATACGCGGCAAGGACGTGCGCGTTGCGGTCACCCCTCCCGACAAGGGCGGATATGCCGTGCTGGACATCGTGTTCGGCGAGGAAAACCGTGTGGCGCTGGTTGCGAAACCCTACGAAATCAAAGACGAAACGACGGGCAGAGTCGTCAGCGGCAACACCTACGCAGTGCGTTCGTGGGACGAGGACGGCGAGGTGTACGAGTGCACCGTGAAGCCCGCGAAACCGTCGGACAAGTCGCTGCTCAATATGCTCGTCAAGAGAGCGTAAAGCGACGAACGACAACTTTACGACTGCGGTTTGAGCATATCAAGCCGCAGTTTTGAAAAAACAACGGAGGTAAAAATGAACAACGAATTCTATGAACACAAGCATTCCGACGCTGTCAAGTGGGTAATCGTTTTCGTGCTGATTGCGGTATTGCTCGGCGGTATGGTGGCGGCTTTGGTATTTGCCGTCCCTAGTGCCGACGGGTCCGAGAAAGGCGGAAACGGCGACGGAGTGACGGACGTATCGGAAGCAACGGAAGGGGCGGTCACGCTTTCGGCGGGAATTGCCTTTACCGCATCAGACCCCGAGACCGGCGCGAAGTCGGTGTCGAAAACCATTACGGCAACCGTGTTGCCCGTTGACGCACCCGACAAATCCGTGGATTGGTCTCTCACCTGGTGCGTACCGCTCGAAGGCGAGGACGTCGGCGACTATCTCTCCGTCACTCCTCAAAGCGACGGTGCGCTGACCGCAACCGTAACCGCATACAAAGGCTTCGAGGGCGCAAGCGCGTATGTCACCGCGACCACCCGCGTCGGCGGCTACACGGCGTCCTGCCTCGTGATGTTCGAGGGTACTCCCGAAACGCTGTCCTTTACATACGGCGGCGAGGAGCTGACCACCACGGACAGCGTTGTGCTGACTGCCGGCACGACCAACGAGATTGCTCTCAATCTCAGCAATACGCTCGGCGCGGTGGGCTCCAAGTTCGGCGACTTCGAGATTACCGCAATACGCGGACAGGGCAGGTTCGTAATGACGAAGGAGTATATCGTCAACGGCAGTATCGCTTCGACCGAGGAGATAGTGTTCAACCTCGAAGAGGGTTCCTACACTTACACGCACGAAGTGACCAAGGAAAAGGAAACGCTCACGATAACGCCCGAAAAGTTCCTCACCGCGACGGTTGAGGGCGACATACTCAAAGTCAACGCCATAAGCTCGGAGTCCTCTTACGTCAACGGCTATCCCCGCACGGGTTACCGCTTCACCTACAAGAGCCCTTACACCGACCCCCGTTCGGGCGGTATCCCCGACAACTGCCGTTGGTATGTGCTGGTCGAGGACAAGGTCAGCGGAGTGGAAGCGTTGCTGTACATCGACATCGAGTCTACCGTCACGAGCGTTTCTCTTGCGCCGTCCTCGATTACCTTTTAAGGAGGGCGCGCTATGAAAACCGCAAAACAGACGGGTAAAACGGCAGTGAAAATCGTGGCGGTCATTTTAGCGGTCTTGGTTCTTGCGGGAGTCGTGGGCGTAATAGTCCGATTCACGGGCGGATTCACGAGCGATTTCAAAACATTCTACGTCACCGTCGACGGCAAAGACGTTATGTCCTCTGCGGGCGGGTTCGACGCAACTCCCGAAAAGCCCTTGAAGGTGGACGTGAAATACGCTTTCAATTCTCTCGGCGGGGACATATCGGGTTACAGCGTAAAGGTTGTGCCTCACGCGGTCGAGGGCAAGGATTTCGATTTCACCCTCGACGGACAGGCGTACTCCTTTCAGGCGGAGACCAACCTGACGGGCGGCTTCGACATCGAATACGGCGAGGAGTCTTTCACCGTAACCCCGAAAGGCGGCGTCGACGACGTGTTGAAAGGCGTGTATCCGAACAACGAAATCGGAGACTGCGAAGGCAAGGGATATGCCGATATGTATTCTCTCGTCATCACTTCCTACAACGGCGAGGCGACCGTGACCGTTCACTTTTCCGCCTACGAGGAGGTGTGCGAGATAACGCTCGACAAGGAGGTGATTGTGTTTTGACGGAAACGACGGCTTACAAAGCGATGTTGCTTGTTGTCGTGTTCGTCATCGCGTTCGGCGTCGTCATTGCGGCGGCGCCGAAAGTCGCGTTTGCGGACAGCGGCGCTTTGAATTACGCCACAACAGACGTTATGGACGACCTCACCACCTCCACGGAGAACGGGGAAGGGTTCGACATCAAGGACTATCCCTACAACGAGAACGGCACGGTGCAGGTCATCAACTTCGTTGAGTATTGCTATTCGTACAAGGCGAACATGAGGGGCAACTACGGGCTTTACGTCTATATCTACAATCCGCAGGGGCTCAACCTCTCGACGAACGGCAAGAGCAACAAAATCCAGATGGCGGTGTCGTACGACGAAGACGGCAACCCGAACGATTACATGAAGTTCGACTTGCAGTTTTTGGACAAGTCGGACGAGAGCGACTACAAAAACCTGTTCTACAAATTCAAGGTGGTGGACAGGGAGATAAACGGCACGACTTTCGCCGAGCGCGTCAACAGCAACGAGCGCAGATACGACGTGTCGGGTATCGAGCTTCTGACCTACGGAGCGGGAAACGCAACGGAATATCCCGTCAACGGCACTTTCAAATTCACGGGTTACGCGCAGGGATACGGTCCGGACGCTTCGGCAAAGAGTACGCTCGCAAGCACCGTGGAGTATCTCGAAAGCGTGTCGCTCGACGTCAGGCACACCTTTTACCGCACCAAGACCTCCTCGAAAGGCGCGGGGTATCAGAACCAGCTCGACACGGTGTACTTCGCCGTGCCCAAGCGGTTTTTCGATACCTACGGCAGACTGCAAAGGATAAAGGCGGAGTGGTACGAATACAAGACCAAGGACATCGTCGTGACGAGCAATCAGGACTTCTACAATCAGGCGGCGGCGTACGTCGGCAAATATATGGGCTACAACCGCGACTCGTCCGTGCTTTCGCTCGGTCAACAGGCGGGCGACGGCGGCGGCGGAATGATGGTGGCAAAGTGGGGCTGGAACCTCGGCGACTATTATCTGCACCCCGCGTGCGAAACGCTTTACTACCTGTTCAAGGTGAACGACATCAGCGAGTACGACCCGTATGCGGACATCGTGTCGATAGGCGGCGTGGAGAGCAACGCGCTGTACGAGTACATAAAGAATTACGACAAGACCTTCGACGGCGGCACCTTGCCGATAAAGGACGGCACGATAAGCGCGGATTTGTTCGAGAGCGACATCGACGACTACCGAAAGCTCGACACCGGTTACGGCAAAATTCAGCAAGGGTACAGCTACTACGACTTCGACGCCGACGTCGACTTGCAGAAGCTTTCGAGCTGGCAGGAGGGCAATCCGTCCTTCTGGGACAACTGGATGAACTGGGGACTCTGGGACACTATGTTCGGGAAGATACCCGAAGAGTCGAGCCGCGTCGTGTCGCCCATATACACATTGAAGGAAGAGGATTTGCAGGGCAGCGACGAGGAAATCGCGGAAAGACTTCTCATAAACGCGGGCGATGTGTCCGCCATCAAAAGTTATTACCGCGACGCCGTTACGGTGAGCGGGACAGACGACGAGGAAAAGGTGGTCGTGCTGTTCAGGTTTGCCACCAGCGACTATTACTCGGCGGCGGTGGACATTATGGAACTCCGCACGATTCTTCCCGATAAGCATACGGAAGGTCAGGCGTACAGGGCGTGGGAGAGCGTGTTTTTCGACTTCGACATCATACAGCTCACCTTCAACAAGGACGGCGTGTACAAAGTCATTCCCGTGGTGTCCAGTCCCATCGACATCGTCAATGCGGTGACTCCGCCCGTGCAAATGCCGGACGACACTCCGTGGTGGAAGGTTCTGCTCGGTATCCTGCTCGGCATACTGCTCATCGTGTTGCTCGTTCCCTTGCTTCCTTGGATAGCGCGCGCAATCGTATGGATTGTCGGTCTGCCGTTCAGACTTGTCGCATACTGCAAGGCTCAAAGAAACAACAAAAGGCAGAAGAAAAAGGAGAAACAAACAGAGTGAGAACGATAAAAACGGTAATAGCGGTTATATCGCTTATATTGCTTGCGGCACTCATCGGCTACCTAGTTTTTACGGGTAGCCGAGTGTCCGCGGCAGGGCAGATTTTGCCTGTCCTGAAAACGCTTGCGGAGGTGGTTTATGACAAAACGGCGTGCATTTGACATTTGTCTTACGGTGCTTATCACCGCGGGATTTATTCTGCTCGGCGCATTGGTCTTTCAAAAATCCTATCTTCGCATATCGGAATGTTTTTGCGACTTATTCGTGTCGGTAAAGTTCTATTTCTGCGAAATATTCGGTATCGAACATTCCGTAGTGCCGACAGTCACGGAGTCCTCTTCCGTTATGGATTTGAGCCTGTTCCTACCCCTCGATTTCGACGGTTTTGTCGCTTCGGCAAAGGCGTTTTTCGCCTTGTTTTTTGACGGCGAAAATTTCAGGGAATGGTGTGCTTACGCGGGCGTTATCGCGGGCAGTTTCGGTAAGGTGATTGCAGTCGTTCTGCCTTGTATTCTGCTCCTCGCCGTTGCGGTGCGGGCGGTCTATTCCACGCACAACACGAAGCACAACAAGGACACACTTCCTCTTGCCGTTTTCAAACGCATTTCGACGGTGACCTATCAGCCGTTGAAAAGGGCGGTGACGGAGTATGCGGCGTTTCTCCGCGAGCACAGATGGATTGTCGTGCTGTGGATTGCGATATGGGTTTTCAACCTCAATCTCGCAAGCATTGCGGTGAGCGCGCTCGCGTACTATTTCTTCTTTGCCGTGTCGTTCGATTTCGGCACGCTTTACACGCAGGCGTGCAAACTTGCCACGGACTTGCAGGTGATATTCTCCGATTTTCCGTGGTGGTGCGCCGCGCCTTTCCTGTGGGTGATTTTCGACCGTTTCCGAAAGAGGATTGCGCTTATGCGGCTCCGTCATTTTGAGGCGCGCAACTGCGGGTTTATAAACGAGCTTCCCATAGTGTCGATGACTTGCGGAAGTATGGGCAAAAAGAAAACCACGATGATAACGGATATGGTGCTTTCGCAGGAAGTTATGTTCCGACAGCGGGCGTTCGAGATACTGCGCGGCACGGACATGAAACTGCCGTATTTTCCGTGGATTGCCTTCGAGGACGAGCTGCGCGCCTGTATGAAACACGGCACCGTGCATAACCTCGCCACCGTGAAAAAGTGGGTGGCGTTGAAGCGCGACCGCTACACTAGGAATTGCAACGCCGACGCACAGCTTTACGGCTACGATATAGCGCGCTATGGCGGGGAGTTCAACGACGCGCTCAAAGTCAGCGGACTGTTCGAAGTGTTGGAAACCTACGCGCTCGCCTATTTCGTGTATGTCATCGAGAGCAGTCTAATTGTGTCCAACTATTCCGTGCGCGAAGACAACGAAATTTCCTCGTCGGGCAACTTTCCTATGTGGCGGACGGATTTCTTTCCCGAAGGCATTACGGAAGGCAGACACGCGCACATTCTCGACTTCGACGCGTTGCGCCTCGGCAAAAAGGTGATTGAAAACAATCCGCACAGCGGCAGTTTCGAATTCGGCGTAGTGGCGATTACGGAAGTGGGCAAGGAGCGCGGCAACAACCTCGAACTCAAAGAGGTGAAGAAGGGCACGCGGGAGACCAACCAGAAGAACGACCTTTTCAATTCGTAGCTCAAAATGTGCCGTCACTCCGCGACCGTCGACAACTTCCCGTTCATCAAGGTGTTCACCGACGAACAGCGGCCGGAGAGCTGGGGTGCGGACGCGCGCGACCTTTGCGAAATCCTGCATATCGTGTCCGCGGGCGAGCAACGGCTTGCGCTCCCTTTCTACACAATCGAGGACGCGCTTTCGCGTTGGCTGTTCGAGAGGTTCGTATCGCTTTATTACGACTTCCGTTTCCGCAGGGGCGACAACACTTTGCTCGTGCATATCCTGAAATCGCTCGTGGCGGTTATGTGGCGGCGCAATCTCCGCATTTACAACCGCTTCGGCTTTTCCGTGCTGAAAATCGAGAAGGAGCGCGGCACAATGGACGGCAGGACGGAGAAGAAGCGCTATTACCTTATGAGCAAAAAGATTTACAGCAGACGGTTTTCCACCGACTGTTTTTCCGACTATTTCGACGATATGGCAAGGCAGGCGCCCGTGGGACTTGACGGCTATCTCGAATATGCGACGGAAAAGGCGAGCGTGGAGGAACTCAAATCCCAGCACAGTTATTTCATCGATTCGCTGTACAGGGACGGAGACGACGGACAGGGAGGACGGAGCGTATGATATACCGCGAAAGCAAAGTCTATTTCGACGGCAGCCACTATATCGCAATTCCGCATACCAACCGTCCGCCGTTCAACCGCCGTAAACCCATCGAGGAATTTATCGAAGTCAGGCAGGAGCAGACAGGCGAAACCGTCGCGCAATCGACTGAACCCGTCCGCGAAGAAGCGAAAGAAGTACGGACGGCAACCGCCGAGCCTGATTTTTCTGATGACGACATATTCGAGGAAGGGTGCGTGTATCTCACTCCCGAAACCGCGCCTTTCCCCTTTGCGTTCGACGATGAGCCGCAATCCGACGAGCAGAACCCCGCAACCGTCCGAATGACGCGCAAAGACCTTTTCGAGCAACTTTACGCGCAGACCGCCGACTTGCCTCGCAAGGACCGCAAAGCATCAATCCTCGCCGCCATGCTCCCGTACTTCGACGATGACTCCCGTGCGGAATCGTATGTGAATATGCAGTTTGAGAGAAAACTCCGCAATATGATTTGTCGCAGGGTGCGCCTTACCCGCAAAGTCCATTTGCAGGAGTTCAATTACTTTTGCACAAGCACACGCCCCATCGTCAGGAATATTAAATCTACAATATGCACTGACTTGGTTTCATAAAATATCGCATTGGTTTTTATGAAAGACGAGGCTGGAATTTAAGTTAAGAGCTGATTGCTTTGTAAGTATTGAGTAAAATAGCAAGAAAATTGCTAAATGCACTGAATTTTCAATGAGAAGCATAATGTAGCTTTAAAGGATTGCATTGCTGATGGCAATCAAATGTGCGTCGCAGTTTATATTGTACCATTTTTTGTAATATGTTTGTATTGCGTGAAAATACAGTCGAGAACAATACCCAAATGGTTGCGAGTGAAATATATTTGAAATTGTTTTTTGCTCTTAGGCGAAATTATAATCGAATTAAAAAATTAACAGGAAAAATTTGCTACATATGATTCAAATAACTTCTTTAAAAAATATCCTTTTTCTTATTCTTTTAGATATGACTCACAAGACTTTGTCTTTAACTCTTTGCAAGCATTTTGAAATAATATAAGAGAAAAAATTCAATACAAAATAATTGCAATCTTCAATGATGTGTTAAAAGAAAAAATGTGGGAGAAACATTTGTAATTGCAGGGGCTGTAATGAAAGAAAAGTGCTTGATAATTTGTGTGAGGATATTTAAGTTTAGTCCGCGAAAAAAAGTAATCTGATAATCTGAATTATGAATTATTGCAACATATAAGTTTTGTGTTGAATAATTGCAAGATTTAAGCTAAAATATACTCGCCTAGTAAATTTACCTTCATTGTGAATCGCAATGGGTTTACAAGGTTTCACCAAATAATATCCGCGCTATTTACGATACTAGAGATACAAAGCGTGGTCAGAATTTACTAGGCAATATTGATTATAGTTGGTCTGAAATACTATGACTAAAGATATAAAATTGTTTTTGTCGATTAAAAACCAGGATGATTTGGCGGCTTTTTTGGAAATTCCTATTGGCACATTGATGCATTATTGCGCCGTTTATACGCCTAAACATGCATATGTAAGTTTTGAGATTCCTAAAAAAAACGGTGGTGTAAGAAGCATCTTGGCTCCAAATCAACAATTGAAACTTATTCAAAAAACGCTTAGCGAGGCTTTATATCAAATATATTCACCCAAAAAAATAACACATGGATTCATAAAGGGACGTAGCATTAAATCTGGCGCCGAAGTCCATATGAATAAAAGATGCGTTCTCAATATTGACTTAAAAGATTTTTTTGCTTGTATACATATCGGCCGTGTTATAGGCATGTTTAGGTCACAGCCTTTTAATTTTGATTATTCTGTTGCGTGTTTGCTCGCGAGATTAGTGTGTTGTAATAATGTGCTTCCGCAAGGAGCACCGACATCACCAATCGTATCAAATTTGATTTGTAGAAAACTTGATACAGATCTTTTATTGCTCAGTAGTAAGTATAAAATTCTCTGCACAAGATATTGTGATGATATTACCTTTTCTACAAAAGCTTTTGATTTTCCGCCTTCAATTTTAACAAAATCTTCCACTGGAACTATGACATTGGGTGAAGAGTTAATAGACATCATCTTTAAAAACAGTTTTGTAATTAACGAGAGAAAAATACGAGTAAGTTATCGTCAAAGCAGACAAATGGTCACGGGATTAGTTGTCAATGAAAAATTAAATATTCTACGCAAGAAATACAAAAATTTTAGGGCTTTATTACATCATGCAAAAATTAAAGGAGTGTCGGTCGCCGCAAGATATAACGGTTTTGTGAAAAAGGATGGCACTGCAGATGAGAGTAGGTTTTTTAAATATTTAACAGGGACAATTAATTATTATAAAATGATTATGTCGGTGTATGACTCCAAATATCAAAAGCTGGCGCAAGCCTATAATGAGCTGGTTGGAGAGGAAAAATTTGAAATTCCGGATACTCAAGAGTCTTTGTACAAAAACTATTTGTACATTATTGATAATGAGAACGTCCCAACTCAAGGAACAGCATTTTATGTAAAAGATGTCGGACTAGTAACTTGTTTGCATAATGTATATGATTTAACGGATGCAGGAGTAGATTGTCAAAAGATAAACGAAAAGCTCAAAAAATGCAAAGTATACCGACCAGATGACGCGGAAAACAAGTTTGATGTGGAATGTCAATATTTCAAACGAACTGACGATTTGTTATTGCTTAAAATTAAAGGCGTGAACATACAAGGCGGATATGAAATAGAAAAAAATCTAAGCAATTTAGGAGATCCAACAAAAAAGTATATTGCATTCGCTTATCCGAATTATAGCGACAATACTAGTGTTAGTATTAACGTTGATATGAAAGTGGAACAATCCACAGTGCAAAACGGACAAACATTTTATCTTGTTGATAAAATTCTATATGGCGGCGCCAGCGGTGGGCCAGTTTTGAATACGGAATTAAAGGTAGTTGGATATATCTGTCGAGGCAACCAATTTGGCGATGAGGTGAACCATATTAACGCTTTTAGTCCTATTGAAGCGTTAAGTAAATATTTACAGGATGACAGTAGTGAAAATTGATAATAACTTTACTTGCATTTTGGGCATAGTGGTAAGCACATTGTGTTCCACATGTTTGGTAGTATAATTGTTTTCTAGAAGTCTTAAAGTAGAATATGCAAATGTCGGAGGAGTCGATCATGTGGCGGTTGCGTTCTATGTAGACGGCTTTGCCAGCGTGGATGATGCTTTCGGGCATATAGGTTTTATCGTAGAAGGTTAGCAGATATTTTTCGTAGTCGGCGCTGATGTAAGGGTATTCGGCGCGAACATAAATCCGTCTGATATGAGGACGGATTTCTTTTATTTCCGTGACGATTTTGAGGCAGAGCTCGTCGAATTGGCTCCTGCTGCCGAACAGGAAAGTGTCCACATCTTGATTGTCGATGAGGTCGAGCACGGTGGTTCTGATTCTTTCGCAAAGTTCGTCTGTTACGGTTATTGTTCTGTGTCCGATAAAGCACGCTACCATATATAATCTCGCATAATTTCGTGGAATTCCGTAAAAATAAAATATATTATGATGGTCAAATTGTCAATATCGTGGAATTCCACGAGAAGAAAAATTGTCCTCTTTCTATACTGAATCGTGGAATAACGATAAGAAATCCCACGATGAGGTAGTATGAATACGAGTGAAGCAATTATTAAGAGAATAAATGAGATATGTCGCGAGAAGGGCATCAATGTATGCGATACCTGTCTAAAAGGTGGAAAATCCCCGTCGTCTTTGTACGACTTGATTAAAGGAAGGACAAAGTGTCCGAAAGTCTCGACTGTGAGAAGTTTTTGCGAAGGCGCAGGCATGACTTTGTCCGAATTTTTTGACAGAGACTATTTTAACGAAATAGAAGATTGAGCAGATTGGAATTGCTTATCGATAAATAAAAAGACCATGAAGAGAACCGCACTAAGGCGGCTCTCTTTTTAGTTTGTGTCGTAAAATTTGTTGCGGATGGTTATTGTGTTGCCGTTTATTTCCGGTTGCCCTTGGGCGCAGGCGCGTAAGAGGATAGTGTCAGTAGGGACGTCGTTCATCGGAATGTTGCCTTCCGAGAAGTTGTCGGCGCCGGCGACACTTACAATTTTGAAATCTTTACCGACAAGGTGGGCGGAAAATTGCCAGAGTTTCTCGAACTTTCCGTTCGAGTCCATGATTGCCGAGATGTTTTGCACAGGGTGATAAACCGTAATTCTGAAATAGTTGGACATATTAGATTCTCCTTTGCGGTTAAGCCGCGAGTTTTTTCAATGTTTTGTTGGCGTAGGGAAGCCAGACGTCGTTTACATAATGCAGAACGCTGTCGTCGGGTTTTGAGTCATGGTCGCCGTAGCATTGAAGAACAGCTTTGAGGGAAGGGGAGTATTCCACGGTGACGAAAGGCGTATCGGGGCGTTCCCTTGTGCGGATAAAGAAAATGAGCGATTCTTCGCGCACTATTCTCTGGTCGTAATTCATTCGTCCTACGCAGTGGTGCAATGCATTCCCTTCCGCGATGAGGTCTGCAGGGGAACGCGCGATAATTGCCACGAACGCGCTTCGCTTGTTATGTTGGAGAGCGGCGTATTTTTCCGTGATTGCTTCAAAACGCGCGTAAAATTCTTTGCGCTTGTTTTCGCTTGCGATTGTCATTGCGGTGCGGTATTCGTCTATGCGGATATCGTGCCAGCGCCGGAATTCGTGGGGGAGAAGATTGCGTTCGAGTGACATATCGAGTCCCAGATAAACGCAGGCCTTTACATAGTCCGCATAGGAGCTGGCATTGGCTTTTTGTGCTGTGAGGTATTTGCAAAGGTCTTCGAGATTTCTATCTTTGAAAAGCTCTTTGACGGCGGCATAATTTTCTGTGTGTTGAAGGCATTTTTTCACTTCGTGATAACGCTGTAAATCGGCGAGCGGACGACCGCTTTGGTATGCTTCCATAATGACGGGAATATAGTGATAACTGCCTGCGATTTCGGCGCGGTTTTTGATGAGCCATTTGCAGAAATTTTTGTCCTTTCCGCACCGTTTTAATATGCTTACATTTTGAGCAATATTGCTGAGTCCGAGCTTCATCAGATACTCGATTTGAGGGTATGCCGTATAGAGCCGAAGATACCCGAGAATATCGGCTCCGCGGTAATACTCGAACGCGCTGTAACGGAATTCGGGCAGAGTGCCGACGAATTGCAAATTCAACGTCGGACAGGACGGGTCGTAGTATTTGTCGGCCGCCCAACACCAACCGCGTTCGTACCAGTTTCTGTATTTTTGCAAGCCTTCGTCGTACCAGCCGACGCGGAAGCCCATTCCGAAGTATCCGCAGTATTCCATATCTTTAACATAACATTTTGACGAATAAAGTCCGTGTATTGCGACTTGCTTGCAAAACCACTTCTTGCGGATGTGCTTCACCGCAATGGTGACTTTGATGAGTTCGCGGCGTGCCGTGGTAAGATAGGAGTAGAACCTTACGTGTCCGTCGGGTTGCGGGAAACTCTGTTCGTCGGCTTGCCGAATGATTGTCATAATCCGTTTCGGGATAGGTCTGATATCGCATATTCTCATAGGTCACCTCAATACCATTTCGTCGCCGACAATCTTTTGCAGAATGCGGAGTGCCTCGGGCTCGTAAGGGGAGTCGTAAGGCTCGGATTTTTCCGCATTCAAGGGCAGTATTTCGCCCGTTTCCATATCGACGTTTTCGGGGTATCTTCGAGCCCCGTCTTCGCTGTCGATTTCGGCTAAAATTTCGTCGATTTCTTCGGCGCTCGGAAGGTCGTCTTCTTCCTCGTTTTCGGGTTCGTTTTCGACCGTGTTTTCGACGTCTGTTTCCGTCGTTTCGCCGTCTTCTTTTTCCATAAAATCGAAGAGCGTCATCTGCGGCGCCGGTTGCGGTTTCGCGACGGCTTTGACCGTTGTCGTCGGCGTGCTTGCGGGTGTGCGGACGGGTTTGTATTCCGTGCCGTCGGCGTTGTAAAGCGTGCCTTCGATGCTGTCTTCTTCGAAGTAATGTATCGCCCAGCCGAACACGACTTTGTCTTCGACGCAGGCCGATGACGCGCCTTTTGCCGCGAGCTTTCTCGCTTCGTCGCAGGCGTATCGCATGAAGCCGTCCAGCGTTTTGCGGTTGATAAGCTGCTTGCCGTCTTTTTCAACGGGCGTACCGTTGTTTATCTTCTCGGCAAGTGTTTCGCTTGCGTTGTCTTCGAGGTATGCTTTTACGATTTCCTGTTCTCTCGAAGTCGCTTCCAAATTCAGTTTTGTCATCTTGTTCTCCTTCGGTGTGAAAGAGAGTGCCCGCTAAAACGGACACTCTCTCCATATACCGCGTTTAATTTCCTTTTTCGATACGGGAATGACTTTCCATTTCGGGTTGACGAGTTCTTTGTCGCCGTCCCGTGCGGTTGGGGGATAGCGTATGTAACTTCGCATCGCGTTGAAAGCCTGTTTTCGTGTGTGCGTAAGGAAGTATCGGACATATTCTTTCGCGCCTTCTTCGCGGTAGCACACCTTGTAGCCGTATTTCGGAGTTTTGCTATTGCGCATTCTGTTCTCCGAAATATTTGTCGTATTGAGTTTCTGCCTTCAGCATTTCCATGACTTCCGGTATAATGTCTTCCTTTTTTTTGCCTATGCAGGCGAGTAGTAGTAGATTTGTGTTCGATTCGAAAAGTCTTCGAAATGCGTAGTCGAGGATTCTGGATATATCCTTGTCTTCGCGTTCGCTTGTTTTGTTGATGGCGAATATCGCTGTCAATATCGCTTTGATTTCTTTCGTGTTTTTCATATGCCACCTCACGCCATGCGTTTTAGACCGCCGCCGAAGCTTCTGACACCGACGCTTCCGAATTCGCTACACAACTCGTCGTCCTTGTTCCATACATAGGCGAACGCATAGAACATGCTTCCGTTTTTGTAAACGAGGTCGTCCCATTCTTCGGGATATGCTGTGACGATGAGATAGTCCCAACATTCGCCGAATTCGGTGTATTCGTGGGTTACGGCGTAAACTTTACAGCCGTGCTTCTTTTCGATTTCCTGCATTTTTTTGTAGACTTCGGGCTCCTGGTCAATCCAGAACCCGGCGAATTCTTCGAAGAAGCATACTTTGTCCTTTTGTTTGAAGCCCTCGATGTAAGGCTCGTAAATGTCCATTTGTTTCAAAATTTTAATTGCTTTTTCCTTGCTTGTCATAATAGTTTCTCCTCATATGTACTGTTCAAGTTGCTCGAAGTTGTAGCTGATGTTCCGAAGCGTTTCCTCGAATCCGAACCACGCGAGAAGGTTTTGATTGGTAATTTCTTGTGCAAGCGGGTCTTCTTTGTCCCACTTGTCGCCGAACAGTTCGGAGGGAGCGTAAAGTCCCGTTCCGCTCATCGCGTCGTACAAAAGGTCGTTGATTTCCTGTCGGTACTGTTTGTGGAAACGCACGGTGTCGGAGTAGTAGATGAGTTCTGTTACGACGCCCGACTGGCAGCCGTGATTGAGTACATCGGTGAATATGTACTTCTTGTCTTTGTAATCGCTCCATCTGTCGATGACGTAATTGCAAACCCGCTTGAACAGCGGGCTTGACGAGTTGCGTTTCAGTTCTTTGACATTTGCGAGAGTCAGTTTCATTAAGCCGCCTCCTCGAAGTCGTCGATGTAAATTCTGTCGAACATACAGCCGTATTCGAAATACCGTCTGCCGGTTTTGTCGGTTAGTACATCGTAAGTGACAAGGCTGATTTTTCCTCTGTCCGTCACCGCGACGAGGATTTCGGATTGGTCTAAACTGTATCCGATGATGTTGAATGTGACGAAATCGTCACCGTCGAAAAAGTCGAATTCGGCAAGATAGCTTCTTTCGGCTTTGCAAAAGTTGGAAACTGTGTTTTCCATAGAGTTCACCTCCGAGTTTTGATTTTGCCTTTCGGCAAGAGCGGAGGAGCGCAGGCGGAGAAGAACGAAAACTGCGTATTTCCCCCTCGGCAGTCAACGGAGAAGAGCGGAAATTGTTGAGAGAAAATAGGGCAGTCTGGTTGGTGAACGCTTGTGCCTAACCAACCAACAGGGCGGTCCGCTGAATACGCAAGGCGTACTATTGAAACAGCAGAGCGGTCATATAGAAAATAAAGCGGTCTGAAAAACAGAGTCTGCGTGCAAATAAAAACCGCCTCGGGATAATTCCGAAGCGGTAATAAGACATTAAATTTTTCAGCGACAATTTACGCCCGTTGACTCCGCTCCGCCTGTGCTACACCCCGCCCCCGAAACGGCAAAACAGGGTGTCTTTTGACATAAATTATCTTGCCGGTATCAATTCATGTTCTATTGAAATTACATTACAATTTTGATTTTGCAGACAAGTGTGGTCGAGGCATTCTGTTCCGGTCTTGAGTGAGTAACTGAAATCGACGGCAATTTTGTAAAATATAGAGAGTATGCACTTGATATTTCAGATTCGGTTTGGTATTATTAATTAAACATAACTGAGATTAGGATTTAACTTGTGTCACAATCCGGTGGGGAGGAAAACAGGCAGTGGATTTCATGACACCAGAACAGCGACACAAAAACATGTGCAACATCAAACAGAAGAATACATCTCCAGAAAGGATGTTAATGAAAGAGTTGCGCAAATACGTTTGGTTTTCTCACCATTGTGCCGATTTGCCGGGCAAGCCGGATATAGTATTTAAGAGAAAGAGAGTGGCCGTGTTTGTCGACTCGGATTTCTGGCACGGACGGGCAGCATTGCCTAAATCCAATGTGGAATTCTGGAGTAAAAAGTTCGAATATAACCTGAACCACGATATGAAGGTCAATAAAACGTTGGAAGAAGCCGGATGGAAAGTGCTACGGTTTTCCGATAGACAGATAAAGAAAGAATTAGAGAGCTGTGTTAA
Organism: uncultured Clostridia bacterium; assembly: GCA_944363035.1. Classification (GTDB taxonomy): domain Bacteria; phylum Bacillota; class Clostridia; order Christensenellales; family CAG-917; genus Limadaptatus. Next base: position 111,554 of record CALVTS010000004.1, read on the forward strand.
AACTGTTTTGTGCGCAATAGGGAGGGACGATTGTGGCGAACAGTAGAGTGAGAAAAAGAACTGAAAAATTGCGGGTATTCGAAGCGTTTGCCGGAATAGGGGCGCAGGCTTCTGCCTTGGAGCGGTTAAACATCAATTACGAGATTGTCGGAATCAGTGAATGGTTTGTCGATGCTATAGAATGTTATGCTGCAATTCATAGGAATAACGAGCAGGTAGAAATCCCGTTTGAAAAACAGGAAGTTTTGGCTTATCTCAAAAAGTATTCTTTCAGTATCGACTCGGTCCACATATGCGAAATAGATCGTTTTACAGAAGATAAATTGAGGAATCTCTGCCGAGCTAACAAAAAATGTAAAAATTACGGGAGTATTACCGATATTCAAGCGGAAGACATGCCGCTAACTGATTTGTTGGTATACAGCTTCCCTTGCCAGGATTTGTCAACCGGCGGTCTCGGAATGGGAATGAAAAGAGGGTCGGGAACGCGCTCTGGACTTTTATGGGAAATAGAACGCATTCTTAAAGGGCTCAAGGAACTCGACAGATTGCCGGAATATCTGTTGCTTGAAAACGTAAAAACAATCAAAGCCGAATCGAACAGAGCCGATCTCAACGAGTGGTTGGGGTTTTTGGAATCTATCGGATACCGGAATGACGACTGTATGTTACTGAACGCTTTGGATTTCGGCGTGCCTCAAGACAGGGAAAGAGTGTTTATAGTAAGCCACTTGGGCGAGAAACTTAATATTTGCGAAAAGATTCGGAAGAGGGAAAGAGTGTACGAATTCGGAGCTTTTTTCAGAAACGATTACGACAATCCGACTTTGCGTGCAGAGGCGGATATAGCGCAATTGAATCCCACTCCCTCAAGGCAGAAAATGTGGCAAATTAACGGCAGAGAACTGAACGAACGTACGACTGTGAGGACTATTACTTGCAATATGGACAGAACTCACTGCGCGGCGTTGTTTCCTTACGTGGGTGCTAAGGGAGATTCTTTTAGAAGACCGACAATACGTGAGGCTTTTCTGTTAATGGGGTTTACGGAAGAAGAGTACGAAAGGACTATGTCGCTTGAGTTCAGCTACAGAAAGATGAACAAGCTGATAGGGAACTCGATAGTAGTAAACGTGCTCGAGGAAATTTTCAGAGCAATGTTCGGCGGGAAGTACGACAAGGAGAATGTCGAATGCAAATAAGGCTCCCGATAGATACCAAGTCTTTGTTCTTTAACATAAAGAACGATAACGAAGCAGGACATACGGCAACCGTTTCCACGCCGATAAGACAATACGGCGGTGTTGACGAAGACCTCGTGAAAGTATTTAAGATAGACGAAAACGTAGACGTTGTCAGCAAAGAAGCGATAGCAGATAAACTTGTCGCAAAGTCGAGAGCCGAGGCGAAGATAGTTAAAGTTTTAGTTTTTGACCGAATTTCCGTTAACGGAGAAGCAATAGACGCACCCGCATCTTTTTGTATGTATGTGAGGGAAGAAACTGCGGCAAGTAACGTGCACTGCGGACGGCAAAAATTGCATTATCCGATGTCGTTAAAGTACTCCGATTCCGAAGTAGAAGTTAATAATAAAGAGGTCCTTAAAGCCGTTGCGGAGAAACTGAAAAATTATGCGTTCGTAGTCGAGGCTTTTGAGTATAATACAGATACAGGGATTTTGAATTTTGACGTCACCATAGTAGGATGCAACGGTATTCCGTATTCTAAAGTTTTTATCAACCGCAGAGGAGTCGGAGGTAAATTTTCTTCCGTTTTTTCCGACGAAGCGGTTTCTTACGATGCGGAAATAATCGCTATGAGGCAGAAGTTGGGATACAGAAACGTAGGACCGGATAATTTCGGGGTTGTGCTCAGTCGCAACCGCAGCATAGCCGGAGAAGTGACCGAAAGATATTTACTTAAAAGCGGCTGTGTCGCAATTAAAGAAACAACAGTGGAGTATCCGTATTCGTTGTACGACTTGGAGTATTTCAGAGAAGGGATAAAACATTACACAATAATCAGATTCACCTCTACCAAAAATTTATACTTTAACCTACCTTGTGAAAAAATAAGGTTTTGTGCAGATTTTCCAGACCGTGTAACGGTTGTATTGGTCAGTGACGTGAACGGGAAACCGCGTATAAACGAATATTCCGTGTCAGAAATGAACCGTATGAGTAAGAGCATCAATTCGGTGTGTTACGAGCTAACAGGGGGGAATTATGAGTGAGTTGGTTGAAAGACAATTCCCTGCAAAAGCGCTTTTGGCAGGTTTGCGTGAAATGGGATACAGTTTTTCTACCGCTGTAGCGGACATTATCGACAACAGTTTATCTGCCGGCGCAAGCGAGATTAAAGTGTTTTCGGATCCGTTGGCCGAAGAACCGTATTTTTGCATATTGGATAACGGCTGCGGAATGGACAGAAAGGAATTGGATAACGCTATGTTGCCCGGCTCCGACAGAGAAGGGAAGGAAGATTGTGAGACTGAATTGGGTAGATTCGGGTTGGGATTGAAGTCAGCTTCGTTATCACAATGCCGGGAGTTTACGGTTGCCAGCAAAAAATACGGGAAATTACATGCCATGTCCTTCGATTTGGACGTAATAGAAAGAGAGGACAAACTGTTGCTTAAACAGTTGGCAAGCGAAGAAACGGCACACCTTCCCAATATCAAACTGCTCGAAGCGTACGATACAGGTACATTAGTAGTTTGGACTAAATTCGACAAAATCCAAGCAAACGCAAAAAATTTCGAAGATACGTTCAGAAGCGTAGTAGCAGAGGCGAAAAAACACGTTGAATTGGTTTTTCACAGGTTTTACGAATCCGTATCAATATATTTCAACAATAAGCGTATCGAGCGGAGAGATCCTTTTTTGCTAGATTCGGAAGGGCGCACACAAAGGGGGCGTGAAAGCAAAATATCGTTAGACGGATCCGAAATAGTCGTAAAGCCCTACACGTTGCCTTTTGCAAATACTTTAACGTCCGAGGAGAAAGCTTTGTTGGGTAATCCTAAGAGTATTTTTGACGAGCAAGGATTTTACCTATACAGAAACAGGAGACTTATATTTTGGGGAAGTTGGATGAGGATGGGCATCAGGAGCGAATTGAACAAACTTGCCAGAATTCAGGTAGACATCCCTTCCTCTCTTGACAGCGTATGGTCCTTGGACGTAAAAAAGTCTTCTGCACGCATACCGGATAAGGTTAAGGACTGGTTAAGGATTTCCGTACAAGATTCCGTAATACGCAGTAAGAGGACGACGAAATTTCCTGGGACTAAGGAACAGTCGGCAGCCTTTAAAGTATGGGACAGAATTGACGAACACGAAGGGAAGGTGCGTTATCAGATAAACAGGGAAAACCCGGTTATTACGGCATTGAACGACTGTTTGGGGCAAACGGAGTCAGAATTGTTGGAAATGTTGCTGTCTCAATTGGAATGCTACCTTCCTAAGTATTCTATTATTAACGACAGTAACGATTCGCTCAATATTGTAAATTCGGGATCCGATTCGGAAGAAAGCAGATTGGAAGACGAAATTGTAGGAATTCTTTCTGTGACCGATCCCGAAAAAAGAGAAAACATGTTCGAAAGCGTTTTTAAAATGGAATGTTACGAGAAAATAGCCTACCGCAAAAATCAGTTGAGGGGGAGAATTTTCGGAGATGAATAATATTGATTACGGCAAAGCGAATAAATTGGCGGACTTACTTTACAGAACCTTCGACGGGGAAAAAAAGACACATACCGAAGTGGTAGACACGGCAAAAAAACTCGCCCCCGTAATAGGATTGCGTTCCGAAGGAGAGGATATAGCGTCTTTTGAAGCAGCGATCGGCATTTACGAAACGGAAGTGGGAATCAGGGCGTACGACCCTTATATTTTAGCTAAGGACAAGAAAGCGTCTCATTGGTTGTATAAAAAGAAGGATACTATTCCGCATCCTTTTTTCAAGAGGTACGGAAATTATCTCAGGAGCGACGGATTTTCGATATCGGCAATTGACAAAATCGAATCCGTATGCGAAAAGGTTTTGTCTTTTTGTGCAGATCCGCTGTCCGGTTGTGAAGTCAGAAAGAGGGGATTGGTTGTAGGAGACGTTCAATCCGGCAAAACAGCCAATTATTTGGCACTCATAAACATGGCCTACGACTACGGATACAAAATTGTAGTGCTGTTGGCCGGTACGACCGATTCTTTGAGGTTGCAAACGCAAAAAAGGACAGATGCCGGCGTTATCGGTGCCGTGAGCGATACAATAGGCAACGAAATACAGTATTGCGGAGTGGGTTTGATAAATAAGGAACATTATGCAATTCCTTTTACGAACAGGGAAAACGACTTTGCTAAATTTATCCAGAAAAACCTTAACGCAACAATTAACGATTTTAAAAAACCCGTCGTTCTTGTTGTCAAAAAAAACAAGAAAATACTCGAAAGCGTTATTGAGCGGTTGCAGCCGGCATTGCGCAATTACGGTTCGAACAGTCTTTTGATTATAGACGACGAAGCGGACAACGCATCTGTAAATACTGCAAAACCCGATAAAGATCCGACTGCTATTAACAGGTGTATACGGGGTATTCTGAATTCGTTTCCTATTGCTTCGTACGTGGGCTTTACCGCCACTCCTTTTGCAAATATTTTCATCAATCCCGAAGACGATCCCGAGTATATGGATTTATTCCCTGCGGATTTCATAGTGCAGTTGAATTCTCCGGACAATTATTTCGGCGGGAGAAAAGTTTTTTCGGACGAGGCGAATTTGCGCCCTATAAGGATCATAAACGCAAAGGAGAAATTCTTTTTGTCGCCGAAGCACAAAAAAGAAGATATTTATCCCGGCATGCCGGACAGTATGAAAGAAGCCGTTTTGTGTTTTTTGTTAAATAACGTGATCCGGACATTGAGAGGACACGGCCAAAAGCACAGAACAATGATGATAAACATATCTGTGTACAATCTTATGCACAGTCAAATCAAAAGTCACGTGCAAGCTTACGTCGATAAGTTGAAAAACGTAATCGAACAGGACTCTGCTTATCCGACTGAAAGATTTGTTAAAAACGAAGACATGAAGAAGTTGTACGATCTTTTTGCGTCGGACGATTTTTACGATGAAGTAAGGAACGGAACCGGAGGTTACCGGAAAATAAGTTGGGATGAGATTCAGGCAGGACTTTACGACGAAATAAAACTTTTCGAAACTGTTATAGTAAATTCGCGAATTGACAAAGGTGACAAATTTGACTACGAGGATTACAAAGAAACCGGTGCAAGAGTTATAGTGATAGGGGGTTACGTTTTATCCAGAGGATTGACTTTGGAAGGCCTTATGATCAGCTATTACGGTAGAAATGCCGGCAGTTACGATACTGCGTTGCAGATGTGCCGTTGGTTCGGATACAGACCGGGATACGAGGATTTGTGCAGGGTGTACATATCCGAAGTCAACGCAAGCTATTTTAACGCAGTGCTTGATGCCGTCGAAGATTTAAAGGACCAGTTTGCCGAGATGGAAAGGCAGGGAAAGAAGCCTATAGATTTCGGCTTAATGGTAAAGGAATCTCCGGACTCTCTCGAAACGAAACTCCTGATAACTGCACGGAACAAACTCAGATATACTGACGAAGTGGTGTATCATTTGAGTTACGGAGGCGTATATGCCGATACGTCGAAACTTTCGAAGGATCCGTCTGTAAATTTGCACAATCTTCGTTCGGTGGAGGAATTCGTCGGGCGGTTGACTTTTTCGAAAGTGGGCAGCAGATATATGGCACGCGGTGTTTCCAAGCTTGAGATTGCCGATGTTATCCGCAATTTGAAAATTCCTTACGTCAATAAAAAATTCGATACTGACGGACTGTCCGAATATATAGAAAAGAGCGACGTGTTTTATTTGTGGGATGTCGTAATTGCAACGGGCGAATCTAAAGAGATTCCAAATTTCATGGGGGCCGGTCCCGCATCCACAAGAAGTTTCCGTGTTTACGAGGATGAAACGTATTTACGGATCGGCGGAGCGAATAACCGTGTTTTGGACCCTAATATTTTTGACAGCGGGCTTATTTTGACCGATGAGCAAAAAGCCGAAATTCTATCTAATAAATCAAAATCGGGGAATAAGAAAACCGACAGTTTGAGTGCCTTAGACTATCTCAAAATAAGGGAAAACCCTATATTCGTGATCTACCCGTTGGATTTGATTACAAAGGCGGACGTTACAACCGGAGAGGACGACAAAAAGCGTATAAAAGCCGCTTTCGACGGCAAGCCCCTGTTGGCTTTTGCAATAGGTTTCCCCGCAAAAGAGTCTCAACAAAAACTCAATTACAGGATTAACAAAGTAAAAATCAAACAATTGGAAATTAACGACGAGCCTGAGGATGACGATGATGGAGACAATTACGATGATTGAATTGGAGAAGCTTTTCAACAGTATTGCCGCAGCCGAGACCGGATACCAGAAAAAAGTAGAATGGCCGTGTGCATTGGGGGTGTATTACGGGCTGAATTCAGAGGGGCGGAAAAGGATTTCTTTTCTGTCTTCGCAGCCTGCACCTAAACTTGTTGCCACAAGGCAATTAAACGTAGTGCAAGCGAGAGAAGGAGATTTTGCTTATTGGACTTGTTTTGTCCTGACCGAATCCAAAGCCAATAAGGTTTTTTACTCCTTTTGCAGCAGTTTGTTAGATGCTGTAAAAAACGTTTCGGACGAGAGCGAGGCAGCGAAGCGGTTAAAGCAACGGTATCTTGCGTGGAAGTCGCTTTTCGAAAGGCAGTCTTCGGGTGCGCTTTCACGGGAAGTTGTGCAAGGGCTGTTCGGAGAGCTTTATTTTATTAAAAAGGTATTGGCGCAAACGAACGGTTTGTCGACTTGTGTAAAAGCTTGGAGTGGCCCGGATAACGCCAGTAAAGATTTTTCTTTGAACGGTACGTGGTACGAAATTAAAACAGTGGGGGTAAACAGCGTATCCGTAAAAATAAATTCGTTAGGGCAATTGTGTTCCACTACGGACGGTCATCTCGTAGTGATCAAAGCCGAGCTTATGTCACCTGAGTTTTCTAACGGGGAATCCAGTGTAGGGGAGCTGTTCGATTATATTTTGAACAATTTAAACGACGAAGATTCGGAAAAACTTTTTATAAGTAAGATGTCTTCGTTCGGTATAAATTCTTTTGACGACGAGTGTCTGTCTACCAAGTTTGACGTAAAAAATGTCAGCAGTTACAAGGTGGGCGACGGATTCCCTTTGATCGACGCTGACGAGGTTGGCAAACACGGGATAGTGGACGTGAGCTATTCCGTTCTGATATCGGCCATCGAACCCTTTAAGGAGGATTAATTATGGATCTGACAGAATTCAGAGAATCATACGTAAACGAAGACATAAAGGCTGCGGCCTTAAATTCTCTCAGATATCCCGTTGACGTTTTTATCGAAAGCGCTGCAGACATTCTCGACAAGGACTATTCGCTGTTGACGGAAATATCTCCTTGTTATTACGATTTCTCGAAAGGAACACGCGCATACAAAAATATGCATATTGACGCTGCATACCTGGATTTGACAACTAATACTTTGAACCTCATGTATGCGGATTTCAACGACGGAGAAGTAAAAAGCATTACAAACGAGTCTGTGTCGAACAAAGTAGGCTTGTTGAGGAATTTTTTCGAGAACACGTTAAAAGGTTTCTTTAAAAACGGAGAACCGGCAGAACCGACAGTACAACTTGCGCGCGCTATCGTTGCAAATTTGAAAGATATTTACAGACTCCATCTCTTTATCGTAAGTACGGATAAGCTGAGTAAAGCCGTGAAAACCTTGGAGTTGGAAGACTACGAATATTTGGGACAAAGGTTTAAAGTCGATCTCGACATATTGGACATTGAAGGAATCTACCGGTCCAAACTTGCAGGCTTCAGCAAAGAGGATTTGGTTATTGATTGTAAGGACTTCGGGATAGACGGGATACCGTGTATTAAGGCTGAAGTAGATACAGACCAATACGAATCGTATCTCGCAATCGTCCCCGGAGGGTTTTTGGCCGAAATTTACAAGAAGTACAGCGCGTCTTTACTCGAAGCCAACGTGCGGTCTTTCTTGAAGTTCAACGGAAGTGTAAATAAGGGTATTAAAGGGACTATACTTAACGAAAAGTCCAGATTTTTTACATACAATAACGGCATTTCTACGACTGCAAAAGAAATTTCCACTGTCAACGATCCGGTCAAAGGGCTGCTGATTACTTCGTTTACGGATTTGCAGATAATTAACGGTGGGCAAACAACGGCAACCTTGGCAGCAACGAATATCCGTTACAATGCCGATTTGTCTGGTATCTTCGTACAGATGAAATTAACGGTTTTGAAAAATTCCGATCCCGATTTAATAAGGAATATTGCGACGTATGCAAACAGTCAGAACAAAGTAAAAACTGCCGATTTGAATTCCGGACATCCTTTTTACGTTTTGATGGAGAACTATTCAAGAAAGATATATGCTCCGTTAGAGAGCGGGCAGTTGGTACAAACGTTGTGGTTCTTCGAAAGAGCGCGCGGTCAGTATGAGCAGCCGATGATGCAAATGACAAAGAAACAATGTGCCGACTACAAGCTGGTAAGGCCGAAAAGCCAAAAATTTACTCTTACCGATTTGTCGAAATACATTAATGCGTCCGAAATGATGCCACATTACGTTTCTTGGGGCGGCGAAGTATGTGCTGCGCATTTCCACAATTCTATGACAGAGCAGTGGGAAAAAGACAAGAGCGTATTTAACGAATTGTATTATAAAGAATTAATTGCAAAAAAAATTCTTTTCGCTTATATCGAAAGAGTGATATCTGAACAAATTTGGTATCAGGAACGTCGCGCGTATCGTCCTCAATTGGTCGCATACACGTTCTCAAAGTTCGTTTTGTCGGCAAAAGAAATAGGGAAACAGCCTAACTACAGACAAATATGGGAGAGGCAATCCGTCCCGGACATTTACTACGGCGATATTGTTAAAATAGCTAAATTGGTTTTCGATACTATTTACGACGAGTCGAGATCTACCGCCAATATAGAAACTTATTGCAAAAAAGCGGAATGTTGGCAGATTGTTTCAAAGAAAAGTTTTGAGTTGAGTGATGATACGGTAAGCGTGCTGATAACGCCTGAAGAAAGAAAAATTGAGGAGGTAAGAGCGAAAAAAGACCAGAAGTTTGATAACGGCATAATGGAGGAACTTTGGATATTCAATCAGGGTAGTGCGTATTGGGAATCGTTGATGACCAGAGGCACCCAACAAGAGGTTCTTACATTCGCGGATGTGACTGTGTTGAAGGCGGCAGTGAATTATTGCAACGGCGTTTATTCCCAATTAACGAAAAAACAGATAAAAGACATACAAACTGTTCGGGATAAGTTGAGAGACAATATGATCGAGTGAAGAGAATAAAAGGAGAGTTTGAGTAATGGCAAGAATCGATGTGAAAAAGATTAGAAGAGAAGACAAGTATCGCAATACGATTCACGAAGAAGTGGAATCGACATATACGATTTTTGAGAAAAATGGTGTTAAATACTTTCAAATTGATACTTATGGGAAAAGTGGAAGAAAATTAAAAGGACAGTCAAGTCAAGTGCTTCAGTTGGATGAGTCTTCCGTGCACGAGCTTGTCTGTCTATTGTCGGAAAAATTTCACATTTAAACATTATTATACAGGAGGCTGCTGTGGAAGAAAAAAGGTTGGCTTTGTTAATAGATGCCGACAACATAAGTAGTAAGTATATTAAAACCATTGTAGAAGAGGGCTCTATAGAGGGAGTCGTCACTTATAAGAGGATATATGGTGACTGGACTAAGCCTAATTTGGAAGGCTGGAAAAACGAGTTGTTAAACTATTCCATTAATCCTATCCAGCAGTATGCGTATACTAAAGGTAAAAACGCAACAGATTCCGCGATGATAATAGATGCGATGGATATTTTGTACACAGGCAACGTTGACGGATTCCTGTTGGTTTCTTCGGACAGCGATTTTACCAGACTGGCTTCTAGGCTTAAAGAATCAGGAATGGTAGTCATCGGTATGGGTAAAACTCAGACACCGAAACCTTTCGTTGCGGCGTGTAGCAAGTTTAAATATCTGGACGTTATTTCTGATACCGCAACTTTACAGTCTGAGACTATTATTGAAAAAAATAATGAAAGGATAACTGAAAAACGCAATGTGGAAAAACCGGTTGAGGCGGATAACCGCAACGTCGAAAGTCCGGATGAATCATCACAGACTCCGTTAAGTGACGTTTTAGATTTTATTTCTAAGATTATTTCGGAGTTTTCAGATGACGAAGGTTGGGTTTTGGCCAGTTTGGTAGGTACAAATATTTCGAAGCAATACTCGGATTTTGACGTACGAAATTACGGGCAAAAGAAATTGGTTGAGTTCTTGGAAGAAAACGGTTACGACATAAAAAAACTAAAAGACCCGAATAACGTAAAAAATCCCTCAGGTTATGTGATATACGTTCGCAACAGAACATAAAAACATTTCTGTATGCGAACAGAATATCGTCGTATAGAAAACGGAATAAATAATGTTTAACTGTCAAAATTCGGAAGAGGGTGACAGCCGGTGTGTCTAAAAAAGGAATAGTAGACCATAGTTTTGATTGTCTACTGCGTCCGGTGATAGTATATTTATAAATTTTTTGATCTAACGTATTGTAGTTGAAGGTGAAGATTTCAAAGCGTTTTATAAATTGTGGAGCACAAAAAGAGGAGATTTGGGATGGGGAAAGATTTGTATGTAGGTTACACACTGAAAAAACATGCCAACTATTTTATTTTGCCGAGCTACACGTTTGGAAAAGCTTGTGACAATGCGTATGCCGACATGGCGCGTCATGTCCTTCACATAATAAAGAAGACAGATAAGGACAAAAGAAAATTAAGAGATATCGCCGAATACTTATTTAAAAAACAATTACTTAATATAAAATTTGATTCTCAAAGTGCATTTGACGAAGGGCATACGGATACTTGCAGAGCATTAATTAAAATATATAAAAGGAATAAATGCTTTGACAAAAATAGGCAGCCGTCTTTGACTTACGGGCATGCGCAGAAGTGGCTGAATATGTTGTTTAAGTATTTGTATGTCTACGAGTACAGTGACGAATTCAAAGATTTCTTCAAAGATAAAACCGAACTGATTAAGTATCTGCATGTTCCGATTGATGAAAAGATATTAGAAGAAGCAGATGAAGTTTTTGGTTTGGAAAAACCGCTTTGCGGTTGGAGCCAAATGAATAAAAAAACATACATAGGTTTTCAACAAACACTTAAAGACAAAATAACGGCAAATCTCAATCCACCTTACGGAGAAGAAGACGGGAAAATACCGTTTTATTGGGAGTTGATGGTGTGGTCAAAACCCAAAAATTAAAAAAATAGTAAGCGATTAAGGAATCATATAGCCCGCGTTGAGGACATTCGACCAAAGTGAGGAGAGAGGGGTGCTGTTGATGTGAGCTTTTTCGTAAAAGTCTGAGATGGAAGGATATATCTGATAGTTTTCGAGAGAGTGGAAGAGATAAAAGTGTACGGAGTCGTTGTCTCTTATCAGCACGCCGTAAGTTTTGCCGTCGTAATCGAACTGCATTTCCTTGTAGAACTTTAAGCCGTCTATGAAATCTTCAAAAGAGGGTGAGAGAGGTTTCCCTTCCGCGAAAAGCCGTTTTGCTTTGTTGAAAGAAACGATATTCGGGTAGCGGACATCGTCGGGGTATTTGTCATACTCCCTGTTTTGAACCCAGCCGCAGTTTTCGCAAAAGCCGTTGCCGTACGGGTCGACAAGGACGTTTTTGCCACACACTTGGCAGGGCGCTTGAATTTTGGAATTCGTATTATTCATTTTTTAGTGTCGCTGTTGTCCGGGATAAACTCGTGTTCGGAAAGTTCGATAAAGTCTTCTTCCTCCGAAGTCACAAAACAGCGCCGAAGATAATCGTGACCGCCGTCCACGGCGCATTTGCCGCACGAACAGTATTTAAAATCGTGGACGTGGCACGACTCAATTATGTCGCCGCAATGTTTGCATTGTATAACATTCCGCTTGATTACGCATTTCATAGGCAAGGTATGTTTTGAGATAATTCGGCATTGCCGATTTTGGGGTATGGGGTTGATTTCCTACATAAACAGTTTAATATATAGCGGTGAGAAAATCAATGGGCGCGCCGTTGTTTCACGTCGATTTTCGGCTATAAAAACCTGGTAAGAGCGGGGCAGAAACAGGCAGTTCGAAAGGCGGGAAAAAGCGCGGAAAAACGGTGTGAAATCGGGATTGGCTGTATTTGGCTGTCAAATCGGAAAAAGGGCTGACAGCCAGAGAAATTTTGGGGAAGAAAAAGCACAAGATATTGTGGTGTTTCGGAGATTTGGAAGGGGTATATTGCGGCGGGCAATGCCCCTTTTGTTTCGGATTGTACCTTGGTAAGGAAGAGGTCACCGGTTCAAATCCGGTTAGCAGCTCCAAAAAACCCGCTCGTTTCCGAGCGGGTTTTGTGATGTCGCACCAACACGGATTTTCACCTTTCGCTAACGCGATTTTTTTACCCCACCGAAAATTCTTTCGGCGGGGACCCCGATGTTTACCCCAGCCGAAAATTGCAAATTTTCACCCGGGGACCCCGAATCGCCCTGCGTGACCTTCGCACGCAGATCAGACGGCGCAAAATACGCTATTCCGTCGCTTGTCTTGCGGGGATGAGGGGGTATTGCGATTTTGTTCGGAGGGGACACGAGCGCTTGCGCGCGAGGGCTTTATCATGCCGGATCGGGTCAGTATTATTTCGGTCCGACATGGGTGAATGTCATATTAATGTCGATTAACTATGGTTGATTCGGGGGGGGGGGGTAAGGTTTTTTTGATATGCTTATCGAACGATATATTATATATTACTCTGTCTTACAGACGTAAGGAGGGGAGATATGAAGAGAAAGGTCATTTTGTGCGCGGCGATCCTTGTGCTTGTCCTCTCGGCGGCGATCGGATTGGCGGCGTGCAATCAGCCCATCGATTGGTTTTCGCCCGAGATGTCGCTCGACGAGCTGGTCGAAGTCGTTGCCGGCATGAGCGAAAGCGAAAGGGGAGGAAACTGGACTGAGAGTTACTCCATGCACGTCGAAGCGTCGGACGGGAGCGTCGTTGAAAGTCGTGAGGTAGTCACTCGTGTGGATCATAAGAATCGTATTGCGGTTTCCGTCACGACCGAGAACGGCGTGGAAATGCGCCGCGAGTATGCGTTCGGCGATGAGGGCATAGATTACGTCATCAGGACTGGCGGCGGCGATCTTGTGTCGGGTGAAAAGGCTCTTCGTGCCGACGACATCCTTTTTGAAAAGCGCGCGCTCTCCGCTCTGGCGGACGCCACGGACGGGGATTTTTCGGGATACCGTTCTTATTCCGGCAGTTATCTCACTCTGCCCGTGATAGGGGATACGGAGATACAGTTTGACATTTTCCGTCTGGTGAGCGAAAGATACAACAAAGTTGTCGCCTCCGACTATCCCGATGCCGAAGGATATGAGACGTATGTGCGCCTGACCGAGGACGGCATTGTGGCGGGATACGACTGGGAGGTCAGGGACGCGGACGGCAATGTGACTCACCGCGGCAATGCTGAGTGGAGCATTTCGGATGTCGGGAGCACCGAGGCAACGATACCCGATGAAGTGTTGGACATGGAAAGCGATTGCATTTGGAAGTGAAAGAACGCGTTGAATGACGCCCCGCCGATCAGATCGGCGGGGTTTTGATTTTGTCTCAGGATAAGTTTATGTTTTGTTGCGTTGCGAGAGTCGGAAAGTCGGGGCGTCGGGTGAGCGGCGGCAAAATGTGTCCGGGATCGCCGAGGAGAGCTTTGCGGGGAAGGTGACTTGGGAAGGTGAACGGCAGGTCAAAAAAGAGGCGTCGTGAGGGGAGAGCGCGTCACAGTCTCCTGTCCGTTTTGGTCGAGGCGAGGTATAAAAGCGCGAGCATCCCTTTGCCGCAATGTGCGCCGATGATGGGTCCCACATCCGTGACGATGACGCGTGAGCCGGGGAACTTTTCCCGCACTTTTTCGGCGAGAGAACGGGCGTCTTCGGGGCAGTCTCCGTGGGCAACAACGATGACCTTATTGTCAATATCCTCTGTTTCTCTTGTCATTTTGCCAAGTAAAGCCCGCATTGCGGCTTTTCTGCCCATCACATTGCCGATGTGCACAAGAGCGCCGTTTTCGTCCACCATCAGGACAGGATTGAGCTTTATCGCCTGTCCCACCACCGCCGCACCGCGGCTCAGTCTGCCTCCGCGATAGAGGTGGATGAGGTCGCTCACGGTGAAGGCGTGTCCGGTGTGATCCCGCAGTTCGGTCACATATGCTGCGGTCTCGTCGAGAGTGGCGCCGCCGTCGCGTTTCAGCATGGCGTAATAGGCAAGCAGTCCCTCGCCCGTGCACGCCGATTTGCCGTCTATCACCACGATCCGCCTCTCTGGGTAGTCCGCGAGAGCGAGCTCTGCGGCTTTGAGATAGCCGTCGTAGCACCCCGACATCGCCGCAGGGAACGAGATGTGCAACACGTCTTTGCCCTCTTTCAGCATATCGCGGAAAAAGTCCGCCGCTTCGGATACGGGCACCATGGACGTGCTTGCGCTCTTGCCCGCTTCCAGGGCGGAGTAGAACTCGTGCGGCGTGAGGAAAGGACGGGTCTTGCCGTCATAGACCACGCCGTCCAGCACATAGCTCATGGGGATGACGCGCATATCCTTTCCCATGAGTTCCTGCGGCAGATCCGCCGTCATGTCCGTTGAAACAAAAAAATCGTCCATCGCTCATAATATAGCCTCCGCCGCAAGGGAAGTCAAACAACGCTTTTCGCAAAACGCATTTTCAGTTTGGTTTAAGGGTGCGGCGTGAGGGGGGGGGCTTTGCGAAGCGTCACGGGACAGTTTCTTCTCGCCACGTGACCCTATATGAAAACCGCGTAATTCACGCGGTTTTCTGATGGTCGGAGTGGCGAGATTTGAACTCGCGGCCTTACGGTCCCGAACCGTACGCGCTACCAAACTGCGCTACACCCCGATAGTGGTATTAAATTATCTTAAACGCTTCTTCGACAGAAACGTATCCTTTTGTTTGGTAGCGCGTCTCGCGCTCACCGAAGGTTTTGCTAACGTCACTTTTGTGCGTTACGGTATAACCCATTGCCAACGTGTGCTCGTTCATCGGTCATACTTATGCAACCCAAACTGCGCTACACCCCGATAGTGATATTAAATTGTCTTAAACGTTTCTTCGACAGAAACGTAAGAATGCTAGATAATATTAGCAATATTAATAGGAGATGTCAAGAATTTTGATGACGGGTGAGCCCCTGTTCGTGGAAAGACCGCGTGCTATAGGAATGCTCCCTCACGGGATTCGGGAGCTTCCCGAGGGCTCCTTTTTGGGGAATCAATGCAACGCACCGCAAGACGGTGGACTTTCTTTTTTCTCCCGCAGGGGCGCATGGGTGCGCCCTGTTCGTAGAAAGGATGGATGCAGGTAGAAAGGTCGTGTGTTATAGGAATGCTCCCTCACGGGGTTCGGGAGCTTCCTGATGGCTCCTTTTGGGGGAGTCAATGCAACGCACCGCAAGACGGTGGACTTTCTTTTTCTCCCGCAGGGGCGCATGGGTGCGCCCTGTTCGTAGAAAGGATGGATGCAGGTAGAAACCGCGTGCTATAGGAATACTCCCTCACGGGGTTCGGGAGCTTCCCGGGGGCTCCTTTTTGGGGAATCAATGCAACGCACCGCAAAACGGTGGACTTTCTTTTTCTCCCGCAGGGGCGTACGAGTGCGCCTTGTTCGTAGAAGCAACGAATGCCGGTAGAAAGACCGCGTGCTATAGGAATACTCCCTCACGGGGTTCGGGAGCTTCCCGGGGGCTCCTTTTTTGGGAGTCAATGCAACG
>CALVTS010000005.1 GCA_944363035.1 uncultured Clostridia bacterium
CGACGACGAGTTTCCGCAGGGGGAAAGCCTACCGAACCTGATGGCGCAAGGTTTACTCAGGCTGTTGCCAGCGAAAAAGAATATTTCGGCTCGATGCCGTAAAGATAGCGCGTTCGTAGCGTTTTGTCGTAAGGAGTACATTTTGGAAGAAAACACTCCCGTCCCCTCAGAGGACGGCGCATCCTTTCCCGAGACTGCCGAGACCCCCGTCGCGGCGGATCCCTCATCCGAGGCGGACATCCCTCCTCGATCCCCAAAAAAGAGCGCCAAAAAGCACAAGAAAAAGAGAGATCTTTGGGCGATAAAGATCACCGTCGTCACCCTCTTTTTGTCTGCTTTCATAAGTTTTCTCACCGAGATAACTTCCTCGGCGACAAATGTCGCCGTCACGGTGGTCTTGCTCTTTTTCATAATCCTCGCGGGCATCATCGCGGACGGCATCGGCGTGGCGGTGACCTCGTGCGACATCACCCCGATAGTCTCAATGGCGTCCAAGAAGGAATACGGCGCGAAGACCGCAATGTGGCTTGTGAAAAACAACGAGAAGGTCTCCAACGTCTGCAACGACGTCATAGGGGACATCATCAGCATCATATCGGGTTCCTGCGGCGCCGTCATCGTCATCGCTATCACCGTCAACCTCAACGAGACATGGCAACAATGGCTCTCCATCGGCGTGTCCGCGCTCATTTCGGCGCTCATGGTCGGCGGCAAAGCCTTCCTCAAAAACATCGCCATCTCAAATTCCAAGGAATTCGTCATGTTCGTGGCAAAGATAATCGCCGTGTTCCATCCCGAGGAGCGCAGGCGCAAGAAGAAAGCCGCCGAAAAGAAAAAGAAGTACGAAAACGCCAACGCCGAAAACGGCGCGAAAAAAGTTTCCGCGTCAGATCCTAAGCGCAAGAACGCGAAGAGGGAAGAGGAAGACGTCCGCGCCGCAAGCACCGCCGAAAGCGTATCGGCGGCTACGGACTCTTCGGACTCGGGACAGGATGAGACTTGATCTCTTTTTGAAACAGAAATTCGGGTTGCGCTCCCGCACCTATTCCGAAAACCTCATTCTGAGAGGGATGGTGACGGTCGGGGGCAAAGTGGTGAAAAAGCCCTCATTCGACGTCGCAGAGTCCCTCGGAGAGAGTGTGGAGATACTGCGCGACGAGGAATACGCCTCCCAGGGCGCGTACAAGCTGGCAAGAGCGAAGGAAGCGTTCGGTTTCTCGGCAAAGGGGCTGGATTGCGCCGATATCGGCTGTTCCAACGGAGGTTTCACGGACTTTTTGCTTCGCGACGGCGCAAACAGCGTGCTCGCGGTGGACGTGGGGGAGTGCGCTCTGCCTCCCGAGCTCCTCGCGGACGACAGAGTCACATTCCTGCGCGCCAACGCGAGGGATCTCCCTCCGTGCGGCGACAAGGATCTTCTCGTCGCGGATCTGAGCTTCATCTCTCTGAAACTAGTCCTGCCCGCGTTTTTCGGGATGCTGAAAGAGGGCGCTCACGCGGTGGTGCTCGTCAAACCGCAGTTCGAGGCGGGGAGAGCCGCTTTGAGCAAGAAGGGCATAGTGCTTGCCGAAAAGGATCGCATCGCCGCCGTAGAGACGGTCGCGGCGACTGCGAGAGAGTGCGGATTCAAGGTGAGCGAGCCCGTCATGTCCCCCGTGATGTACGAGGAGAAGAACAGAGAATACCTGCTTTATCTCGAAAAGTCAGACCTCTCCGCGCGTTCATAAATATTCAGCGAATATTCACTATACGCCCTCCTTTTGCATAAAATCCTCGGTTTTGTTTATAATCGCGACAAAAATTCAAAATTTTGACCGCGATATACCATTTCGCTTGAAATCGCGCTTCGGGCATTGTATAATCATTGTCGATCGGATATGAAGATAGCGGTATTTACAAAATCCACCTTGAAGGGTCATCCCGCGCGCAAGGCGCTTCTCGACGTTCTCTCGAAAGAGGGCGGTTTCGTCATTGAGGAGGTAGGCTCCGACCGAAAACTCCCGAATGACAGCGAACGCCTGCTCGCTTTCGGAGGAGACGGCACCATGCTGGACGCCGCCGTCCTCAGCGCAAAGGCGGGGATACCCGTCCTCGGCGTGAACCTCGGCGACCTCGGGTTTTTGACCCAATTCGACGCGCACGTCTCGGCAGAGGAGCTCGCGAGAGCGCTCCGTTCCGCCGCTGTGAAGCGCAGGATGCTCATCGAGTGTTCCGTCGAGAAGGGGAGTTTTCTCGCACTCAACGACATCGTGGTGAAAAGCGCTTCCACCCGTCCCGTCAGCATGGAATTGTATGTGGACGGACAGTTTTCGGACGCCTACCGCAGCGACGGGGTCATCGTCGCCACGCCTACGGGCTCTACGGCATATTCTCTTTCGGCGGGCGGTCCCGTGCTCGCTCCGGAGCTCAACGCGCTCGTAGTCAACGCCGTGTGTCCTCACACTCTGCATTCCCGTCCTCTGGTGGTCGGCTCGGACGCCGAGATCACCCTTCGCCTTATAAGAGGCGGCGAGGCGGAACTCGTCGTGGACGGCAGATCGGAGGGCAGGCTGTCGCCTGATCCCGTAGTCACCGTAAAGAAAGGCTCCATATCCGCGCTGTTTGCGGACGCGGGCAAAAACGATTTCTACGAGAGGCTCCTTGACAAGATGAACAGATGGGGGTCGGCTCGATCCGCGGAGGTCACGGGCTTATGAGCAGAGAAGCGCGTCAACGCAAGATATTGGAGATAATCTCCTCCCACGACATCGACACTCAGGAGGAACTCGTGTCAAGGCTTGCCGCAGAGGGATTTGCCGTGACGCAAGCCACCGTCTCCCGCGACATACGCGACATGAGCCTGGTCAAGACCCTCGCCGCGGACGGCAGGAAGTACCGCTATCAGGCTCAACCTCCCAAGGACAGCAAGGCGGAAAGGTTCATCAGCGTTTTCCGCAACACCGTTTTGTCCATCCGCGCGGCGGAGAACCTGGTTGTCATCAAGACGGAGACAGGCTCGGCAAACGCCGCCGCAGAGACCATAGACAGGCTGGATATGGATGGCATCCTCGGCGTCATCGCGGGGGACAACACCATTTTCGTCGCCGTTGACAGCTCCGCGAACGCGCGCGTGGTCGCCGACAAGCTGGAGGACATCCTGCGCTCATGATAAAGTCCGTTTCGGTCAAAAACATAGCCCTCATCGACAGTCTTGACTTCGAATTGGGGGGGAATCTCAACATCCTGAGCGGCGAGACGGGGGCGGGCAAATCCCTCATCATCGACGCTCTCAATTTTGTGTTGGGGGAGAGGGCGGATCGCTCTCTCATCCGCTACGGCACCGATCACGCCGTCGTGGAAGCCCTTTTCGAGGATTATCTCACGCCCCAGGTGGAGAGATATATGGAGGAGGTCGGCATCGACCCCGAGGAAGTCCTCATCATCCGCAGGAAAATGAGCTCGGACGGCAAAAACGAGTGCCGCATAAACGGCAGACCTTCCACTCTTTCCGTACTCAAAGGTCTCACCGAACTTTTGGTGGACATCCACGGTCAGCACGAACATCAGTCTCTCGTCAAACCCGCGAACCACGAGGGGATGCTTGACGGTATGGGCGGCGCATCGCTCGCCTCGGTAAAAGCGAATGTCAAAGCCCTGCACGCGAAGTATCGCGTCCTCATCGCGGAATATTCCGCCCTCGGCAACGAGAGCGAACGCGAAAGACGGCTGGACGTGCTCTCTTTTCAGCTCAAAGAGATTGAGGACGCGGGTATCGCCGAAGGAGAGGAGGAGGAACTCCTCGAAAAGCGCAAGCGCATCCGCAACACCGAAAAGATAATTTCCGCTCTTTCGGCGGCGAGAGGGTTGTTGGAGGGCTACGACGGGCGTTCCCTCGGAGGAGATCTGAAATCCGCTTCGGCGAGCCTTGCGGGCATTTCCTCATATGACGGCAGGATAGACTCCGTATGCGACAGGCTGGACGCCGCAAAGACTGAGATAGAGGATATCTCCGAGACCCTCGGCGACATGATGCGGGAGGTGGATTTCGACGCAAAGGGCGCGGACGCTCTCGAAGAGAGGCTGGAACTCGTGCGCAACATACAGCGCAAATACGGCGGGAGCTACGCCGCTGTGAAGGAGTTCTACGAAAACGCCGCGCGTGAGGCGGAACTGCTTTCCGGCGCGTCGGAACGCACGGCGGAACTTGAACGCGAGATAGCGTCCGTCGGGAAGGAACTCTCGCGCGAGGCGGAAAAACTCGGCGATATGCGACGAGTGCAGGCTGAGGATTTCGAGCGCGCCATGACCAAGGAGCTTTCGGACCTAGGCATGGGCGGCACCACTTTCAAGGTCGATATACTTTCGGACTACGCTCCCGAAAACGTCGGCGAGACGGGCGGCGACAAAGTCGAATTCCTTATCTCGCCAAACGTAGGCGAGCCTCTGAAACCCCTCGCAAAGATAATCTCGGGAGGGGAGATGTCCAGATTCATGCTCGCGTTGAAGAATATAGTCGCAGGCATCGACGGCATAGGCACGATGGTATTCGACGAGATAGACACGGGCATCTCGGGACATATCTCCGCCGTCGTGGCAGAAAAGATGTGCAACATCTCCCGCACCCGCCAGGTCATCGCCATCACGCATATGCCTTCTCTTGCCGCCATGGCGGACAGCCACTTCCTCATCGCAAAATCCGTGAAAGAGGGCAAGACGCTCACAAGTCTCAACCTCCTTGAGGACGATACCGACGAAGTCGCCCGCCTCATAGGCGGCAACGACTATTCCTCCCACGCCGTCCCGCACGCAAAGGAAATGAAAAAATGGGCAAGCGACTACAAACACTCCCTCGCCGCCGCCCGCGCCTCCGCTCCGACCACTCATTGAACGGCGTCCCCGTCCCCAAACAAAACCTAACACGATAAAGGTCCATCGGCTAAGTCGGTGGATCTTTCTTAGTGGGAGGAGGTGGATTCGAAAGGAGAAAGGCGAGTGCTAACGCACCGCCTTCGACGGAATAGCCGTCTTGCCGTTATCTGATCTGCGTGCGGAGTTCACGCAGAACGGCAAACGGCGTCAGCGTCGGGTAAGAATCCACCTCTCCAAAATGAGAAAACCGCACTATTCGGTGCGGTTTTCTTGGTGGGAGGAGGTGGATGTTCGCCATAAGTGCAGGGCATTGCAAAGGGGAGCGTTTTGGCGGGCGTTGCCTCTCATTACGAGCGGTAGGGAAGGGCGAAGGCGTCACGCAAAGCGTGCCGCCGAACCTGCGCGCATTGTGGAATTGCCCGCAAAAATTAAAATAATATTGCAAACGATATATCACGCAATTAGTAGACATTTGCGCGCTAGGTTCGCATACCTTGACCTCCTCCCGCCAAGCAAAAACCCAGCCGTTTGGCTGGGCTATTGCTTGTCTATGGGCTACAAAAAAGATATTTTGGATAAGTTTGCGAACAGATTCGAACTCTCGTAAAAATTATCATTGCTGTCGAAAATTAAACCGAGCGATATTTTAGAGAACGTCAAATTCACGAAAAGTGTTACGATATTTTAGAGAGCGTGATATAATATAAGAAATTACCTAAGTTTTAGTACTTGGAGGACACTATGGCTGAATTTGATAGTTGGATTGAAGCTCAAGAATTTCAAATTACTCTTGATGCACAAGGCAAAATTATTGATTTCCTTGATCCCGAAACCAAAAGACCAAATACCCCTGAAGAAAGAATACGCCAAAAAATGGCTCAAATCATTGTTTGTGAATTGGGGTATCCCAAAAGCCATGTTGCGTTAGAACGGGCAATTAATATTGGGCGAGAAATAAAGCGAGCTGATATCGTTGTTTATCACACAGCTGCGGCGTGTGCTTCTAACGATCAGGGAAATATTTATCTTATTGCCGAAATCAAAGCTCCTACCATATTGGAATCCGATGGACAGCTTACTGCGTATCTTAGTGCCACATCAGCACAAGGCGGTTTTTGGTCTAATGGAAATAAGATTGAATTCTACAGAAAAGATTTGGTTGCTGGAAATATTATACCATGGCTTGGTATTCCGAAGTTTGAGCAAGCATGGGACAGTATAGGCAAGTATAGAAAAAGTGATTTAATTGTTCCTGTAGATTTGAAATTGGCATTTCGCAGATGCCACAACGCAATATATCGTTCAGGTATTGACTCTGAGGATATTGCGCTTGATATGGTGAGAATTATTCTTTCCAAAATTGAGGATGAATCGAGTAGTAAGGAAGAATGTGACTTCCATATTACACCCGAGGAATTTAACGATCCTAAAGCCAAAGATGCTGCTTGCTTGCGTGTCAGAAAACTATTTTATGCAGTTCGTGATCGTTATAAGGATGTTTTTACTGCAACTGAGGAGATCACTGCATCTAATAACCAATTAGCAGTTGTTATTTCACAATTACAACAATACTCCTTTATGGATTCTCCACATGATGTTATTGGTACAGCATATGAAACATATGTAGCGGCACATCTCAAAGGAGAACGTGGACAATACTTTACTAATCGTCTTGTAGTTAACATGATGGTTAAAATGGCAGCACCTAATGAAAGGGATATTATTTTAGATCCTGCTTGTGGAAGTGGTGGCTTCATTTTAACTTCTATGAACTACCTTTTTGATAAGATTGATGCTTCCTCACGTACAGCAAATGCAAAAGAGGTTCTCAAACGAAATGTTGTACACCAATTATTTGGTGTAGATATTTCTCCAAAGCTTGTCAAAATTGCAAAAGCAAATATGCTTCTTGGAAAAGATGGACATGGCGGTATCGAACACGCAAATAGTTTGGATAGTGTTTCAAAACTCTCTGCCAAGTTCAATGACCTTTGTGGCATTGGAAAACCATCGATTATCTTAACCAACCCGCCTTTCGGCTCCGGACATGACCTGCGAATTAAAGAAGGAAACATACTTTCCCAATACAAGAATGGTTCACAGTGGGAAGTTGGCGAAAATGGTGCAATTGAATATAGTGATAAATTAAACGATCGCCAAGGCGTTGCACCTGAACTCCTGTTCTTAGAAAAATGCTTAAACTGGATAAAAGAGGGTGGCATTATTGGCATTGTAATGGCAAAAGGGCAATTAGATAACAGAGAGGCGTTAGCTGTTAGAAAGCTCGTTTGCGAAAAGGCACAAATACTTGCTGTAGTTAATTTACATGAGGATACATTTGAGCCGTTCTGTGGTTCTAAAGCGTCTGTTATTTTCCTCAAAAAAACAGCAACTCCTGTGACCGATTACCGCATATTTATGGCGATATCCAACAAAGTTGGACAAACCAGTCGCGGTGAAACGATCTTCAAAAAAGATTCCGAGGGCAGCCCAATAATTAAAAACGGACAACATATCTTGGATGAAGATTTGTCCGAAATTGCAGATAGCTATGCGAATTTCAAACAGGGGTGTTTAAAAGAAAGTGAATTCCGTTTTTCAATAGCATTCTCTGATTTGGATGCAGATTCTTTGTCATTTAATCCGGTGCATTACTTGCCGCAACATAACGCTGCCTTCAGAAAAGTTATCACGTTGGGTGAACGCGAAGATTTTGAAATCCATCGCTTGGGAGACTTGGCCAATGTCTATAACGGGCCTCGGTTTAAGCGCCCTTACGCAGATGTAGGCGTAACTACCGGAGAGACTATCAGAAAATATTTTACGGGAACAGCACTGACTCAATTGAACTCTGATAATGTAAAATACTTAGATAGCTCCAAAGCTACTCCCCAAGTTAAAAAGCAACTGGATGCACTAACGATACACAAAGGATACATTTTAGTCTCAGATTCAGGAACTCTAGGCAGAGTCACATATGCTCTAAGCCAACACGATGGTCATGTAGCAACAAACAACTTAATCCGAATTGTCGTAGAGGATACCGCCTTGCGAGGATATTTATATGAATTCTTGAAAAGCGATTTGGGACAGAGTCTCATGCTGAAGAATGCTTATGGTACAAATCAAGAGCATTTGGAACCTGATGTTATTGCAGATATTCCGATTCCTGTTCCCAAGGACAGATCGCTAATTGAAAGAATTGGGAATGCCGTAATTCAGTCTATCGACGAATTGGAAAACTCTATCAGTTTGGGTAATTCTGCAAGAGAATTGATGCAGGCATCGTTTGAATAACAAATCACAAGGGCACCGCTGAAGCGGTGCCCTTGTTTATCATAAGATTCACATAAACATTGTAGAACATGTGAGAGTTCGAGTCTGTGTTTAGAAAAATATCTTTTTTGTACGTTCAAACCGACAACTAAAATTTTGACTATAAAAACAGAAAAAACCCTGAAAAATCAGAGTTTTTCTGTGGCTACATCTTTTTTATAGCCCTTTGATGGTGGGAGAAGGTGGATTCGAAAGGAGAAAGGCGAGTGGTAACGCACCGCCTTCGACGGAATAGCCGTCTTGCCGTTATCTGACCTGCGTGCGGAGTTCACGCAGAACGGCAAACGGCGTCAGCGTCGGGTAAGGATCCACCTCTCCAAAATGAGAAAACCGCACTATTCGGTGCGGTTTTCTTGGTGGAGAAAGGGGAGTCTAAATCGAACATATATTGATTTGTTTGTAGAGCGAAAGCCGTCTTGATTGTTTTGTCAAAATGTTGTGACATAACTTTATGGACACTATCTGTTAGAGGACAAGAATGGGCAGAAAATAAGCGTATGAGTCGGTCAAACCCATACGCTTTTCGTTATTTATTGAGTTTATGATGCAGAACGGAAGTGTCTTACAGAGCAGCAAAAATTTCATTTGACGGAAGTCATTACATCGCCACCCCGAAGGAGAATTTTCCGCAGGGACATAAGCGACGACGGACAGCCATTCCGCTATCCGTTGACGAGATTGAGAAGAAAGAACAGTTCGAAGCCGCCTACAAGGAGAGCCAACAGCTTCCCAAAAAAGAGCGCAAAGCCTATATGCGGAAGGCTATGGAAAAGGCTATTCCTGATAAGAAACAACGACGGGAATACATTGAACTGAACAACGAACGAAAAAAGACCAATGCGATACGCAGAAAAGTCCGTCTATCCAAGAAAGCGAATCTGCAAGAATGGAGTTATTTTTGCACGTTTACTTTCTCGGACGAATTGCATACGGAAGAAACATTCAGAACGTCGCTCCGCAATACCTTGAAACACTTTGTTTCTCGAAAGGGTTGGAAACATATCGGTGTATGGGAACGCGGCGGAGAAACCGGAAGATTGCATTTCCACGGGATATTTTACATTCCGCCGGATGTATGGTCGGAGAAATCGTGGAAACCAAAGACTACAACACGAACGAACACAAAATGAAGACGGCGCACCAGAATACCTACTTTCTCGAACGATACGGACGGAACGATTTTGAGCCGCTCGGAACGGCGGATGAAGTTAGGCGTTCTCTCGGCTATCTGATGAAGTATATCGAGAAGTCGGGTGAGCGGCTTATATACGGCGGCGATCTGCCTACCTATTTTGTTTCGGACGTGGCGGACGAAGACGTTATCTGTCCATACGGAATAGACGACAGAAAAGCAGTCCTTGCGGATGATTTCACCTGCATGGTGGACGGCGAAATTATTGGCAAGGTAAGCAAAGAAGTTATAGCAAAAATGCCGAAGGCAAACTAAATTTACCTTTCGCCTGTGGAGCGTAAACGCTTGCACCTGCTCCGTCAAGGGAAAACATTTTGCGAAGGACAATAGGAAAACAAACGGCGATGCAAAATATTTTCTTCTTCCTTGACGGCGTGTTACAGCGATAAAAGTTTTGGGACAGTCAACAGCTGCAACCGTTTATTTTCGCTCCGCCGAAAGGTAAAAAAATAAAAAATTTTCAAATCACAGGAGGTTACAAAATGAACGCAGTACAGAAAGCATTTTACAGCGGCGAGGATCACGAGAACTGTTATATCTTCGCCCCGTCTATCAGTAAACGGAAAACCGTGGACAGGCAGACCTACTATGTCCGCAGATATTACAACGGCGCCAAAGACTTTGAAAATACGATGGCGCAGCTTGCAACAAAGAAAATCAATAACATCGTGAGGTGAACTTATGAAACAAAAACATTACATAGCAGGCTTGTATTACAGACTTTCCCAAGAAGACGAACGTCAAGGCGAATCGGTATCCATAGACAACCAAAGAGCGATACTCCGCAAATATGCGGAAGAGCGCGGCTTTGAGATACACGACGAGTACATAGACGACGGCGTTTCGGGTACTACTTTTCAAAGACCGGAAGTGCAGAGATTGTTAGACGACGCGAAAATCGGCGTCATCAATACAATTATCGTGAAAGACTTGTCGCGCTTTGGAAGAAACTATATCGAGGTCGGGCAGTATATCGATTATGTCTTTCCAGCATTTGGAATACGATTTATCGCCATACAGGACAACGTTGATACGGAAAACCGAGATAGCAATGCGATGGAAATGATGCCGATTATGAACATTTTTAATGAGTGCCACGCCGCAAATACCAGTAAAAAAATCCGTGCGGTAAAGAAGGCGCATGCAAAAGAAGGGATCTATACAGCCAAAAAGGCTGCTTACGGATACAAAATAGGCGCGGATAAAAGACGAACTCCCGTCATAGACGAAGAAACCGCGCCGATAGTAAAACGTATATTTGAGATGTACGCTTCAGGAATGAGTCCGTTGAAAATATCGGAAACGCTGAATTTGGAAGGAGTAATGTCGCCGGCAGTGTATGCGCATACTGTTCTCGGACAAAAGCCCAGACCATACGGGATAGGATTGTGGTTAGCCAGCACGATAAGAGATATGCTGAATAGTATCATATACATCGGACATATGGCGCAGTTGCGCTGGACGTCGCTGTCCTACAAAAATCACAAACGCTTCAGAAAAGATGAAAGCGAATGGGCTGTCGTATATAACAACCATGAGCCCATTATTTCACAGGAACTTTGGGACAAAGTACACGAACGCAAAAAATCTGTCGCGCAAGGCAGAAAAACAAAAATCGGCTTCACGCATCCGCTGTCCGGATTTCTCTTTTGCGCCGACTGCGGAAACAAGATGAAACTTTGCACATCGATTAGCCGTAACGGAAACAGACTATACCACTTCGATTGCGGTCATCACATACGATACGGAAAGGCGTATTGTTTTTCGCATTTCATATCTGCGAAAGTCATAGAAGAAATCATTCTCGACGATATACGGGAAATGGCGCAAAGAATCGTGAAGAAGCGTCCGGAAAAGATCGCTTTCATCCGCGGTTTCAAGAAGGGCAAGTTTGCTTTTGTCTATCTCACCGCCGTCCCGCTGTTCTGTGTGGGGCACATGTACGCGGGCAGGGACTTCCTCGCATCCTTTTTCGACGCCATCAACCAGACCGTCAACCTTGTCATTTTGAAATATTCCACGTCGTCGGTCACGCTCCTGATGGCGGACAGTGCCTTTTTCACCGCAACGATGTATTATTGCTTCTTTCTGGTGGCGATCAACGCCGTACTGTTCACCGTCTCGCTCACGGGACAGCGGCTGTGGCTGTTCGCGCAGTCCGTGGCGATGCGCTTTTCCGCAGAGGAACGGCTCATCGTTTTCGGGACGGGCAGGGGCTGCGAGGCGGTGTATCTGAGCGACGACGCCCGTGTGAAAGCGCTTGTCGGAGACTTCTCTCACGACGAGGCGGAGAAGCTGTATTCAGCCAAGATAAACTACATCCGCACGAAGACCCCGGAGCGCGTTGCAGAAAGGCTCGTCGCCGCCTGCGCGGAGAGAGGGAAGAGCAGCGTCGTCGTGATCGATACCGGTGACGAGGAGCGCAACATCGCGCTTTGCGGCGCATTCATCCGCCTTTGCGACGCGCTTGGGGAGAAGGCGGCGGGTCTTTTCGGCAAATTGCGGGTGTACGTCTTCGGCGACCCGCAGTATGAGACCACCTACGGCGACATCACGGAGTGCTCGCACGGCTGCATCCGTTATGTCAACAAATATCAGAAAGTCGCGATGAACTTTGTCGAGAAATACCCCTTCGCCCTCTTTATGAGCGAGGAGCAGCTGGACTATTCCGCGGCGAAGGTGCGCGCGGGCGTGGACATCAACGTCGCGATGATAGGCTTCGGGAAGACGAACAGGCAGATCTTCCTCACCTCCGTCGCGAACAACCAGTTCATCACCGAGCGAGAGGGCAGGACGGAGCTCAAAAAGGTGCACTATCACATCTTTGACAAAAACCCCGCCGAGAACAACAAGAACCTCAACCATTCCTATTACCGCTACAAGCAGGAGAGAGAGGGATACGACGCGGACGCATATCTCCCGTTGCCCTCCCTCCCCGCCGACGAGAGCTATCACAAACTCGACGTCAACGACACCCGTTTTTACAATGTCCTGCACGACGCATTCACGTCGGAGAAGAACTCCGTAAACTTTGCCGTCATCGCTTTCGGCAGCGACCCCGAAAATATCGATTTTGCACAGAAACTGCTGGATAAACGAGCGGAATGGGGAGTTAAAAACCTTATTGTGTTCGTAAAGACCCGCAAGGATCACAAGGATCTCGCCGTCCTTAACGTCCCCGGATGCTACGCCATCGGCAACGAGCGCGAGTGTGTTTTCGACATCCGCGAGATCGTGGGCGACAGCATCTACCGCATGGCGCGCCTGCGCAACGCGGTGTATGACGTGGAGTATCTCGTCACCTGCGGAGAGGTGATCAAGCCCACTTCGGATATGGTCGCGAAGAGCAAGGCGGCGTCGGACAGGGAGTGGTACACCGTGCGCTCGCAGCTTGAAAGGGAGTCCAGCCTTTATTGCTGTCTCAGCGTGCGGTCAAAGCTCAATCTCATGGGGTTGGACTGCGTGCCCAAGGGGACGAGGGGCAGACGCCCGCTCACCGAAGAGGAGTATCTCGCGCGGTACGCCAAAGGTTATATGCCGGACTTTGACACCTACGGAGTGGAAGTGGACGGCAAAAAAGTGGTGCACTACGACCTCGATTTCAAGCCATCTCTGCGCACCGACCTCGCCGTGCACGAGCATCTGAGGTGGAACTCATTCATGATCAGCAAGGGCATGGTGCCCGCCGACAAGGAGCGCATCCTGAATGAGACGGTGACGAGAGCAGACGGCAGCGTGCGCCACACCAACGGCAAGAATTATGCGTTGCGCCGTCACGGCAATCTCACCACCTTCGAGGGGTTGGAAGAGTTCCGCAAGATGGTCGCGGAGCGTGACGGCAGGAGGGAAGAGGAGAAGGACGTCATCAAGTATGACTATCAGCTCATGGACGACGCCTGGTGGCTGCTCGACAAAGGCGGCTATATCATCGTGGAAAAGGAGTGATATTTTTTCCTGCGGGCGTGAACATCAACAAAATAAAGGCGGATCGTACGATCCGCCTTTTGCTTGATTTGTTTTGAGGATGTCATTTCATCTTCTTTTTGACGGTGGCGGAGCGGCGCACGATGCGGCGCTGCACCTCTTCGTTTTCCGCTTGCGGCTGGCTTGCGACCACATCCTGTTCGCACATGAGGTTCATCTCGTTGCAGAAAGAGGTGACCAGCGCTTCGCTCGCGTTCTTGCGGGTGAGCATGCTGAAGGACATGTTCTCCGCATGCGGGATGACCATCGCGAACTCTTTGGTGAACTCGTCCACATCCAGCCCTTCCACGCCCGTCTCGAGCACCGTCTCGTACTTGTTGGCGGGGGTGACTTTTTGGGTGATTACGACGAACTTGCCATAGTCCTTGACGGGGGTGCCGGAGAGCACCGCGGCGCGGATCTGCTGCACGTCGAAGCCGTACTTCTCGAGGGGAGGAGTGTCGCGCAGGATGTCGGCGCGCACCTGCTGCCAGCGGGAGATGTTGTAGGACTCCGTGACGAGCCAGGAGATGACATTGGCGGGCAGATTGCGCAGGTCGTTGAACATATACCAGAACGGCCCGATGGGGAAGGTGCTGTCCTCCAGCGCCTTATAGATGATGTTGAGCTTATAAGCCGCATCGGGGTAGACCTTGACGGAGGCTTTATAGCCGCTGTGGTCGTCGTTTTCTTTGACGATGAGGACGGTCTTGGACTTATACTTGAACACCCAGTTCAGCGTGCCGCGCTTCTTGATGCAGTAAACGCCGGGGAGAGACTCGGCAAGGTCTATGACCTCGCGCATGGTCATCGTTTTCTCCTTGTGGGGGAGGAGGATGAGGTTCTCGAACTCGGCGTTGCCCGCCATATTCATGCGGATGACGTCCATGTCCGACGCGCCGTATTCCTCGAGGGTGGGCACCATCTCGGAATATTTCCTGACCACGGCGTAGATCTCGCCGTCATGCAGGCGGACAGAAGTGTAGTAGTTGGTGTTGAAGGAGCCGGGCAGCACGTTCTCGTCCTCTTCGAGAGGGGAGATGTTGTCGTCCGACGAGATATACTTCATCAGCAGAGAGGCGTTGTCCTGCGAGAGCGCGACCACCGCGGGAGCGGCTTTCGCCTTTTCGCCGGACTCGTCCTTCTTTTCGTACTTCTTCGCGCCGCGCGGCGAGACGAGGAAGTAGAGCAGCCCCGCTATGACCGCAAGCACCACGAACACCACATCGAGGATGACCACGATGATGGGGTCGTCCATGATGGCGAGCACGAAGGAGGAGGTGATGTCGCCGGTCTTGACGCCGAGCACGACGGAGCGGTCGTATTCCGCCGCGTCGCCTTCGAACACCACGCCCGTGGAGGTGACGGAAGCCACCTTCGCCTCATATACGCCGAACTCCCCGCTGCGGGTGATGAACCGCACTCCCACGGTGTCGCCCGCATAGAAGGGGGTGTCCCTGAACACGGCGCCGCGGTCGAGAGCGATGCCCGATGACGGGTCGCTGAGCACGGTGCTGTACTCGTCGCCGATGAGATACATCCCGTCGTTGACGGAGGCGACGGACAAAAAGACCACCACCACGATGTTGACGGCGAACGCGAGCGCGACGAGCACGATGAGCGCGATGCGCACCGCGTTGGCGATGGCGGGATCACGCAGACCGTACGCGATCTCGAGCTTTTTGGACTCTTTTTTTTCGGATCTTGCTGTGGACTTTGCCGATTTCGCTTTTTCTTTTCCCATAAACTTCCCTGCGTGAAAATAAATCACATTTTTAACTTTATCCGAAAAAAAACCGTTTGTCAATGCCTCTTGCAAATCTCTCTAAGGCATAAAAAGTCGCGCTCGCGCATACGCGCTTTAAGGTGACGAAAAGCGGCGTCCGGATGATCTTCCGCCCGCCAATCGCCTTTTGGACCCCGAAAACGCGGCGGCGGATATGCTCGGCGCCTCGGCGAGGGGGAGAGGAGAGGGCGGCGGGACGGGGCGGAGCGCCGTGGCGCGCGTCCCGCGGTTTAAGGCGGAACAAAAAACAACAATCGTTATTGCAATGTTGATTATCGGATGATATAATGCGCGTAAGGGAAGTTATCAGGGGGCTATTTTGCAAAAATACACCTACAAAGCGTACGATCTTTCCGGTAAGTTCGTGAAAGGCACTTTGGTCGCGGCGGATGACAAGGCGTTCCGTGACGCTCTGCACGACCAGGGGATGCGTTGTTACGAATACCGCATCGTCAATCAGGCAAAGCAAGTGCGTTACAAGCCTCTGAAGATCGCGGAGCTCATCGCGTTCAGCAGGCAGCTTTCGTCCATGCTTTCAGCGGGGTTGGACCTCAGCCTCAGCCTGAAGATGCTCTATGAGCGCACCGAAAAGAAAAAGAAATATCTCAAATTCATCGAGGCGCGCCTTTTTGAGGAGATACAGAAGGGCGAGTCGCTCGCGGGCGCGATGCAGAACCTGGACAACACCTTCCCGTCGCTGTATATCAGCATGGTGAAGTCCGGCGAGCTGAACGGCAAGATCGACGAGGCCCTCACCACCCTTGCGGATTATTTTGAGAAAGAACACAAGCAGCGCAACCAGATAAAGAGCGCGATGAGCTATCCCATCATCGTGCTCGTCATCTGCATCCTGGTGGTCATCCTGATGTCCGTCGTGGTGCTGCCGAGGATGGCGGCGATGATCCCGGAGGGGACTGCGCTGCCGCTGCCGACGGCGATCCTTCTCGGGCTGAAAGATTTTGTGGTGGACCAATGGTTCGTCGTGCTCATCATCGTATTCGCGCTGTTCGTCATCATCCCCATCATCAAGCGCATCCCCAAGGTCGCGGAGATCACGGGCAAGGCGGTGACGCGGCTCCCCGTCATAGGCAGGCTGACCAAGATGCTTTACACCGCGACTTTCGCGCGGTCGCTTTCCACACTGTACGCCACGGGCATCCCGCTCCTCGACGCCATCGCGATGGGGGCGGAGATCGTCAACAACAAGTATATCGAGGTGAAGATCCGCGAGGCGGTCATCGCGATCAGGAAGGGCAGTTCCATCGCGGAGGCTTTCGCGCTCGTGGACGCATTCGACCCGATGCTGATGACAATGACATTCGTCGGCGAGCAGTCGGGCACGCTGGATGACATCCTCATCCAGACTGCGCAGTATTTCGAGGAAGAGGCGCAAGGGGCGTTGAAACGTCTGATCGGGATGATCTCGCCCTTCATGCTGATGTTCATGGCACTCGTGGTCGGCTTCGTGCTCATCGCGGTCATGATGCCCATGCTGACGCTCTATCAATCCATAGGCTGACAATGAGGAGGGATATATGTACGTTCTGCATCTGAGCGGAGACACGGTGAAGATCCTCGAGGGCGCCTGCACGAGGCGCAAACTCGTGATCAACAGCCTCTATTCCGTCGCCATGCCCTGCGACTATCTCGACGCGCCCGACGACAAGGGCTACGAGAAGATAGAGGCGGTGGTGACCAACGGTCTGCGCGACCTCGGCGAGGAGTTCAAAAACAAGAAAATAAGGGTGGTGCTGGACAACATCAACATCCCCTTCAAGGAGATGGTGGTGCCCACTCTCGACCGCAAGAAGACCATCGCCCTCGTCAAGAACGAGATCTTCAGCGACGAGAAGCTTGCGGACAGCAACACGGTGGACTATCTCGAGCTGGAGAAAAAGGTGGACGGGCAGAAGCAGACCCGCATCATGGTGACATATGTGGACAACGTCATCCTGCAGGACATCCAGAAGCTGTGCAAAAACCTGATGTTCAAGCTCGTCTCCATCGACGTGGGGCAGAACTGCACCGCCAAGCACCTGCACTACATCGCGCCCTCGCTCCCCGAGAGCTACGTATTTGCGGAGCTGCGCGACACGGTGGTCACGGTGAGCCTGGTCATCGGCGGCGCGTTCAGATATTGCATCTCCAAGAGCGTGGTGCTGCTTGACGCGATGCGGTTCAAGAGCGAGCGCACTTATTTTGTCAACGACATCGGCAACGTGCTGCGCAGCGCCATCGAGATCTTCCGCAAGGAATATCCCGACTTCGAGTGCAAGAACGTCATCATCGCAGCCTCGCCCGAGAAATTCGAGCTGTTGCGCAAGCCCGTGCAGGAGAAGCTCGGCGTCGCGGTGGACGCGCTCACGGTGCCCGACAACGTGGACAGCATCGCGCCCGAGGATTACAGCGAATTTTTCTGCACCATCGGCGGGCTGATCAGGGAGGACTGACCATGAGAAAAGACATAAACCTGCTTTACAGTCTCACCCAATCCACCAAGAAGAAAAACTCATCCAACATGATGGTGCTCCTTCTTGTGGTGGTGGTCGCGATAGTCGCCCTGATGATCTTCCTCTTCGTCAATGCGAAGATGGAAGTGAGCGACAATCAGGGCATTCTGGACGACCTCGAGGCGAGCCTCTCGCAGACGGGGCAGCTCTCCGCCCTGCAAAACAAGTATAACCAGCTCAAATCGGCTTACGAGAGCGACATCGCGGAGGTGATCGCGGAGGTGTCGCCCGGTCAGTACGCGGCGGTGGGGGCGAAGATGAGCAGCAAGCTCATCGACATCCTCATGCCCGTGGACGACGAGGCGGTGCACCCGGACTATGACGCGGACGACGTCAACGACAACGTCTTCGATGTGGACATCACGTCCGTGAGCATCTCGGGGACGACGATCACTTTGAACTGCGAGGTGACGAGTTACATCGCGGCGTGGGACTATGCGGACTATCTTGCGGGCAATCTCATCCTCGACCGTCCCGGTCTCGACGCACTCATCGAGGCGAACGCGCTCATCTTCAGCGGGGTGGAGGACAACTATCCCGGTCTTCCTCCCAAGCCCGAGCCCGCGGAGGACGAGGAGGGCAACATTGTTGAGGAGCCGTTCGGCTTCACGCTGCGCTTCGGCATCGACTGGGCGGCGCTTGCGGACGCGGAGGTGGCGCAATGAACCTTAACTTCACTTTCACGACAAGAGACAAGATCCTTCTGCTGGTGCTTGCGGTCATCCTGTTCGTGGGCATGATGTACCTCTACGGCGTGATGCCCGCAAACGAAGAGGTGGAGGATCTCGAAGGGCAGATCTCCGCCAAACAGCAGGAACTCGCGCAGCTCCAGGCGCAGATCGCGGGCATCAACATCGCGGGCATCGACGCCGAGTATGACAAGCTGCTGGACTACTACTATACGGCGGACAGGGGAGAGCTTGCCGAGAACATCGGCATCATCGCCATCAACCGTATGATCATCGCCGTCCTGGACGAGCACAACATCTCGGGCTACAGCACCACGGGGTGGAGGATCACCGAGGAGAGACTGACGGGCAGCTACGGCGACTACACCGGGGACTATTACATCGCGTCGGCGACCTGTCCCGTGCCGTACACCGCGGCGCCCGAGGACCTCTACGCCCTCATCGACTACGTGAACGAGGACCCCTTCCTCATCATGACCGACCTCAGCATAAACTATGTGGAGGAGACTCCCGAGACGGAGGAACCGACGGAGCCCGGCACGGATACGGAGCCGACGGATCCCGACACCGGCACGGATCCCGTGGAGCCCGTCATCAAGGCGGAGGGCAGCTTCAACCTCATCTACTATATGCGCGTCCCGAAAGGGGCGGCGACCGTGCCCGCGTTGCTCGGCACCGTGACGGGGCTTACGGCGGAGGGGGCGACCCTCACCTTCGACTCCGTTGCGAACGCGACGGGATATGAGTTCTACACCGTGACGGAGACGGAGGGCGGCAAGACCTACTCCCTCATCGAAAATTACACCGTGAACGCGACCGCGGGGGAGACGGTGAGCGTGACCTTCACATCCGCATGGCTGACCGCGGGCGAGCACACCATCGCGGTGCGCGCCGTCGGCGACAAGATGGCGGGGTGGTTCAAGTCCGCGCCGCTCGAGACGGACGGGAACGCGATGACGGCGGTCATCACCGTTGCGTGAAACGACAAAACGGCGGTTCATGGTGCGGAAACGGCACGCTGAACCGCGCATTATGACGGTTTCGGCTGTGCAAATGCACCGAAAAGGATCGCTCTGAGACAGGGTCGCATCATCCCGATCCGGCAAAAAAAGCAAGGAGGCAAAAGGAAGACATGAGGCTCAGGCACTTTGCGGCGAGAAAGCGCAAGAGGGGCGCGTCCCTCGTGATGGTGCTCGTCTCCATGACCATACTCACGATCATGGGGACGCTGTTCACCACCATTGCCATGCGCTCTTATCAATATTCCT
This sequence comes from uncultured Clostridia bacterium, assembly GCA_944363035.1. Classification (GTDB taxonomy): domain Bacteria; phylum Bacillota; class Clostridia; order Christensenellales; family CAG-917; genus Limadaptatus. The sequence continues at coordinate 19,593 of CALVTS010000005.1, forward strand.
ACTCCCGCATGTGCCGTCAGCAGGCTTATTACACCGCGACATCCAGCATAGAGAGCCTCTATGCCAAGATAAAGACCAACGGGGGTGTGCTCAATGACATCACCGCGGCGCTCAATGATGCTTATAAGGATCTGAGCGGGGCGGCGCTCGGCATCGACGTCACCACCATCCGAGTGAAGATCGGCTCCACCCACGGCGACCCCGTCACGGAGGAGAGGGCCGTCGTCGGCAGCGACTTCTTCTACACCTACCTCGGCGAGTGCGACCTTTGGGCGAGGTACAACAACGCGAAGCGCACGGAGATAAGCCTCGAGGCGGAGGCGACCTACAACGGCTATTCGGAGACGGCGCGCGCCATCATCGCCAAGACCAATGCCGCCGCGTCGGAGCTCAAGAAGATCTTCGACAACACCTTCTGTCTGCAGTCTCCCATCTCCACCATAGTGGCGGAGACCACTCACGGCGACATCTACGTCTCCCAACCCATCGCGGACACGGACAGCGCCGCCGTGCAGAATTTGGGTTCCACATACATCACCGCCTACAACACGGTATTCGCCGCATTGAGTAGTGCAAACGGCACCTACAACGGTCACAGCGGCACCCCGGGGCAGTATCTGCGCGACACCAACGGCAACATCATCACGGACGAGAACACCAATGAGGGCAAGTATAACCAGGTCCTGAAATCAGGCGTCTACGGCCATGCGCAGGCGAGCACATCCAACGCTTCCCTCGTCGGGCACACCAAGCCACTCGACATGGACAATTCCCTTTTGACGGCGTCGTTCATCAATCAGCCGACAGTAGAGCAGTTGTGGTACAACGATTGGGCGGAGCTTTACATGTTCTCGGCGGTTGACAGCGGCACGGCGGTGAACGGAGACCTCTATTCCAACTCCAAGATCCTCATAGGGCTGTCGGACAGAAACCTCAGTTCACGAGCATATCTGCGCAGGTGGGACAACACCATCAAGCGTAGTGTTTTTGCACAGCAAAAAGAGGGTGCATGGTTTGAGGGGCTCGTTGATGACGGTCAGCTTGACAACTATTTGCAAGACATCAGGTTCAACAACATTGATTTGAGAGATGACTTTGAGCACGGGTTCGGCGAAGAAATGGATGTTTTCTTTGATCACCATACCGCTAACGATGTCGTGCTGGAGTATTCACTCTCAACATTCCGCCTCAACGGTGACATGTATCTGTGGGAAGACGCTCGCATAGAGAACTTCGACAGCTACAACACGGCAAACAGCAGCGAGAACGACATCTATGCGAAGAAAGACCTTTACATTGACGGGCTCTATATCACCGGATGGAACGGCGCGCTTATGGAAACAACAAATACCGTTTCCATTGGCGGCGATGTAGTGGTGCAAGGCAATGCCCAGATCATGAATGCCACCATTTACGGCGATGTCTATTGCTACGGCGACGAACTGACCATTGTCAGCAGCAAAATCCACGGCAATGTTTATTTCGACGGCGATAATTTCACTTCCGACGACATGGAACTTGGCGGCGAAGATCATCCGCGAGATGGCAACCTTGTCATCAACTATACAGGCGAGAACTTGAACGTGACAAGTTATAACAATGTGAGCTTCACTTCGACCTCGGATGTTGGCGGGAGCGGTTCGTTAAATAGATGGGGCGCGACGCTCACCAACAGTAAGATCTACGGTACGCTGTGGTCCAATGTAAATACACATATAATGGCTTCAAAATGGAATGAAGGAAGCAGTTCGATCCCGGATATTTATAACGACATATATGTGACGGGATATTTATTCATAGATCTTGTGCAGCCTTATTCATCATTAAATAGTCTTTCGGATAGTTACGGGAACACGCCTATACGCCAAGATGGCTTCGGGAGCGGCTATCACGCTCACTGGGCGGATTATGATCCGCGAGATACTGAAGTTTCCGAGGGCGTCGCGGCATGGAACTGCTTCGAATCATACAAAAAAGATAGCGTAATATATGCGGACAGGTTCCAGTTCAGGACAAATCAAGGTGATCCTCCGCTGTGGAGCACAAGTATCGACATAAGCTATTTGGGCAAATTGATCGTTGGTGACGGAGGCTTATATATTGACGGGAATGAGTGGTATAAAAGAGATGGGAACGACCCGACAACAGGTTGGAGCTGGAGTGAATGGCGGCGAGACTCAATATGTATCGTTGAACTCATAACTGCGTCTGATTCGCCGCAGCTATGGGAGACGAGGATCGGCAACACTGAATATATTAAAGGCAATACTCCGGAGCGGGATAATCAACTCGCAGGTCATGTGGCGAGCGGTTATTCATCGTTGTCGGCGGCACTCGAACATCAGAAGACGGACGCTTTGAGCGATTTTTCACACAGTAATGCCGTTGAATATGAGACCGTAGCTTTTGACGATAACGCCGTCTGGGATGACAAGCTCATCAATATCCGCACCTGGTCGGCGCCGAAGCACAGCAATGACCCCGGCGCGAGCGCCAGCGTGAACTATGTGGGCGGCGAGACGGGCATCGAATACACGGACGCGAGCGACGTCAAAGTCTATCTTGACTATCTCTCCAAAAACCCCGCCGCAGGCAGCGTGACGGGCACTCAGGGCGCCGGCGACTATACCCTCACCATCAAACAGAGCGTGTGTTTCAGCGACAGGGTGGACTGGTCCGCATTTGACAAGATCGTCATCGACACATCGAAGGGCAATGTCTACATCCGCTTCATGGACGGCGTGGTGCTGGGCAAGGCGGACGCGGAGAATTACGACGACGGCGCGGAGGTCGTGCTCACGGGCGGCAGCATGGTCTTCTGGTATCTGTACGAAAGCGACTCCTACGATTTTAACAGACCGACATTGCATGTCAACCCCTACACCCGTCTCGGGCTGGTCTCGGCGGAGACGGGCTCCGGCTACGGCTATGACGGGCTGTACATCATCTCCAATGACGACTCCCTCATCACGATGGGGCAGAACGCGGTGCTCAACGGCTTTGTCTACACCCCGTACGGGCATGCTTTCATTGCTCCGCCCGATACGCAAGGCAGCTTTACCGCGCTCAACGGCTGTATGGCGATAGAGAGTCTCATTATGCTTTCTACGGCTGACGAACAGCAGAAATCATTTCTTGAAACAATTGGGATCACGATCCCGAATTTCGGCACATCGGCAATAACCGATGCAGTCATAAATCAATATAAAAACATAGTTTTTAACTATGTTCAGCCGCCGCTCATTGTCGACTTCAATTTCAGCTACGGCAACAATGAGGGCGAAGTCAGCGACTTCGGTCAGGTGGTCTGGGAGTTTTTGGGGTACTATTGATGCTCGGACGGATGAGGCGAAAGAGCGCCCGGAGAGGGTTCACATTGGTGGAAGCCATCGTCAGCATCGCGGTGTTTGCCATTGCCGCGGTGATGTTCGCCATGATCCTTTTCACCGCCACCAATATGGTGAACATGTCCCTTGTCTACGACTCCGACCGTGTCGCTCTCATGCGTTTCATCGAGACGGGCGTTGCGGCGGACGGCACATACGGCAGCATAACCGTGACCGCGCACAACCACGAGAACGGCAACGAGGAGCAGTTCGTCATCGACCTTAATAAGGGCAGCCTTACTTATAATGTCGAGGGCGAGTATGTGGAATACAAGACCGAGGGTGGCAGGCGCTATGTCATCTTCCTTGCGGCTGAGGACAAGGACGAGAACGGGGGAGGCGCGTGATGCTGTGGCGCAGGTTCAGACGGCATAAGCGCGCGTTCACGCTCGTTGAACTGCTTGTGGCGATGGTCATCATGAGCATCCTCGCCATTTCGGTGTTCCTCATCTCCTCGGCGGCGTCGAGGACGTTCATCCGCGGGGAGGAGACCATCGCGGCGGACGACGTCAAGGACATCGTGATGGAGTATATCGGCATCACCCTCCGCAGCGCGAAAAAGGTGTATCTGAGCAACGATCCCACCCTCGTGGGCGCCTCGGGCACGCCGCTCATCGCGGAGTGCAACATGCTCTTTGCAGGCAACGTCATCCCCGATGCGGACGGCAAGCCCGTGGGGGTAAGCGACGAATACCCGAGGGGCAGGATATACCCCCTCGGCAAACACAACGTCACCGTGAACGGCATCGCGCGCACCGAGACCGTCATCGGCGGCTATGTCTACCACATGGGCAGCAATGTGGATGGCGTGCTTTGTTGGGGCGCCCCCGCCCCTCTCTTCGGCGGCACTACGCTCGAGCCCGCGACGGGCGTCTATGGCGAATATCTCGTGGGCGGCTTGACATTCTCGCCAATCGTGCGTGAGGTGGGCAAGGAGAGCGGCAACAGCTACGCCGTCACGGTCAATTTCACGGTGTTCCGCGCGCGTGACGTTGCGGCGGACGGCGAGAGCTATACGGCGACTTTGGCGAGCGATGTCGTCACCTTCCTCAACCTCGAGCAGCGCAACAGCCCCATCAAGGTGGGCGCGGAGAGCGCGGACGGCGTTCTCAACGCGTCCGGCGGCACTTATAGCTACATCTTCTATTCGTGAGGGACGGGGATGGCGGCGCTTGACATCACACTCTATGTCCTCAGCGCGCTCGCGGGGCTCTGCATCGGCAGCTTCCTCAACGTGTGCATCTATCGCCTCCCGCGCGGCAAGTTCTTCTCAAAGGCGCGCTCATTTTGCCCCAAATGCGGCGAGGCGATCAAGGCGTACGACAACATACCCCTGTTGAGTTATGTCATCCTGCGCGGCAAATGCCGAAGCTGCGGGGAGAGGATCTCCCCCCGCTATCCGCTCGTCGAGGCGATGACCTGCGCGCTCTTTGTGGGCAACTACGCGATGTTCGGCATGCACGGTCTCACCCTCGTGTGGGACGTCGCGGCGTGCGCGCTCATCACCGCCTCCTTCATCGACCTCGACACGATGGAGATCCCGGACTCCGCCGTCCTCGTGCTACTGGCGCTGGGGCTCGTCACATTCGCGCCCTTCGGCGGCGTGAGCTATGTGGACAAACTCATCGGATGCGCGTGCGTGAGCGTGCCGATGTTCCTCCTCGCCATGTTCGGCGGCATGGGTCTCGGCGACGTCAAGCTCTATTTCGTCCTGGGTCTCCTGCTCGGGTGGCAGAAGGTGCTCATCGTGTTCGTCGTGTCGGTGGTGCTTGGCGCCGCGGTGTCCGTCATCGTCACGGCGGTGAAGAAGAGGAGGGGAGAGGAGGAGTTCGACCTTTCGGAGGAGGAATACAGGCGCCTGCCGCGAGGAGCGGTGTGCGCGGAGGGCGAGACGCCGCTTCCTCCGAAGAAGATGCGCTTCCACGTCGTGCCATTCGGACCCTTCATCACGCTCGCGACAGTTGTAGCGATATTCGGCGGTGATGCGCTTGTCGCTTTTTATGCGGGTTTACTCGGCATATGATGACACGAAAACCTCAAAAAAACCGCTTAAAAAGACGCTTTTGAGGAAAACCTGTATTGACACGGAATGTAAATCATAGTAAAATCATTGTAGGGGAGGTAATCGCTTGGACAACCATTTGATTTGGGAAGTTCTGCTTTCAAACGGCACCATAACCCATGACCAGTTGAGCGATGCTCTGCGCTGGCAGCGCAGCCACCCCGACGAGGACGTCGGCAGCATTTTGCTTGCCCGCGGCATCGTCACCGACGGACAGCTCCTCGCCGCCTATGCGCAGCGCCTGGACGTCCCCTTCATCGAAAAAGACCTTGTCGTCAAGCGCCCCGAGGTGCTGAAACTCGTGCCCGAGACGCTTGCGAGAAGATACGGCATCATGCCGCTGGACATTAACAACAACAAGATCCTCGTCGCCATCTCCGACCCGGAGGACATGAGCGTCATCGAGGACGTCAAGCTGAGCTCGCGTATGGATGCGTCCATCGCCCTCGCTTCGGCGGAGAACATCCTGAGCGCCATCGAGCGCTACTACCGCAATGCGGAGCTGTTCTACCGCGAGGAGCAGGAGGAGGTGCAGACGGTCAACTTCGTCTCCGACGACACGGCGAAGAAAATGGACGAGATCGAGTCCAGCGTCAACAACACCCCCGTTGTCAAGCTGGTCAACAACCTCGTGCAGCAGGCGTACATCCGCCAGGCGTCGGACATCCACATCGAACCGTTCGAGAACGATGTCATCGTCCGTATGCGTATAGACGGCGACCTCATCGAGGTCATGCGCCTCGCCCCCGCGACTCTCGCCAGCGTCATCTCCCGCATCAAGATCCTCTCCGGCATGAACATCGCCGAGAAGCGCATCCCGCAGGACGGCAGGTTCAACTATACCAACGACGAGTTCAAGGTGGACCTGCGTGTCTCCACCATCCCCACCATGTACGGCGAGAAGTGCGTCATGCGTCTGCTCAACACGGGAGGGGAGAACCTGCTCAGCTTCGAGCAGCTCGGGATGTCGCGTGAGACCATCGCGCGCTTCGACCATATGCTCTCGGCGCCCAACGGCATCATCCTCGTGACGGGCCCCACCGGTTCGGGTAAGTCCACGACGCTGTATGCGGTGCTCAACAAGCTGCGCAAGCCCACCATCAACATCACGACCATCGAGGACCCGGTCGAGAAGCAGATGTTCGGCATCAACCAGGTGCAGGTCAACACCAAGGCGGGCATGACCTTCGCAAGCGGTCTCCGCGCCCTCCTGCGCCAGGACCCCGACGTCATCATGATCGGCGAGATCCGCGACTACGAGACGGCGGAGATAGCCGTCCGCGCGTCCATCACCGGTCACCTGGTGCTCTCCACCTTGCACACCAACGACGCGCCGAGCAGCATCGTGCGTCTCATCGACATGGGCGTCCCGCCGTATCTTGTCGCCGCGTCCGTCAACGCCATCATCGCGCAGAGACTGGTCAAACGCCTTTGCCCCTATTGCAAACGCAAGCGCGTCGTCTCCGATGCGGAAAAGGCGCTCCTCGACGACTACGGCATCAAAGAGGCGTACGAGCCCGTCGGCTGTCCGGAGTGCAACCATGTGGGGTACAGCGGCCGTATCGCGATATACGAGATCGTGGAGATGGACCACCGCATCCGCAAGCTCATCTCGGCGGAGACCCCCATCGACGACATCCGCAAAGTCGCGGCGGAGAACGGCGCCGAATTCCTCGCCGACAGCCTCCGCGAGCTCGTAAGGAAAGGGATAACAAGTTTGGACGAGTTTAATCGTATTATTTATACGGTTGGCTAAGTCCGAGTACATTAAAACAGGATCGGAGACGGAACCACGCGCCGCTCACTCCGAACGAGCCTCTCGTGTGCAAAGTCTCTATGTGAATACAAACAAGGGCTTTATTGCATAAAAACAACATATAAAACAGGTGAAATGCGTAAGACCTACGCTTTCATACAGTATAAAACTCATAGAATGGAGGAAAGATTATGAGCAAACTTTTTAGGAAAAGCAGGAAGGGCTTCACGCTCGTCGAGCTGATCGTCGTCATCGCCATCATCGGCGTGCTGGCTGCGATCATCGTCCCCACCACGCTCCACTTCGTCAACGAGGCGAGAGAAGAGGCGGCGGCGCAGGAAGCGTCCGGTCTGTTCAATGCGCTTGACGGTTCTCTTACCCTTGCCCTTGCCGAAAATCAGTTGATCGACGGTGATAAGGTCGTGGAAATGCTGACTGAAAATGCAATGACCAACCTTGACAATACCGTCACAATCAAATTTGAGGTGTCTGAATCTGACATAGTTATGACCGTTGCTTCGGATGGCGATGGTGATACTCCCGATTTGACCAAGACCTATCCCGGTGCTGCCGGTCAATTCGTTGTCGACGCTGATGTAGAAGCGCCAGGCACTCCTGTTGCCATCACCGAAAGCATGGTCATAACCGTTAGCAATACTGCAACAGTGACTAATACCGGTGCCGCTCCCACTCCTGAACCGTAAACATACTCCGCTATAGCGAAAAAAGTTTAGTATGCACACAAGTTCGTTCTCAAACACAACCCGCATCGGGTTGTGTTTGGGGCGTTGTGAAAGGGGAAGAGAAGTGAGAGCAAAATTGAGAGAGACCCGCCGCGGGTTCACCCTTGTGGAGCTCATCGTGGTCATCGCCATCATCGGTGTGCTTGCCGCCATCGTCGTGCCCACCACTTTGCATTTCGTGGATGAAGCAAAGGTGCAGGCGGCGGAGGCGGAGGTCAATGCTGTCATCAGCACATTGCAGACCAACATCCTGACATTGGCAAATGGCGTCGGGTCGGATGGCGTCGTCACCGTGAACGGCACGGCGGCGACAGAGATCCTCAACAATTATTGCAAGGATGTCTCCGAGGGCATGAAGGCGGTGCTTTCGGTCGAGGCTGACGGCAAAACGGTCACGTTCACCGTCACCTCTCCGGAGGACGCGGACGGCACTCCCATCGCGGACAGCCGCTCCTTCACTCTCCCCAACGCCTTCAGAGCCACCCCCTTCACCGTCACTCACAACGGCACCCAATGGGTCGTAGTGAACGCGTGACCCGCAAACAAAGCGGAACGCAGCCCCCACCCGCCCCAATTGGAGCGCATAGAAATCAATGGGGGTGGGGTCAAGCCGGGGTCCCCATTTGTTTCGGAGTTGCACCAATAGGAGCGCCATGACCATCCGCAAGACGACATCCCATCACGGAAAAAAGGGCTTCACCCTCGTGGAGCTCCTCGTCGTCATTGCCATAATGGCGATCCTCGCCGGCATCGTCGTCCCCACCACCATCCATTTCATCGACGACGCGCAGCAAGCCGCCAACACCGTCTACGCCGAGGACGTCGCCTCATGGGCGGTCTCCATCGTCCTGGACATCCGCTCCGGCGGGCATGAGATAGACATAAACCCCGACGGTTCCACCACCGGCCCGACGGACGGCAACATCCAGATCGTCACCCCCACAGCCGAAACGGTCTGCAACGAGCTCATCCGCCTCTACGGCGACGATATGCCTTATCCTTTCGCCTACTACGCGAGTATGAACGGCACGGAACCCGGCTCCATCACGTTCCCGAGCCTTGGAGAGGGCGCGACGCCGCCTTCCGATTATATCGCCATCGCAGTCACGGGCACCAACGCAAACTCGCCCTCCACCATCACGGTCAAAGTCTTCGAGGGCGGCACCGAAGCCCAAAGCGCCACGCGGCTTATACCGGGATGAGCCTCGTCGCGCCTTGTGCCCCTGTGCTAAAATAAATCAAAAGATATCACAGAGGTCGCGAAGGAATGAAAAATAAGGAATTACGGTGCTTGATCAGGCGATACACATCAATAAGGACGATTATTTTTCATTGACAGACATAGCGAGATATAAAAATCAGGATGAACCTCGGTTTGTGATCCAAAACTGGATGCGCAGGATCGACACGATACAGTATTTGGGGCTGTGGGAGCAGTTGAACAATCCGAGTTTTAACCGTGTCGAATTCGATACGTTTAGAAGCGAAGCCGGGCACAATTATTTTACCATGACGCCTAAAAAATGGATAGAAGGTGTCAACGCGATAGGCATTGTTTCAAAAGCGGGTAAATATAACAGCGGCACTTATGCTCACAAAGATATCGCTCTTCAATTCGCTTCATAGATCTCGCCGAAGATCAATCTTTATATAATCAAGGAATTCCAGCGGCTGAAAGCGGAAGAGCAGAAGCAACTTGATTGGTCCGTCAAACGCGAGCTTGCAAAAATCAATTATCGGATACATACGGACGCGATCAAGGACAGCATCATAATTCCCGCTTGAAATATCCAAAGAGCAGGCTACATTCGTTTATGCGAGTGAAGCCGATGTGCTCAATGTGGCATTGTTCGGGATGACGGCAAAGGAGTGGCGCGACAAAAATCCCGACAAGAAAGGGAATATCCGCGACTACGCCGAAGTGTCGCAGCTCATTTGCCTTTCCAACCTTGAAAATCTCAACGCTTATCTGATCGAACGAGAGATAAGTCAATCGGAAAGGCTCGTGGAATTGAACAGAGCGGCGATCCGCCAAATGAAAGTCTTGGCGGAAGAAAGGTCGAGGTTGCTTGACGGCAACGGTGAAAATTGAGGTTTGCGATGAAGTTTTCCGAGAAAGTGAAATATGCAAGGATGAAATTGTTGTTGACACAAGAAGTGCTTGCGAAAGAACTTGGCGTTTCGTATGCGACGATATGCCGCTGGGAAAGAGATAACCGCGAGCCGCAAATCGTCTCGCAAGGCAAGTTCTATGCTTTTTGCGAGAGCAAGGGGATCAAATTTGAAGAGTGAGTGTAGGCGAGGAGGGCAGATCATGAGTGAAAGAGAATATTGTCCGATATGCAAAAAGGAACACGAGGTCGTCTATCTAACCAATGTGCGAGGGGCGATTTATAAATGCTCAAACGGCAAGCATTATGGTATCAGTGAAACGGTGCTGTATGCCGACAATGATGTAGAGAAAGAGCGCAGATTGAATGTGATCTACAACTTCATTGAGCGTAAGCCGTTTTGCGTAAAAGGTGCTTACAATCATTATTGGGTGTTTTATTATGACGAAAATGTGATGTCGCAAGTGGACGAGGAGTATGTTAATGTATTTCCTTTGATGCAGGATTATCCGAAAGATGTTGCGGTGAGAATGGATCGAATATTGTTGAATCTGGCAGATGATCATCCAATGCTGTCCGAAACTTTTACGCAACCAAGTTATGAAAGGAATTTTAGAAGATTATATTGCGAAAGCAAAGATATTCCAGCCGAAATAATAAATATTTTTACGATGTTAAGCGATATGGGATACATAAAGGCAATCGTTCCAGTAATGTCATTTGATGATGAAGGGGCCGGATACGGCATAACGGCAAAAGGCTGGGAAAGGATTGCCCAGTTAAGACAAACAAACGAAGAGGTAGATCAAGGATTTATTGCGATGTCGTTTGCTCAGGAAACAAATAATATAAAAGATTGTTTTATGAAAGCGATCAGCGATGCCGGATATAAACCGATGAATATAAATGCAAAAGAACACAACAATTATATAATGCCCGAGATCTTTTATGAAATAAAGCGGAGTAAGTTTGTGGTTGCGGATGCTACTTTCCCAAATTGTGGGGCATATTACGAAGCCGGTTATGCGTTAGCGCTGGGGAAGGAAGTAATCTTTTGCTGTGAAGAAAAGACTTTTAACGATCCTGATAAGAAACCTCATTTTGATGTTGTCCAAAAATCAATGATCATTTGGAAAGACGAAGCTGACTTGATCACGCGACTTAAAAATCGAATCACGGCAACGGTGAATCAGTAAGTTGAATCTTTTATTCGATGATAGAATCGAGGTGGTTTGACTGTCGTTGCACCTCATTGCAGATGATAAGAAAGTGCGAAAATGTCACGCGGGACTTAATCGCGATTTTCCGGTTCGCGGTTTTCCAGTTCGCGGACACGGGCTTCAAGTTCGGCTATTCGCTCGGCGTTGGTGGGCTTGTGTTCGCGGGGCGGGATGGGGCATTCAGTACGATTTTTATCGTGTACGCAGTAGGCAATCAAAATCAAGGCAATCAAAATGATAATAGCCAAAGTGAAAAGGAGCAAGAAAACCGAATAAGCAACTTGCTTTGCGACAAGCTCACTTGCCATATTGTCAGTCACGGCACCCAATCCTCGCAATTCGCGGTACAACACATAAACAAAGAACGCCAAACTTCCCGTTATTATCTTCGGGAATTTAAGCGCAAGAATTACACTCGCGACAGAAAACACGAAAAGTAGCAATGCAAAAATGGGCGTTATGAAATCCGAATAGGTAAGCCAACAGGCATAAACACCACTAATTCCCATATTCCTTAATGCGTTGCTGTAAACAATGAATTGAGCAAATAATCCGTTTTGAAAATAGATTAGTTCAAACGGAATAAAGTAAAACGCCAACATGATTAAAGCAAGAGACAATACCGCCCAACGGCGGTTTTTCTCATAGTGGTCAAGCAAAGAATTAAAGAACTTCATAAGCACCTCCCGAGGTACTTTAATTCTACCACAAAAGGAGAGGGAACGCAATGTTGAGGTCTGTTTTGAAGCGGTAGGTGGGAGGAGGTGTGTGTGCGCCTGTGTGGATCGGGGTCCCCGCAAAGTACCACAGGGAAGCGAGGACGCTTTGTGGGGTATAATGGAGAAAGCGTCTTGCGGTGCAAGCCGCCGAACCTCGCCGCGGAGTTAGGTGGTCGGAGGTGGATGTTCGCCATAAGGGCAGGGCATTGAAATGGTGGTGTTTTTGCGAGTGTTACATCGCATCGCAGGCGGTAGAAAAGGGCGAAGGCGTCTTGCGGTGCAAGCCGCCGAACCTGCGCGCATTGAGAATGCCTCCGCTGAGGTTAAATTATATGGCTAATGACGCATCACGCAATCAGCATACATTTGCGCGCTAGGTTCGCATACCTTGACCTCCTCCCACCAAGCAAAAACCCAGCCGTTTGGCTGGGCTATTGTTTGGTGGGAGGAGGTGGATTCGAAAGGAGAAAGGCGAGTGCTAACGCACCGCCTTCGACGGAATAGCCGTCTTGCCGTTATCTGATCTGCGTGCGGAGTTCACGCAGAACGGCAAACGGCGTCAGCGTCGGGTAAGAATCCACCTCTCCAAAATGAGAAAACCGCACTATTCGGTGCGGTTAGGAGGTGGATGTTCGCCATAAGTGCAGGGCATTGCAAAGGGGAGTGTTTGGCGGGCGTTGCGTCTCATTACGAGCGGTAGGGAAGGGCGAAGGCGTCACGCAGAGCGTGCCGCCGAACCTGCGCGCATTGAGGAAATGCACGCAAAAGTTAAGTGATCTACTGCGATACATCACGCCAATTGCGCTATTTAGCGCGCATGGTTCGTCCACCGTTCCTCGCACAAACAAAAACCTCAACCGAATGGTTCGATTGAGGTTTTTGTTGGTGGGAGGAGGTGGATTCGAACCACCGAAGTCGTCGACAACAGATTTACAGTCTGCTCCCTTTGGCCACTCGGGAATCCTCCCAAATTTTACCCCACAAAGTGTCCTCGCTTCGCTGTGGTACTTTGCGGGGACCCCGTCTTTTTGTCCCACGAAGAGGGCAGTGGGCGAGGTCTGTGGAGCTGGTGAACGGAATCGAACCATCAACCTGCTGATTACAAATCAGCTGCTCTGCCTATTGAGCTACACCAGCGTATTGTCTGTGTGAGGTGAGGTGCGGTCGCGGCACCGGCTTAGTGGTGCCTCGGGGCGGACTTGAACCACCGACACAGGGATTTTCAGTCCCTTGCTCTACCAGCTGAGCTACCGAGGCATACGGTCTAGGGAAGTGGCAGTGACCTGGGCCACTGCCACTAGACCTTTTTTGGCGATCCGGAAGGGGCTCGAACCCTCGACCTCCAGCGTGACAGGCTGGCGTACTAACCAACTGTACTACCGGACCGTATATTTGGTGGGCCTTCACGGACTCGAACCGCGGACCAATCGGTTATGAGCCGACCGCTCTAACCAACTGAGCTAAAGGCCCTCATCCGGGTGTATCCCATCGTCACGAGTTTTGGTCGGGGTGAGAAGATTCGAACTTCCGACCCCATGGTCCCAAACCATGTGCGCTACCAAGCTGCGCCACACCCCGTGAGCCGGAATCGATTCGCGACTATGACAATATACAATAAGCGGAAGAGAATGTCAACTTTTTTGCGGGAGGTTTTGCGAGATTTTATTGACAAATTCTCCCGAAAGCAGAGCTTCTTCCTCCAAACCTTTCAAAAAGCGCGTTTCGCAAGGATGTAGCATTGTCCGAGGAGGCTGTATGGATATGGAATGCATACGGGAACGCGACGGACTGACATTTGTGTTCCACGGCGACATCGACGAATACGCGTGCCGAACGCTGAGAGGCGAGATCGACGGCGAGATCGTGAAACGCTCTCCCTCCGTCGTGATCTTCGACCTTGGTGACGTGAGTTTCGTGGACAGCACGGGGCTCGGGCTCATTCTGGGCAGATACAAGAAACTGAGCGCCGCGGGCGGCGTCCTGCGGCTCAAAGACGTGCCGCAGCAAGTGGACAAAGTGTTGCGCGCGAGCGGCGTATATTCCGTTGTGGAGAAGGTGAAATGAACACGGGAAATCATATGAAAATGCAGATCCCGGCATACGGGAAAAACGAGAGTTTCGCACGCAACGCCGTGGCGGGATTCGCCGTCGAGTGTTCGCCCACGCTGAGCGAACTCAACGACATCAAAACCGCCGTGAGCGAAGCGGTGACCAATGCGGTGGTGCACGCCTACGACGCTGAAAGCGAGGAAAACCTCATCGAGATCGCGGCGGACATCGACGAGGACAACACTCTTACGGTCAGCGTACGCGACTTCGGACGGGGGATAGAGGACGTGGCGGCGGCGCTCGAACCCTTTTTCACCACCCGACCCGAAGATGAAAGGAGCGGCATGGGATTCACGGTCATCGAGACGTTTATGGACGAGTTCAAGGTGGATTCCGCCGTCGGGAAAGGCACTACGGTGGTGATGCGCAAGAGGATCGGCAAAGATGCTGAGTCATGACGAGACCATGGCGCTGATAGCCCGCGCGGGCGAGGGAGACGGCGACGCCAAAACGCGGCTCGTGGAGGAGAATCTTCCTCTCATCAGATCCGTTGTGAAGAAGTTCAAAGGGAGGTCGGAATACGACGACCTGATGCAACTCGGCTCAATCGGGTTCCTGAAAGCGGTCTCCAATTTCGATCCCTCCTACGGGGTGCGATTTTCCACATACGCCGTACCCATGATAATGGGTGAGATAAAGAGATTCCTGCGCGACGACGGCGCGGTGAAAGTGTCGCGCTGGGCGAGGGCTCTCGCGCAGAAGATCGCGGCGTATACCGACGAACGCCTGAAAAACAATCTGCCGGAGCCCACGGTGGATGAGCTTGCCGAAAAATTCGGATGTGAGGCGGGCGACATCGTGTTCGCGCTGGATACGAGCAAATGCGTCGTCTCCCTCAACGAGAGCGGAGACGAGGACGGCACCCCGCTCGGGGACAGGATACCGGGGGCCGAAGCCCCCGAAGAGGACTTGGACGGCATCATGCTCCGCGACAGCATATCCGACCTTCCGGAAAGAGAGAAAAAGCTCATCATCCTGCGCTATTTCAGGGACAAGACGCAGAGCGAAGTTGCCGCCGAACTCGGGGTGTCCCAGGTGCAGGTGAGCAGGCTTGAAAGCAGGATACTCGCAAAGATCCGCGAAAAATTGGAGTGAGCGCGCGACGATGTCCTCTCCCTCTGAAAAGTCCGTGGCGATCAAAAAATATCCCGTCGAAAAGTTCCGAAAGCCCGCCCGAAATGAGAGCGCGGAGCAAATGCGCATATAAAGCGGAATATAACCGCGATATCCGTTCACACTTATGGTGTGGACGTTTTTTATACCGAAAATCCCGAGACGCACGAAATTTTCTTCGAAAACGAGACTCAGGAAGAGAGCGCGCGTCCCGAAAGGAAGTGAATGTATGCTCGATAAATCCGACTATCGCGAATATGTTGCCAAAAACGCGCCGAGATCCCCGATGTTGCGTTCTCTTGTCGCGGCGTTTGTGGTGGGCGGGCTCATTTGCTGTATCGGCGAAGGGATAAAGGACGCCGTATCGGCAATTTTCCCCTCGATGACGGAGGAGGACGCGGGCGCATGGACGACGATAATACTCATCTTCATAGGCTCATTTCTCACCGCGATCGGGGTGTACGACAAGATAGGCAGATTTGCGGGCGGCGGCTCCATGATACCGATAACGGGATTTGCAAACTCCGTGGTCTCGCCCGCGTTGGAATACAACCGCGAGGGAGTGTTTTTCGGCATATGCGCGAAGATGTTTGTCATAGCCGGTCCCATCATAGTTTTCGGCGTGGTGGCGGGAATACTCGCGGGGACGGTAGGGCTTTTTGTATAGCGAGGCGGTGTGAAGTATGAAACTCGGCAGACAAAGTTTTGTGAGCGACAGACCCGTGTATCTTTGCTCCTCTTATACGATAGTGGGACCGAAAGAGGGGGACGGCAATTTCGGAGAACTCTTCGACACCGTGCTGAAAGACGATCTGTGGGGGGAGCGCTCCTACGAAAAGGCGGAAAGCAAGATGCACAGAGAGGCGATACGCGGCGGGATATGCCTCGCGGGGCGCAGGCTTGACGAGATAGACCTCATGCTCGCGGGAGATCTCCTCAACGAACTCAGCGCGTCCGGGCTCGCTATGCGCTATTTCAAAGTGCCTTTCGCAGGGCTGTACAACGCCTGTTCCACATTCAGCGAAGGGATACTCCTCGGGACGGCGCTCATAGACGGCGGCGCGGCGAATACCGTCACTTGCTCGACATCGAGCCACTTCGCCTCTGCGGAAAGACAGTATCGTTACCCTTTGGAACTCGGCAATCAGCGCACGCCCACCTCTCAATGGACGGTGACGGGCGCGGGATGCAGCGTATTGAGTTCGATAAGACCCACGGCGGAAGAGGACGCCGTGAACCGCGCCGACTTTTCCGAGAAGATGAAGTCCATGCGTGAAAATTGCCTCGAATGCGCCAAAAACGAGGACTCCGAGCGCAAAAACGGAAAGGGGGACGAGGACGCGTTCCCGAGCACGGGAATGAGGTGGGCGGAAAGGATAAAACGCAAAATACTGAAAAAACTGCGTCCCGACAGCGTCGCCGACCCCGTTTGCGACCCGAATTATAAGCGAAGCCGCGTCGTGAGGATATCGGGAGGCACTTTCGGCAAGGTGACCGACTTCGGCATAAACGACGAGAGCAACATGGGCGGCGCGATGGCGCCCGCCGCGGCGGACACTCTGCTTGCGCATCTGGCGGATACGGGGCGTTCGGTCGGGGACTACGACGCGATCTTCACGGGAGACCTTGGAAGATTCGGAAGCGAGGCTTTTGAGTACATCATGAAAAGGGAAGGGGTGACATTCCCCGGGAATCATCTGGACTGCGGAGCGCTGTTTTACAAACCCGAACAGGAGACCTTCCAGGGCGGGTCAGGCGCAGGATGCGTCAATACGGTGTTCAATTCCTACATCGTAAAAAGATTGGAGAGCGGAGAATGGAAGAGGGTGCTCGTGCTGGCGACCGGCGCGCTGTTGAACAAAGACACCCCACTCCAAAAGGAGACGATACCGGGTGTGAGCCACGCTTTCGTCGCCGAAAGCGAGCCTCTTTGAGGGGAGGGAAGTACTCTCGATAATGCCGAAAAGTATTATACTTTAAGCCGAATATGAGAATACTTTTGAGAAAAAGCCTACTGTTTGCTGAAATATCTCAGAAAAAACAGATGGGACGTGGCGGAGAAGTGAAACTTGAATTTCGTCAGACGGAAAGAGGACCGTCTCTCGGACATTGAGGGAGAAAGAATGGAAACTTTTCTCGATTATCTGAAAGTGTTCGCCGTGGGCGGAGGATTGTGCGCGGTAGGACAACTGCTCATCAACAAGACGGGGATGTCTTCGGCGCGCATACTCGTGCTTTTCATGCTCCTGGGACTTGTCACGGAACTCGTCGGCGCATTTTCCTATATCAAGGGATTTGCGTCGTCGGGGGTGACCGTGCCCATCACGGGGTTCGGGAGCAATCTCGCAAAGGGCGCGATGCAGGGCGCGAAAGAGGGAGGGGTCCTCGGAGCGGTCGGCGGAGGACTGAAAGCGGCGGCGCCGGGGATCTCCGCCGTGATACTTTTCGGTTTTCTTTTCGCGCTGATATTCAGGTCCAAGAGCAAGAAGATATGAGATGAAGAAGATGCGGTGCTATCTCATATTCTTTTTTTAGGTCGGATATACCGCCGATTTTAGGTCGGATATACCGCCGCGCCATGTCATGGCGAGTTACACTCCGTTTACGGAGTGAGATCCAAAAACCCGCCGTTTTCCATGGCTTGTCCGAAGTAAAATTCGGGCACATCGCCCACGATCAGGTTTTCCGCCACCAGCACCTCGGCGGTCACGGTGATGGTAGGCTCGTCGATGGGGGTGATTATGTTTATGACCGCCTGCACGTCGATGTATATCTTGTGCAAAGTCTGATTTATGCCCGCAGAGGTGAAATAGCTCACGAAATCGCAGAGGGCGGAGCCTATCGGCATGACGCTTATCGTGACCTCGGGACCTATGCCCATGAGGAGAGCCAGACCCGTGAATGTACCTATCGGTATGGATATCTCCCTCAATCCCAACTCGTCCAGGTTTGCCTGCGCGAGATTTGCTATCTCCCTGGCGACCATGTTTATCTCGGGGGAGTTTGCCTGCACCATTTCCACATTTCCCGCATCGTCGCGCACCACGCTGAAAAGTTCTTCGTAGTCAAGTCCGCCGCCTACCACCGCGCTGACTGCAAGGTTTACGGAATTGGTGCACATCGCGCGCACCTCGGCGACCGCGCTCCCCATGACGGTAGGCACGATATTGCTCCTGAAATAGACGGTACAGAATATGAACGCCGCGATGAAGAGTATCATGGCGACGGCTACACGGATCATCCCGGGGCGCAGACGTCTGACGTTTTCCACGCAATATTATATGCCGAAGAGCGGAAAGAGGACGACAAAAGCCCACCTCCGCGACCGCGTCGGAAAGGAAAAGGAAATATCCCGAAAAAAGGATGACGGTCATTTCCGAAAAGCATTCCTCTTCCTTTCTGCGAAGAGTCCTTTTCCTTGCGCTCTCCGATAGCGGGATAGGATGATAGAGAAAAGACCTCTCCTCGGACAAACGGGAGCATCTCCTCGTTGCGTCTTTCTCGAACGCGGGAGCGGCGAACTTTGAAAGATCCCTTTGCGCGGCTTTTTTTGCGCAAAGCCGAAGTTTTGTTGACTATTTTCCACGACTTTGTTATCATTGTCAAAGTTATTATCTTCGTGCGCCGACGTGCGCACGCATATACGGAGTTCACATGAAAGCACAGATCCAAAGCATCAAGCAAGCGGCTCTCGCCGCCGTAGAAGCGGCTTCGACCACGCAGGAACTCGGCGAGGTCAGAGTGCGTTTTCTCGGCAAGAGCGGAGAGATGACCTCCCTCATGAAAGGGCTGGGCGCGCTCTCCAAGGAAGAGCGTCCCGAGATGGGCAAGGTCATGAACGAGGCGAGGACGGAGATAGAATCCGCCCTGGAAAAGAAGATAGCGGAGGTCAACGCCCGCGAAAAGGCGGAGAGGCTCGCCGCCGAAGCGGTGGACGTAACTCTCCCCGGCAAAAAGCCCGCGCGCGGCACTCTTCACCCGATAACCAGGGTGAGAGAGGACATCGTTAAGGTCTTTCTCGGCATGGGGTTCGAGGTGGCGGAAGGTCCAGAAATAGAGAGCGACCTTTACAATTTCCAGCTCCTCAACGTCCCGAAAGATCATCCCGCACGCGATATGCAGGACACTTTCTACGTCAACGATTCTTACGTGCTCCGCACGCACACCTCTCCCATGCAGGCGCGCATGATGACCACGCGCAAACCTCCCATCCGAGTCGTCATACCCGGGAGAGTGTACCGCTCTGACGACGACGCGTCCCATAGCCCCATCTTCCACCAGATAGAGGGGCTGGCGATAGACAAACACATCACCCTCGGAGACCTCGAAGGCTGCCTCACCGCGTTCGCGCAACAGATGTTTTCCCGGGACACGCAGATAAGACTGCGTCCCTCCTATTTCCCCTTCACCGAACCCTCCGTGGAGGTGGACGTCACCTGCGCCATATGCGGCGGTAAAGGATGCAGAGTGTGCAAAGGCACGGGCTGGGTTGAGATACTCGGCGCGGGCGTGGTCAATCCCACGGTGCTGGATATGTGCGGAATCGACAGCAAGGTGTACGGCGGATTCGCTTTCGGGCTCGGGCTCGAACGCATAGCGATGATAAAATACGGCATCCCCAACATCAAACTCTTTTACGAAAACGACGTCAGATTTTTAAGACAATTCAACGGGGAGGTGGAAAAATAATGCTCGCACCCATTTCTTGGCTCAAAGATTACGTTGACATCAACGTCTCTCCCGAAAAGCTCGCTGAAAAACTCGTTGCGATAGGCTTTGAGGTGGAGGGGATAGAATATCAGGCGAAAAAAGCCTCCCTCGTCAAGACCTGCAAGCTGGTCTCGGTGGAGAAGCATCCCGCAGCGGACAGGCTCCGCGTGGCGCAGACGGACATAGGCGGCAAGGTCATACAGGTGGTCACCAACGTCCCCGTTGAGGGCGGCGAATACACTGCGGTGGCTCTTGACGGCGCAGTGCTCGCAGACGGTCACGAGATAAAGCGCGGCGAACTCAGGGGAGTGCTCTCTGAGGGGATGCTTTGCGGCCCCGAAGAGATAGGGATGTCCGCCTCCGACATAGACGGACAAAAGGAGGGGGATATCCTCCGTTTTCCCGAAGGCACCGAGCTCGGACAGGACGCGGCAACGGCGCTAGGATTCGACGACGTGATACTCGACGTCTCCGTCACCGCGAACCGCCCCGACTGCAACAGCATATACAAACTTGCAAAGGAAGTCGCGGTCGCGCTTGACACCACCTGCCGCGAGCCCGAGATAAAATATACCGTCACGGACGCGGACGTGAACGACATCGTGAGCGTCAGGGTGGAAAACAGCAAACTCTGCCCAAGATATATGGCGGCGGCTGTGAAAAACGTGAAGATCTTTCCCTCTCCCGAAAAGATGCGTATGCGTCTGCGCGCCGTGGGCATCCGTCCCATCAACAACATCGTTGACATCACCAACTACGTGCTCACCGAGATAGGACAGCCCATGCACGCTTTCGACCTGAGATATCTCTCGGGCGGGAAGATAGTCGTCCGCAACGCCCGCGAGGGCGAACACATCGTCACTCTCGACGGCAAGGACAACGTGATGACCTCCTCCATGCTCGCCATCTGCGACGCCGAAAAGCCCGTCGCGGTCGCGGGAGTCATGGGCGGGGAGCACAGCGGGATACAGCCCGACACCTCCACGATAATCTTCGAATCCGCAAAATTCGCACGCGACAGCATACGCCGCACCTCAAGAGCGCTCAATCTGCGTTCGGACAGCTCCGCCCGCTACGAAAAGGGCATAGACTTCGCTTCTCAGGAATACGGCTTGAAGCGCGCCCTCACTCTCATTGCCGAGACGGGCAGCGGAGAGATAGCGAGCGGTTTCGTGGACGTCAAAGTGGAGCATGACGAGATAAGGGATGTGGAATTCACCACCGCCGAGATCTCCCGCATCCTTGGATGCGCCGTCCCGGAGCGCAGGCTCATCTCCATACTCTTAAAGCTCGGCATCCCCGTCACGAAAAAAGAGGGGAAGACGCTTGTGGCGCACGTCCCGGACGCCCGTTCGGACATCGACGGCGTAAACGACATCGCGGAAGAGTTCATCAGAGTGTACGGCTATTCTCACATCAAGCCCACTCTCTTCGCGCACTCCGTGCTCACGCGCGGCGGAGTGCCTGCCGACATCGCTTTCCGCAACAAGGTGAAGGAGGAGCTCGCCGCCCTCGGGCTCAACGAGTGCATAACCTATTCTTTCACCTCTCCTTCCTTCGCGGACAAACTGCGCATACCCGCAGACAGCCCGTGGAGACGGTGGGTGGAACTTGTCAATCCTCTCGGCGAGGCGCTCAGCGTCATGCGCACCGTGCTCACGCACAGTATGCTGGAAGTGCTTTGCTTCAACGCGTCCCACTTCAACAAGAGCGCGGCGCTGTTCGAGATAGCAAAGACCTACCATCCTCACTCCCTGCCTCTTGCGGAGCTTCCCGAAGAGAGAGAAAAACTCGTCATAGGGATGTACGGCGGCGACGCGGACTATTTCGCCGCAAAAGGCGTCCTGGAAGGGCTTTTTGACGCTCTGCACGTAAGAGGGGAGTTCAAGGCATCCGACCTGCCCTTCCTGCACCCCGGGAGAGGCGCGGACGTGAGCGTGAACGGCAAAGTCATAGGCTATGTCGGGGAGATACATCCCGACGTCGCCGAGGAATACGACGCCGACGTGCGCCTCTATGCCGCAGAGCTCGACCTCAGGACCCTCTTCGAAGAGTGCAAAGGCGGGGCTACCTTCCGCGAATTTTCCAAATATCCTCCCGTGGAGCGTGACCTTGCCGTCGTCGTCGCCGAAAGTGTGACGGCGGGAGATATGATACGTTCCGTAGAGAACGCGGGAGCGAGATCTCTGCTTTCCGCCGAAGTATTCGACGTCTATCGCGGCGCGCAGGTGGGAGAGGGCTTGAAGAGCGTAGCCATGAGATTTTCTTTCTCATCCACAGAGCACACCCTCACGGAAGAGGAGATCGCGGGGGAGATGAAACTCATCCTCTCTGCTTTGGAGACCGCTTTCGACGCGAAGATACGCGCCTAAAAAAGATGTTTGACGACAAAAGCCTGAACACTCTGGAATACGGGAAGATCCTGGAAATGCTTGCCGCCCACGCGCAGTCGGAGGGCGGCAAAGCCGCTTGCCGCGGGCTGCGTCCCGTCTCCGTCAAAGAGGAGGCGGTGCTCGCCCTCGACATGACGGCGGAGGCGGACAGGACGCTGTTCGAATTCTCGGTCTCTCCCTCGTTTGCGGTGGACGACATCGAGGAGACCGTGACAAAATCTGAAAAGGGAGCCGTGCTTTCCATACCCGAGATACTTCGCGTGGGGCGCGCTCTCAGAGTGGCAAGAAGGCTTGTGAAGTCCCTTTCCGCCGTCACGGGAGTGCCCGGGCTCGCCGCCATGTCGGGAGGGCTGTTTGCGGAGGAGAAACTCGAAAAGGATATCTTCGATTCCTTCATCTCGGACACAGAGGTCGCAGACAACGCCACTCCCGAACTCAGAGCCATCAGGATACGCATAAGGAGGCTCGGGGACAACGTAAAGACCAAACTGCAACTTTTCGTCACATCTCCGACCTATCACAAATATCTTCAGGACAGCATAGTCACCGTGCGCGGAGACAGATACGTCATCCCCGTGAAGAGCGAGTTCAAAGGCGCGATAAGCGGGTTGGTGCACGATCAGTCCGCCTCGGGCGCGACCCTCTACGTCGAGCCCATGCAGATAGTGGAGCTCAACAACGAACTGAAAACGGAAAAACTCAACGAGCAGGCGGAGATCGAGCGCATACTCAGGAATTTTTCTCTCTCCGTCAGCGCGCACGCCGACAGGCTCAAAGCAAGTTACGCCACCATCGTGGAGATGGACGCGATATTCGCGCGCGCTCAGCTCGCGCACGAGATGAAGGGCGTCCGTCCCGAGCTCAACGCAGATGGCGTATTGGCGGTGAAAGAGGGCAGACATCCCCTCATCGACCCCAAAAAAGTCGTCCCCCTCACCCTCGCCATGCGCGCGGAGGAGAGGATGCTCCTCATCACGGGTCCGAATACGGGAGGCAAGACGGTCACCCTCAAAATGACGGGATTGTTCGTGTGCATGGCGCTTTCGGGGCTGTATCTCCCCGCCAAGAGCGCGAAGATCCCCGTGGTGGACGGAGTTTACAGCGACATCGGCGACGAGCAGAGCATAGAACAAAGCCTTTCCACTTTTTCGGCGCACATCCGCAACATCATCGGCATACTCGGCAAGATGACCGAGGAGTCTCTCGTGCTCTTCGACGAGCTGGGCGCGGGCACGGATCCCGGCGAGGGCGCCGCGCTTGCGGTGAGCATATCCGACTACGTAATGTCCGCAGGCGCGAAATTTTTGGTGACCTCGCACTTCAACGACCTCAAAGAATATGCGCTGACCACTCCGGGGGTCGTCGCCGCCTCGATGGAGTTCGACACCGCGACATTCCGCCCCACATTCAAGTTGGTCATGGGCGCGATAGGCACCTCCAACGCGTTGGACATCGCCTCCACGCTGGGGCTGGACAGGGGCATAGTCGAGAACGCCAGAGCGCGTATCTCCGCCGAAAAAAAACAGTTCGACAATGTGCTTTCCGCCGCCGAACAGACACGTAGACGCGCCGAACAGCTCGTATCCGACGCCTCTCTCGACCGCGAAAGGGCGGCAAGCGCTCTGCGCGAGGCGGAAAACGAAAAACGCCTCATAGCCGAAAAACGCGAGAAGCTGGACGAAAACATCCGCCGCGAGACAAAGCGCCTCATCGAGGACTCCGTGGAGGAGGCGGATGAGATACTCGAAAAACTCAAAGAGCTCGCAAACAAGGAGACGGTGGAGGACAAAGACGTCTTCGAAGCCAGAGCTCTCAGGAGCAAACTCCGCAATATGTCCGCGAAATACGACACCGAGAGCGTAGTGGAGGACGAACCCGATCCCACCCCTCTGCGTCCCGGCAACAACGTATGGGTGAAGTCTCTCGCAAGGCGCGGGATACTCAAAGGCGTCAATTCCCGCGGGGAGGCGGAAGTCTCCTTCGGCAAACTCACCGTAAAGGTGAAATCGGGCGATTATTACAAGGTGAAATGACGGAAAGATACATCCAGAAAGTGGAAGTCGCGGTGTCCAAAACCGCAAGAAGAGACCAGATCCTCGGGCTCGTATTCCAACTGCTCGGGCTCGGGCTCATCCCGATCTCGATAGTGTACAGCTACTGGGTCTTTTTCGGCGTGGGCGCGCTCATCGGCGTGGGGATATGGTTCACTCAAAGGTTCTATTCCTCCGCAAAAGAGTACGAATACGCCTTTACGGGCACGCGGCTCATCATCTCCCGCACAAATCTGCTGGGCAAAGGGAGGAGAGTGACGGAGATAGCCCTAGGTGACGTCAGGACATTCACCCGCTTTTACGACACGGTGACTCCCCGCGACATCCTGGCGGCAGAGAGCGCGGGAGGCTCCGACATAAAAGCGATGACATTCCTCTCTGCAGGGGAGGAACACAGGTTGCTCTTCGCCCCGGACGAATATATGGCGATACTCATCGGGGACGCGCTCCGCGCGGGAGCTGCCGAAAAAAGCAAGGAGAACGTATGATCTATCTTGACAACGCCGCCACCACTCGTATGTGCGACGAGGCGTTGGAAACCCTCGTCAACGCAAACAGAGAAAGGTGGTTCAACGCGTCTGCGCTGTACAAAGAAGCCTCGGATGAAAGCAAACGCATACGCGAATGCCGCGAGACTCTCTCTTCATTGCTGAGAGCGGGAGAGGGAGAAGTGTATTTCCTTTCGGGAGGCACGGAGGCGGACAACACCGCTCTCATGTGCACGCGCAAACAAAAGGGGAGCCGCGTCATAGTGGGCGAAGGGGAACACGACGCGGTCATCAATCCCGCGAAAGTTCTGAAAGAACAGGGCTTCGACGTGGTTTTCGCCCCCATCCGCGAGGACGGCGGCGTGGACGAGGAAAAATTCGCCGAACTTCTCACTCCCGAGGTGTCCCTTGTCTCGGTGATGCACGTGAGCAATGAGACGGGCGCGATCAACGACATAAAAAAGCTGGTATCCCTCACCAAAAAGCGCGCTCCGAAAGCGTTGTTCCACAGCGACGGCGTGCAGGCGTTCGGCAAGATCCCCGTCAACCTCAGGGATCTCGGCGCGGACTTATACACCATATCCTCGCACAAGATCCACGGACCGAAGGGGATAGGCGCGCTCTATGTCAAAAAGGGAGCGTCCGTCAGACCTCTCCTTTTCGGAGGAGGGCAGGAAAAGGGCTTCCGCTCCGGCACGGAAAACGGTCCCGCCATAGAGGCGTTTATCGTCGCGGCAGAGCGGACCATCCGCGATCTCAAAGCCGACTATTCTAAAAAACGCGATTATATAGAACAGTTGAGGGCGGGTCTCACCGCCGAAGTGCGCGGAGTGAAGATAATAACGGACCTCGACGGTTCCGCGCCTCACATCCTCACGGTGGCGTTCGGCGGCGTGAGAGGGGAAGTCCTCCTGCACGCGCTGGAAAAACACGGCATAGCCGTGGGAGTGGGGTCTGCCTGTTCCTCCCACCGCGAGAGCCGCTTCAAACATCTGCTTGGGCTCGACGATGAACACAGGGACGGGATAGTGCGTTTCAGCGTCTCGGGATACAACGATATATCCGAGGTCACCGAGGTCGTGCGCGCCGTAAAGCAAGAGACTGCGGCGCTCTCGGATTATGCGAGAAAATGAACTCCCGTCGCGGTGAGCAGAGCCTCTTGCCGCGCGGGAATGACGATATGGCGTCAATGCCAAATAACAACTCGGTTTTGCGGTCCGTCCGCAAGAAAAGGTCTGTATGGAAAGAGTCGTAGTGATAAGATTCGGCGAGCTCTTCCTGAAAGGGAAGAATCGCGACTATTTCGAGTCCATGCTCGTAAGAAACATCAAAGCCGCTTTGAAGGGGGTGCCCCACGCCTTCGAGAAGTCCCAGGGCAGATATTACGTGGAAAACTTCGAGGAAGAGGACCTTGGCGAGATCCTCGACCGCCTGAAAAAGGTGTTCGGGATACATTCCCTGTCCGTCGCAGACAAAGTGAAGGTGCGCGCAGAGGAGGATTTCCCCGAGATACGCGCCTCTCTTGCCGAGATCGCAAAAAAGAGGGCGGAATTTGCCCAAGGCAAGATCCCCTTCCGCATCACGGTGAAGCGCGCGGACAAACGCATCCCCATGACTTCCGCCGAGATAGCCTCCGCGTTGGGCGGGACGGTGCTGGCGCTCGGCAAATACAAAGTGGATCTTACAAATTACGAGTGCGATCTCAAGGTGGATGTGCGCGAAAACGGAGTCGCGTTGGTGTACACCGACGTGATAGCGGGGGCGGGCGGGCTCCCCGTCGGTTGCTCGGGGCGCGGGATGCTCCTGCTCTCGGGAGGCATAGATTCCCCCGTGGCGGCGTACATGATGGCGAAACGTGGGATGAAGCTGTTTGCCGTGCACTTCGCGTCCCCTCCCTATACCTCCGACAAAGCCCGCGAAAAAGTGGTGGAACTGCGCGATCTGCTGACGGGATACACCGGACACGTCAAACTTTTCGTGGTGCCTTTCACGGATATACAGCTTGCCATACACAAGGCTTGTCCCGCCAATTTCATGATCACAATAATGCGCAGGTTCATGATGCGCATAGCCTGCCGCCTCGCGGACAAATACGAGTGCGGCGCGGTCGTCACGGGAGAGAGCCTTGGGCAAGTCGCCTCCCAGACGGTGGAGAGCATGATCTGCACGGAGGACACAGCCACCCTTCCCGTCTTCCGTCCTCTCATCGGCATGGACAAGGAGGAGATAGTCGCGATCGCGAAAAAGGCGGGGACGTTTGAGACCTCCATCCAGCCGTATGAGGATTGTTGCACGGTGTTTTTGCCCAAGTCTCCCGTCATACACCCCTCCCTGGGAGCGGTGCGCAAGGCGGAAGCGGCGCTCCCTGTCGAGGAGCTCGTGGAAGCGGCGCTCGCCGCCGTAGAGGAATACTAAGGGGTATTTTTTCACAAAAGCGTGCCGAGAACTCTCATTTTCTCTCCTTGTTGCCGAGACAACTTCATCTCGGTCGGATGAAAAAAGATGGGCTCCGACGGCACAAAACCTGCCGCCATACAAAAAACGACCGTTTTTTCTCGGTCGTTTTTGTTTTAGGCTTCAAACTGCCGCTATGCCAGACAGGAATAATACGAACCAGGTTCCGCGCCGCCGATTTCCGTCTGAACCGCGTCATTCGCCTTGCTAATACAGTCAAGTATTAGCTACGGCGACTTCCTTGTTCAGCCAAAAATCGGTTGGCGCGGAACTGCTCGCACCTCAGAGCAAGAGATTTTCGGATGATTTTGCTCTGGCGGAACGCAGGCAATAGTATACATATTGGCAAGGTTCGGCTGTGCAAAAGCGCCGAAAAGAATTGCTCCGAGGCTGGTTCGTATTATTCCTGTCTGGCATCCTCGCCAATGCGCCGCTCTCGGGAAGCAATGCTTCGAGAGGGAGCCCGACGCTTCTCCCGCACTCACGGTGAGGGTGTAAGTCACTTTGCCTCCGAGAGTGAGGGGGATATGCCTCAAAACCACGGTACGGTCGGGATAAAGTTCCGCACCCGAGGAGGGAACTCCGTCGCCGTCCTCGTTTTCGGTCGCGGACGGGAGAACGATGACATTCGCGCCGTTTTCTCCGACAAACTCTCCCGAACCTCGTTTTATCCTCCCGATAAGCCGCGTGCCCGTAGCGTCCGTGCAATACAGCTCGTGATCGAATGCGGGTTCCGCCGTCACCGTGATGACAGCTCCGTTGCCATCCGCCGACAGCTCGAATCGCGGACGAGGAGAGAGAAAGAGGGACCCGCCCTCGTCGGGAAGATATTCCGCCGCAAACAGCTCTTCGCGGACGTATTCGGCGGGAGTTTCCGGGACTGCCGGGGTGACTTTCCTGTTTTTGAAAGTGGAATAGACGTCCACTTTCATTTTCACCGTACCCCTCGGCGCGGGCAGGTCCGCAGGGGGAGCGTCGTGATAAACTCTGCGCCATATATCCGCCGAATGATGGGCGGGATGTCCTCCGCCAAGTTCCGTCATCCCGTCCCCGCCGTGCCATACCGCAAGCGTGTCCTCAGATGTATAACTCACGCACCAGGCGTCGGAATTGCGCTCGGCGTCCATCTGCACCGTCCCCGTCTTTCCCGCAGTCTCGAAGGGTAGAGAGGAGAGAGTACGCGCCGTGCCGTCTTTCACCGTGTCGGCGAGGCAGTCCGTAACAAGAGAGCAGGTCGCGGGCGAAAATACCCGTCTTTTTTCGGAGGAAAAGGAGAATATCTTTCTCCCCTCCGCCGAAACGGAGCGCACGAAGTGCGGCGGGATGTGACATCCCCCTCTCGCGAGAGAAGCATACGCTCCCGCGAGAGTGAGAGTGTCCGTTCCCTTCGAGGTGGCTCCGAGCGCGAGCGCCAATGAGGCGTCCTCTTTCACGAGAGGGAGCCCCAGCTCCATGCCGAAGGCGACTCCGCGTTCCGCACCGAGATAGCTCAGCACCTTGACCGCCGCCGCGTTCAATGAATGCTTTATCCCTTCGCGGGGAGTGGTGTCGCCGTAATATGCTCCGCCGAAATTTTCGGGAGAATACCCGTTGTAGTCCGTCCTCTCGTCCCGGATGGGAGTGGCGAGGGTTATCCTGCCGTCTTCCAGCGTGGGCGCATAGACCACCAGCGGTTTGAGGACGGAACCCGCCTGACGGGATATCCGATAGCCGAGAGTGCCGAAATAAGCCTTTACTTCCCCCGTGGCGTTTTCCACGAGCGAGGCTTCCCCCGCGACCCCTTCGGCGGAGTAGTTGGACCTGTCTGCGGTCTCCTCGAAGAGCGCTTCCTGCGCGGCGGGGTCGTAACCCGTCATTATGACGACGCCGGAGTTTTCCAGGGCGTATCCCGTCATCCCCAGGATATCGCACGCCTCCTTTGCCGCCGCCTTGACATATTGTTCGGCGACATTCTTTTTCCCCTCCGTCTCGTTTTCCGAAAGCACGATCTCCTTTGACATCGCCTCTTCTGCCTCTCGGGCGGTGAGATAACCCTCCCTGTGCATGACCCCGATGACGAGGTCTCTGCGCTCGCGGGCCTCTTCGAGGTCGTTTTTCGGGGAGTATCTGGATGGATTTTTGAGTATCCCCGCAAGAGTCGCCGCCTGCGACACGTCGAGTTCCGAGGGGGTACATCCGAAATATATCCTGCTCGCGGCGTTTATCCCGTACGCTCCCGCGCCGAAGTAGATGACGGAAAGATACATCGCGAGTATCTCCTCTTTGGAGTAAAGCTCCTCCGTCTTTTTCGCGAGAGCGATCTCTCTCAATTTCCTCGAAAGAGTGCGCTCCGAGCCGAGATGAGTGTTTTTGACAAGCTGTTGGGTGATGGTCGACCCTCCCTCCACGGTGCGGCCCGCCGCTATATTGCGCACGACGGCGCGTGCGATCGCTCTCGGATCGTAGCCTTTGTGGGAATAGAACCTCCTGTCCTCCAACGCCACGAAAGCGTGCTTGACGTGATCGGGCAGGGATGAGGGGGAGACATATGTCTCTGTAAAATATTCGATCTCATTCCCGTCTTTGTCGAGAAAGACGGGAAGATCCCGAGCGGTGGGGAAGAGGGAGGGATCCACTTCGAGCCCGGCAGTCACCGAAAGATACCACAAATATCCTCCGAATATAGCCAGCCCCGCGATGACAAAGAGAGCGAGGGTGATGATAGCGACAGCTTTCAACACCCTTTTGCCCGCGCTCGGACCTCCTCCCCGCGCAGGCTGCGAGGGGGGAGCGGAAGAAATTTTGCCTTTTTCGGAGGATGCTTTTTTCATTGCGATTATTATTGTGTTTTCGTCCGTTTTTATGTATAATTGTTTAATCGAACTCGAAGTGAGCGCACGCGCGCTCGCATGAAAGGATGGTATGAGATACAAGATCCTCACCTACGGTTGCCAGATGAACGTCCACGAGTCCGAAAAGATAGCCGGGCTCCTCGACGGTATGGGCGGCGTCCCCGCCGAAGAGGGGGAGAGCGCGGACGTCATCGTCTTCAACACCTGCTGTATCCGCGACAATGCGGAGCGCAGGGCTCTCGGCAACATCGGGGTGGTCAAAGGAGAAAAGAAAAAGCATCCCGACCTCATCATCGCGGTCTGCGGATGCATGACCCAGCAAGAGGGTGCGGCTGCCGTCATCAGGGAAAGATACCCCTATGTGGACATCGTCCTCGGCACCCGCAACATCTTCCTTTTGCCGCAGGAGATAGATAAGGTGAAAGCGGCGCGCGCCGCCATCAAAAAGCGCTCCGACAAGCGATATCGAGCCTTCGAGACCGCCTATCCCGAGGAATATCTCTCCCTCGACGAGAGGACTCCCGTCACGCGAACCAGCTTCCCCAACGCGTGGGTGAACATCATTTACGGGTGCAACAATTTCTGCACTTACTGCATCGTTCCCTATGTCAGAGGGCGGGAGCTTTCCCGCCCGATGTCCTCCGTCCTTGACGAGGTGAAAAAGGCGGTGGACGAGGGCTACGGCGAAGTGACCCTCCTCGGGCAAAACGTCAATTCCTACGGGCACGACCTGACGGGAGGGGAGAGCTTCGAAAAGCTACTGCGCGCGATAGACGGGATAGAGGGGAAATTCCGCGTGCGTTTCATGACCTCCCACCCCAAGGATCTGACCGACGGAGTGATAGACGCCATGGCGAGCTCGGACAAGATATGCTCCAACATCCATCTTCCCGTGCAATCGGGGTCGGACAAGGTGCTGAAAGACATGAACCGCCGCTACACGCGCGAAAGATACCTTTCCCTCATAGAAAAGCTCCGCGCCGCGATGCCCGATATCGGCATCACCACGGACGTCATGGTGGGATTCCCGACCGAGACGGAGGAAGATTTCCTGGCGACGACGGAACTTGTGAAGACCGTGCGTTTCTCAAATGCCTTCACGTTCGTTTATTCTCCGAGAAAGGGCACTCCCGCCGCCGAGATGCCGCAGATCCCGTACGCGGTGAAACGCAGACGGATAGGGGAGCTCATCAAATTGCAGAATTCCGTCACCAAAGAGCTTTCCGAGGATTATGTCGGGAATGTGTACGAAGTGCTTGCCGAGGACGTATCGCCCAAACACGAGGGTATGCTGTGCGGCAGGACGGAGAGCGGCAGGCTCGCCACCTTCCCCGCGTCCGCGGAAAGGATAGGGGAGTTTCTGAAAGTCAGGGTGACGGAGGCGCGTTCCGCCTCACTCTTCGGGCGGTTGGAGGATTGATATGGAAGTGGATGTGAAAAAACTTTCCCCCATGATGCAACGCTATTTCGAGATAAAGGCGAATTATCCCGACTGTCTCCTGTTTTTCAGACTCGGCGACTTTTACGAGATGTTCTTCGACGACGCCGAGACCGCCTCAAAGGTGCTGGATCTCGTGCTCACCGGGAGAGACTGCGGACTGAAAGACAGACGCGCGCCCATGTGCGGAGTGCCTCATCACTCGGTGGACAATTACATCCGCCGCCTCATAGACGCGGGATACCGCGTCGCCATATGCGAACAGCTCACCGACCCCGCCACCTCCAAAGGGATGCTGGAACGCGACGTCGTGCGCGTGGTCACCCCCGGCACCGTCATCGAGGAGGACATCCTGGACGAAAAAAACACCAATTATCTTGCGTCCGTATGTCTTTCCGGGGAGGCTTTCGGGCTGGCGTGGAGCGACATCAGCACGGGGGAGTTCTATCTCATCGAATATGCGGGGGAGGATTGGCGCACCGCGCTTTCGGACCTTCTCTCATCGGTGACGCCCTCCGAATGCGTCTGCAACGAGGAATTTGAGTCCGCATGGCGCTCTGTCCCTTATTTTTCCGCTTCGGGGCTGAGACCGCATTGCTATCACGATTTCGCCTATCGTTTCCGTACGGCGGAACGAAAACTCACCGAGCTTCTCAAAGTAACCTCTCTCGCGGCTTTCGAATGCGAGGACAAACAACTCGCGGTATCGGCGGCAGGGGGGCTGGCTGAATATCTTTCCCAGACCCAGAAAAGGGAGCTCGCCCAGCTGAACTCCGTCACATATCTGCACGACGGCTCCTTCATGCTCCTCGACGCCGCGACGCGCAGGAATCTCGAACTCACCGCTCGCGCGCGCGACGGCAAAAAGACGGGATCTTTGCTGGGAGTCCTCGACCGTACTCGCACGGCTATGGGCGCGCGCACTCTGCGCGCGTGGCTCGAAAGACCTCTCCTGGACGAGAAACTCATCAACGCCAGACTTGACGCCGTGAACGCCCTCTCTTTGAACAGAGCCCTCCGAGAAAAACTCTCCGCGCTCCTCGGCAAAGCGCACGACCTTGAACGGCTCTCGGCAAGAATAGCCTACGGCAATCCTTCTCCTGCGGCGTTGGTGGCGGTCTCAGACACCCTCAACGTCCTCCCGGACATCCTCAAAACGCTCGGGGAAGTGAAAGATCCCTTGTTGAAAAAGATAGCTTCCTCCATACATCCTCTTCCCGAGCTCGCCTCCGTCTACAACGCGGCATTGGAGAGGAGCGGCGCAAAACTCGAAAAGGACGGCGGAGGCGGCAACGTCATCGCAAGGGGCTACGACGAGCAACTCGATTCCCTGAGAGACATCAAGACCACGGCTCAACAGTGGCTCACCAACCTCGAAACACGCGAAAGGGAATCTACGGGCATCCGCGGACTGAAAGTCAAATTCAACCGCGTGTTCGGCTATTACATAGAGGTCTCCAACTCCTTCTTGGACAAAGTGCCGTACCGCTATCAACGCAAACAGACCCTCGTGGGCGGCGAAAGATTCGTCACCGACGAGCTCAAAGAGATAGAGACCAGGATACTCACCGCGCACGAGGAGGCGAACGCGCTAGAAAACAGGATATTCGAGGAACTGAAAGGCATGGCTATGGACAAGCTCAAAGCCTTGCAGTCCACGGCGCGGGCTCTCGCCGCGGCGGACGTGCTCCTTTCCTTCGCCGAAGTGGCGGTACGCAACAACTACACCCGTCCCGTCATAGGCAAAAAGGTGAAGGCGATAGACATCAAAGAGGGCAGACATCCCGTCGTCGAGACTTTGATGGAGAGCGGCGCGTACGTCCCCAACGACACCCTTCTGGACAACGACGAAAACCGCACCATCATTCTCACCGGTCCCAATATGGCGGGAAAAAGCACTTATATGCGTCAGGTCGCGCTCATCACGCTCATGGCGCACATCGGCTCTTTCGTGCCCGCAAAGAGCGCCGAGATAACCCTCACCGACCGCATATTCACAAGAATAGGCGCCAGCGACGACCTCTCGGGCGGGCAGTCCACCTTTATGGTGGAGATGATAGAAGTCGCCACCATATTGAACTATGCGACATCTTCCTCCCTCTTGGTGCTGGACGAAATAGGCAGAGGGACCTCCACCTACGACGGACTCAGCATCGCCTGGGCGGTACTGGAATATATCACCTCCGACATCCGCGCCAAGACGCTTTTCGCCACTCATTTCCATGAGCTCACGGACGCGGAAAGTTTCGGCGGGGTCAAAAATTACCGCGTCCTCGTCAGCGAGACCAAGGACAGCATTCTCTTCCTCCACAAGATCGCGAGGGGGAGCGCGTCGCAGAGCTTCGGCGTGGAGGTCGCCTCTCTCGCGGGAGTGAAAAAGTGCGTCATCGAAAGGGCGAAACTCATTATGCGCGAGCTCGAACGCAGGTCGGAAGGACGGGATTCCAACAGCATACTGCTGGCTTCGGGCGGCGATAGCCGCGCGGTGAAACAGACCAGCCTCTTCGACAAGGAGGAATCCGAAGTGGAAAAAGAACTCCGCGACATCGACGTCAACTCTCTCACTCCCATTCAGGCGCTCACCGTGCTGAACGACCTCAAAAAGAAATTGGAAGGCTGAATATGGGCAAGATAAACGTACTTCAACCCGGGGTATTCAATATGATCTCGGCAGGCGAGGTGGTGGAAAGACCCGCCTCCGTCGTCAAGGAGCTGGTGGAAAACGCGATCGACGCGGGCGCGACCGAGATATCCGTCTCTGTGGAAGAGGGCGGGATACGCCGCATCACCGTCTCGGACAACGGCACGGGGATACGCGAAGAGGATCTTCCCACCGCATTCCTCCCTCACGCAACCAGCAAACTAAAAGAGATCTCCGACCTCGACACGATATCCACGCTGGGATTCCGCGGCGAGGCGCTCCCTAGCATCGCGTCCGTATCCCAGGTGACGATGATCTCCCGCGCGGACGGCAGCGACCGCGCGCACCTCATCCGCCTCGAAGGGGGCAAGATAACGGAAAAACGTGAGGACAGCCGCGCCAAAGGCACTTCCGTCACCGTCGAAAACCTCTTTTTCAACACTCCCGCGCGCCTCAAATTCCTGAAAAAAGCCTCCGCCGAACAGGGTTATATAGCCGACGCCGTGGAAAAGATCGTGCTGGCGAATCCCTCTCTTCGCGTCTCGCTCGCCTCCGAAAAGGGAGTCTTGCTGTCTCATTCGGGCGGAGACCTCGCTGACGCCATAGCGTCGGTGTATCCCGGGCTCGACATCTCGAGGTTCGTCAAGGCGGAAAGGACGTCCTCCTCGGGGGTCGTCGTGCGCGGTTACGTCTCGCAGGTGGACAACACCGCGCCCACACGCTCCCGCCAGACCGTCATCGTCAACGGACGCGTGGTGGAAAACGACACCGTGTCCGCCGCGGTGGACAAGGCGTACCGCGACTTTTTGGTGAAACGCACTTATCCCATGTACGTGCTGGACATCCTCGTGCCTTTCGAGGAGGTGGACGTCAACGTCCATCCAGCAAAAGCCGAGGTGCGTTTCCGCAACAAAAACGCCGTGTTCGGGGCGGTGTTCAGAGCCGTTGAGGACGCGATAAAAACCTCCTTCGGCGAGGAAAAATACGGATTTGCGCCTCGTCCCGATGACGGAACTCCGTCTTATCCCGCGCGTTACGAACAGACCGCGCTTGACACTGCGGCGCTGTATGACGCCGACGCGACCCCCACGCCGTACGGCGATGTGTTTTCCGAAGAGCCCGCGACGCACAGAGACGTCGCCTTCGATATCTCTTCGCTGAGGATGCACGGCGGAACGCGCTCCGGCGCGCACCGCAACGCCTCGGATTCCGCTGTCGGGCTTTTCAGACCGACGGACATCTCAAGATCTGACGAGGCGTTCATACTTGCCTCCACGCAAAACGATGACGAGGATTTAGCGAATAGTTTGTCAAACAAATTCAGAATCTTCGACGGCGCGGTGGTCGGTCAGGTCTTCGACACCTATCTCATCGTGGAGCGCGCTTCGACCGTCTATATCATAGACCAACACGCCGCTCACGAACGCATCCTTTACGACAAACTCTCTCAGTCTCTTTCTGAGGAATATTCCCAGTCCTTGCTCATCCCGCACAAACTGCGGCTGTCGGGCGAGGAAGCAGAGTACCTCGAAAAGATGATGCCAGCCCTCAATTCAATGGGCTTCTTCATCGAAAAGAAAACGGGAAGTTTCGTCGTATACGCCGTGCCCGCGCCCGTGGTACGCATGGATATAAACCGCTTCCTTGCGGAATTGTTCTCGCATATGCAGGACGACGCCGAACTCAAACTCGTTGACCTCGTGAAGGAGAACGTATGCCGTGACGCCTGCCGCGCCGCGATAAAGGGAGACGAACATCTCACCAAACGACAGATAGAATATGTGCTGTCCAACTTTTTGGACAAAAACGGCGACCTGCCTCAAAAGTGTCCCCACGGACGCCCCGCCGTCGTCGCGCTCACAAAACGCGACTTCGAAAAGATGTTTTTGAGGATAGTATGAACGCGCGCGAAGACCTCTATCCTTTCCGTGCGCCGAATGCGGTGTTCGTCATGGGCCCCACCGCTTCCGGGAAATCGGACTTTGCCTTCGCCCTCGCTCTCGAACTCGGCGGTACGGTGATATCGGCGGACAGTATGCAGATATACCGCGGTCTCGATATCGGCACGGCAAAGGAAACTCCCGAACGCCGCGCCGCCGTGCGCCACGAGATGATAGACGTTGCAGATCTCAACGAGGAATATTCCGTCGCACGCTATCGCGAGGAAAGCGAGCGCGCCGCTCTCGACGCGATAAAACGAGGTTCGTTGCCCATATTCGCGGGCGGTACCGGGCTTTATTTCGAAAGTCTGTTTTATCCCTTGAGTTTCGCCGATACGCCGAAGGACGAAGAACTGCGCGCCCGCCTGAACGAGGAATTAGAGACCTACGGCGCGGAACATATGCTTGAAAAACTGAGGGCTCTCGATCCCGCTGCCGCCGAACATCTGCATCCCAACAACACCAGACGGGTCATCCGCGCGATAGAGATAGCGCTCTCGGGAGAAAAAAACATGACGGGCTCCGCAGACGAAAAGCCCGTCCCCGACGTCATCGCGGTAAAATTCGAGCCCGCAGACCGGGCAGAGCTCTACCGCCGCATAGACCTGCGCACGGACAAAATGATGGACGGCGGTCTCGCGGAAGAGATAGCTTCGCTCGCCCCCGATTTCACCGAACAGAGTATGCAGGCGATAGGATACAAGGAGTTTGCGCCTTATCGCGACCGCATCAGCAACGGGAAATTCCGACTCACGCAGGCGGAAACGGAGTTCATACGAGCGCAGATAAAACAACATACGCGCAATTACGCAAAACGCCAGCTCACCTGGTTCCGCCGCTACTCATTCGCAAAAAGTTTCAACATCGGAGACTTTGAAGGCGCGGCAAATTACGTAAAAAGCCGTCTGAACGAAAGAGGGGAGCGAAAGGGCGAACTATTATAAAAATTAGGAAAAACGAGAATAGTTGAGGACGTAAGATGAACAGATCGGACGCAGAAAAATTGATTTCGGATTGTATTGCGGAGCTCAAAGAGGAATTTGACGAGCTTGACTCCATCGCTCTCCATAATCAGGAAAAGGTGCTCGACGCCTTCCGAAAGAACGCCGTTCAGGCGCGGCATTTCGGCGGGAGCACCGGTTACGGCTATGACGATGCGGGAAGAGACACCCTCGCTTGCGTGTTCGCGGACGCACTCGGCGCAGAGAGCGCCGTGGTTTCCCCGA
This sequence comes from uncultured Clostridia bacterium, assembly GCA_944363035.1. Taxonomy (GTDB): domain Bacteria; phylum Bacillota; class Clostridia; order Christensenellales; family CAG-917; genus Limadaptatus. Next base: position 56,984 of record CALVTS010000005.1, read on the forward strand.
TGATCACGGCAGGCACCCAGGCACTTTCCCTCATGCTGTTCGGCGTACTGCGCCCGGGAGACCTTTTCATCTCCGTCTCGGGAAAACCTTACGACACTTTGACGGATGTGATCTCCGGCGAAAATTGCGGTTCTTTGAAAGAATTCGGCGTAGATTTCGACGTTATTGACCTAAAATTCGACGGTTTGACCCCGAAATTCGATTTTTCCGCGATAGAGACCGCGCTCACAACGCGCAAAGTAAAGGCGATATTCGTCGGACGCAGCCGCGGTTACGAGTGGCGGAGCGCGATCTCGGCGGAAGCCGTCGGTGAGATGATAAAGTTTGTGAAAAAGCTCTGTCCGGACACCTTGGTGCTCGTGGACAACTGCTATGGCGAATTCGTGGAGCGCATAGAACCCACCGATGTGGGCGCGGATCTCATCGCGGGCTCCCTCATCAAGAACATCGGCGGCGGGATCGCTCCCACAGGCGGTTATATAGCGGGCAAAAAAGCCTTGGTCGAGCTTGTCGGAAAGCGCCTGACCGCGCCTTCGCTCGGCACCGAAGTCGGCTCCTACGAAGGCGGATATTCCAAATTTTATCAAGGGCTGTTCCTCGCTCCGCAAGTCGCCAAAAACGCACTGAAAAGTGCATTTTTGTTCGCCAAAGCCTATCAAAAATGCGGGTTTGACACCTTGCCGAGATCGGGCATGAAAGCCTACGATATCGTCACCAGCATCCGCATGAAGGACCCAAAACAGCTCACCGATTTCTGCGAAGCCGTCCAAAGCGTTTCACCCGTGGACAGCAACGTGATTCCCGTGCCGTGGGCGATGCCGGGATATCAGCACGACGTCATTATGGCGGCGGGCGCTTTTGTGCAAGGTTCCTCCATCGAACTCAGCGCCGACGCGCCCATCAAAGAGCCTTACATCGTCTATGTGCAAGGCGCCTTGACCTTTGAACACGCTCGTATCGCCGTGCGCGAGACGCTGATGCGCGTGATGAACAGGGCGTGATACGTGGCAAAAACTCGCAAAAATCGCGACCACGCCTAAAAACTCCGCAAAAACGCGAATTTTCGAAAAGAAGCCGTCGATGATCGAACGGCTTTTTCAAAATTATACGGATATTTTCTAAAACCCTTTGCTTGCAAAAACCACCAACGCGACCTTTTTCAAAGACCCGTTGCTTGCCGAAAGCGTGACAAGCAATAATACGCGATATAAAATCCGATTTTTGATGAAAGCACAAGCTACCAATAATTGACGGTTTATCCAATGTCCTGCGAAAACCGAACCCTCAACACACGATGTTTGCCGAAATCCATTTGCCGAAATCCAAATGTTGTCACCGGCACAACCGCCACAACGCAACGGTTTAACAAAGCCCAATGTCTGCAAAATAAAACAACCAACCACATCGCGACGATTTACCATGATCCAATGTCTGCAAAAAAGAACAACCAACCACAACGCAACGGTTTAACAAAGCCCGATATCTGCAAAAAAAGAACAACCAACCACATCGCGACGGTTTACCATGATCCAATGTCTGCAAAAAAGAACAGCCAACCACAACGCAACGGTTTAACAAAGCCCAACGTCTGCAAAAAAAGAATAACCGCCACAACGCGGTGGTTTACCAAAGCCCGATGTCTGCAAAAAAAGAACAACCAACCAAATCGCGACGATTTACCATGATCCAATGTCTGCAAAATAAAACAACCAACCGCATCGCGGCGGTTTAACAAAGCCCAACGTCTGCAAAAAAAGAATAACCGCCACAACGCGGTGGTTTACCAAAGCCCGATGTCTGCAAAAAAAGAACAACCAACCAAATCGCGACGATTTACCATGATCCAATGTCTGCAAAATAAAACAACCAACCGCATCGCGGCGGATCATGATCAATGTTAGATAAAAATAACCAAAATGCACAATTTTTCAAAAACCCACTCAAAACTAGGCTTTCAGCCCCTTTCTATTCGCAAAAGCTGTGTTTTGCGAATAGTATTCCAGGTTCTCTACTCTAGAAATAAAGGCGTGATATCGTCGGAGATTTTAGACATTTCGGGCGGTGATGTGCAAAAAATTGCTCTTCTTGTCTTTATCTTTACAAGCGGGGGTATGAAGAGGTATAATTTGAATATGGGCTTAGGGGCAAGGATAAAGGAGCTTCGCATCATGAACGCTCTCACTCAGGCGGAACTTGCCGAAAAGGTGGGAGTGAACACGAGCGCGGTATCATTGTGGGAAAACGACGTCAACGAACCAAAAGCGAGCTATCTCGCGCGGTTGGCATTGGTGTTTTCCGTCTCGGCGGACTACCTCCTCGGCATAGAGGACGAAGCAGGCAGCCGACTGATGTGACCTGCGGCATTTTTATGAAAAGAGCGCCCATAAAGGCGCTCTTTCGCATATTATCCCGCATTTTATCGGGAAGTAGCTTTGATGGGGATCGCGGCTCATACCGAGTCGCGGGCTCCCCTCCCGACTCAAATTCATGCGTTTGAGGCTTTGTTTTTCAATGAGAGTTCGGACTTCCAGATATCGCGCATCACGGCGGCGTCCTCCGCCTGCGTGCCGGCGGATTCCGAAAGGATGTGGGGCGTGAGCCCGTATTTGACTATCACCTCGGCGAATGGCTCGAAGCGAGGACCGTACACATCGTCGGCGAAAGTGAGGTGGCGTATCTCCCCTTTTGCGCCGTACTGTATCTTGGAGAAATGCACCTGCATATTGCGCGTCTTTTTTTCGCCCAGACCGTCCAGGAGTTTGCGGACGATGAGTTCAAAATCCCCCGCCTCCTTCAAAGAGCCGCCGTACAGAGCGTTGATGTGTCCGAGATCCACGCAGGGATACACGTTATCTCCCAGTTTGCAAAGTTCGATGACTTCCTCCACCGTGCCTATCTGCGCCTGTTTGCCCATGGTCTCGGGACAAAGGATGAGGGAGTGGAACGCGTTCTCTTCCGCCACGAGATCCAGCGTGCGGCGGAACATATCCTTAGTGCGCGCAAACGCCGCCTCGCGGGAGTCCTTCCCCTGCGCGCCCACATGGAAAACGCACCTTTCCCCGCCGAAGCATTTGAGGATCTTGAGGGATGACAGTATGTAATTTACGGAATTTTGCGCTTTTTCGGGTTCGGGAGAGGCAAAATTGATGAAATACGGCGCGTGTACGCTCATTTCTATGCCGTACTCATCGCATTTCGCGCCTATCTCCGCCGCGGAAGATGAGGATATCCTGACCCCCCTTCCGAAGGAATACTCGAATATATCCAGTCCGCGAGCGGCGAGCCACGCGGGCATATCCATGGTGGAAACGTGTCCTTCGGCGGCGTAACTCTCCGAGTGCCCGGAGGGTCCGAACAATGGACGGACGCCGGAAAATTCGTTCAAGCTCATTTTTGCCTCCCTAGAATTTTTCTTATGCGTGCCACATCTTTTTTGAGCGCGGCGGCAAGCGCCTCCGCCGAGGGGAAACGGCAGATGTCTCGTATCTTCTCGTGAAAACTCAATTTGATATCCTTGCCGTAGATGTCTCCCTCGAAATCCAGGATGAAAGTCTCCACCGAGGGTCGGTCGTCGCCGAAGGTCGGTTTAGTCCCGACGTTGGTACCGCCAGCCATGGTGACGCCGTCCACGGTGACGGTGGTGGCGTAAACCCCCGCCGCAGGCGCGAGCCTGGACTCGTCATAAGGGATGTTTGCGGTGGGAAAGCCGAAAGAATTCCCTCTCCCGTGCGCGTGTGCGACTTTGCCGAGCATAAAATACGGCTCCGAGAGCATCGCGTTCGCGCGCGCGACATCTCCTCTCTCTATTGCGGATTTTATCGCCGTGGAAGATATCTTCTCCCCGTTTGAGGTCAATATTGGCAAAATTTCCGTCTTGACGCGGGGAGAAAGAGCTTTTTTCAGGGTGTCGGCATTGCCTTCCGCACCCCTGCCGTAGGTGTGATCCTCCCCTGCCGTGACCGCGACAACGGGCAAAGACGAGGTGAGTATTTGCAAAAAGTCCTCTGCCGAAAGAGACGCGAAAGCCGCGTCGAAATCTGCGGCGATGACTCTCTCCACTCCTATGTCCGAAAGCGCTTCCAGCCTCTCTTCAAAAGTATAAAGCCTCTTTTGTTTGCCGAAGTACGTCCCCGGGTCGTTGCGGAAAGTGAACACCGCGCATTCCGCGCCCATGGATCCCGCAAGTTCTTTCGCGCGCGCGATGACAGCCGCGTGACCTTTGTGCACGCAGTCGAAAAACCCCAGCGCGACGGCGACGGGAGTATTGCTTTTTTCACCGAATCCGAGCACTTTCATAATCTGACCCCGAGGCGCAGTCCGTCCTTTCCCGCAAGCCCGACTCCGAGAAGCCGATCGGGAGCGTACACGGTGCAATATTCTCCCTCTTTCACGCCTTTTTCTTTCAAAGGTATCCCGTTTGTTATCCTTTTTTCCTCCTCGCCGTCCACGGTGACGGAAGGAAAGCCTCCGAACGCATACTCTACGGGGAGGATATGCTCTTCGGGAGCGCGGCGGAACTCATCGATGTCCACGGCGTCCTCTATCGCGAATACTCCCGAACGGGTGCGCCTCAACGCGCTCATATACCCTACCGTCCCCAGAGCTTCGGCGATGTCGCGGGCGAGCGCGCGGATATACGTCCCTCCCCCGCACTCGACGTCGAACATGAATCTCCCTTTTTCTCCGCCCGTCAGACTCAACGAAACTATCCTTACCTTGCGCGCGGGAAGCGCGAGTTGCACTCCCTGCCTGGCATATGCGTAGGCGCGTTTTCCGTCCACGGACTTTGCCGAATAGGCGGGAGGCACCTGCTCGATGTCACCGACAAACCGCGCCAGCACGCTTTCTACCTCCTCTCTTTCGGGGATCCTGCCCGTCGCGGGGAGGAAAGCACCCGCGCGATCGAGAGTGTCCGTCGTCCGTCCGAAAACGAACTCTGCGGTATACCGTTTGGTTTTGAAAGCGAGCAGATCGAAAAGAGCCGTGGCTTTGCCGAGCGCGACGGGCAACACCCCCGTAGCCTGAGGGTCGAGAGTGCCGAGATGCCCCGCTTTCTGTTTGCCTCCGATGAGGCGGGAAAGCACGCCGCGCACTATGCACACGACGTCGGAAGAGGTCATATCCGGGGATTTGTCGATGTTGACGAATCCCGTCAGTGAATCCGGCGAATTGCGTCTCATCACATCCTGTCGCGGGCGGCTTTCAGAAGTTTGTCCACGACGTCCTCATAAAAACCGTTCATCCTGCATCCCGCAGCGCGGGAATGTCCACCGCCGCCGAACGCGGAAGCGATGTCGCAAGCGTCCGCGCTATCCTTGGTGCGGATGCTGACCTTGAAACTCTTCTCTGCCGCTTCCGAGACTGCGAACGCGACCTCCACGCCGTCCACGTCTATGGCGGAGGCGATCATGCCTTCTGTGTCGGAAGGAGAAGTGCCCGTCTCTTCAAAATCCTTTTTCGTAAAGGTGAGGAGGGCTATTTTCCCGCCGTCGAAAAAGCGGCACTTGGAAAGCACCCGCGTTTTCAATGCGAAGACGGGAGGGGTGAGCCTGCGGTGCACTCTATATATGATGTCCGCCGCATCGATGCCGTAGCCCATGAGCTCGCGCGCTATCTCGTGAGTGCGCGCAGTCGTCGAGGGGTATTGGAAGCATCCCGAATCGGCGACTATCCCTCCGAAAAGCAGAGCCGCAACGCCTTTGTCCACCAGCCCCATGCCGTCCAGCAGGTCGAAAATTATCTCTGCGCAGGCGGAAGCGTCCGTCTCGGTGTGATCGATCTGAGCAAATGAGACGTGGGACTTGTGATGGTCTATCGACGCTCGCTTTTTCGCCGCGAGGAAACTCCGCCCCGCGCCGCCGAGCCGCGTGAGATCGCCGCAGTCTACGGCAAGAGCCGCTTCGTGCACCTTTTTGTCGGGAAGCAGGAACTCCTCCGCGCCCTCCATGAAGAGGTACTTCTCGGGCACTTCGCAGTCGCATATCGGGACCGCCGTCTTTCCGAGAAGTCTCAATGCGCGGCACATGGAAAGGGCGCAGGCGATGGTGTCTCCGTCCGGATTTGTGTGACAGTAGACGGCTACATCGTTTGCGCCTCTCAGCATATCGGCTATCTTTTGCAGTCTGTCCTTCATTTTTCCTCGCCGTCGGCGGGCGGGATGTTGATGGTTTTGAGCAGCTTGTCTATCTTCATCCCGTAGTCCACGCTGGTATCGAGCTCGAAATTCAGCTCGGGGAGCAAGCGTATCTCCACAAGTTCTTTCAGTCTGTTGCGGATGAACCCTTTTGAGCGGCGCACGGTCTCGAGCGCGGCGAGCCTCTCCTCCTCGCTCCCCGCGTAGACGGAGAGATACACTTTCGCGAATTTGAGGTCGGGAGTGGTGCTGACCTTGGTCACTCCTATGATACCTTTCCCGAGACGGGGGTCCTTGATGTCGTGCGCTATCACCGCAGAGATCTGCTTTTGCAACTCGGAATTTACGCGCTCGATCCTAATCTTCATTTATCTGCTCCATGACGAACGCCTCGATGACGTCGCCCACTTTGATGTCCTGATAGTTCAGGAGCATGATGCCGCAGTCGAAGTTTTTCGCCATTTCCTTGACGTCGTCCTTGCCGTGGCGCAGAGACGCGATCTCGGTCGTGACCTGCACCGCTCCGCTTCTGAGCAGACGGGCTTTTGCGCCGCGCAGGATCTTGCCGTCCGTGACGTGACAGCCCGCGATGATGCCGACTCCAGTGATCTTGAACAGCTCTCTGACCTCCGCGCTCCCGAGGACGTTCTCGCGGAATTTGGGCTCCAAGAGACCTTTGACCGCTTTTTCGATGTCCTCGATGGCGTTGTAGATGATGTCGTAGAAGCGGATGTCGATGTGCTTCTGCGCCGCGAGCGCCTTGGCGTTGGCGTCGGGACGGACGTTGAAGCCGATGATGATGGCTTTCGCCGTATCCGCAAGCGTGACGTCGCTCTCTTTTATCGCGCCCACCGCGCCGTGGATGATGTCGATGTCCACCTCCTCGTTGCCGAGCTTGGAAAGGGATTGCTTGACCGCTTCCAAAGAGCCCTGCACGTCCGCCTTTATGATGAGTTTGACGGATTTGAGCTCCCCTTTCTTGATCTTGTCGAAGAGGTCGTTGAGGGAGACCGAACCCGCTTCCTCGGCATTTGCGGCAAGTTTGAGACGGCGTTCCTCGGCAAGCTCTCTTGCGAATTTCTCATCTGCCACGACGTCGATGATGTCGCCCGCTTCTGGCACTTCGTCCCAACCCGTGACCGAGACGGGGGTGGAGGGACCCGCCTTCTTGACCTTTCTGCCCTTGTCGTCCACCATTGCCCTTATCTTGCCCGTGGACGTGCCCGCGACCACATTGTCGCCGATGTGCAACGTGCCCGTCTGCACAAGTATGGTCGCCACTTTGCCCACGCCCTTATCCAGGCGCGCTTCGATGATGGTACCGCGCGCGGGACGGTCGGGATTGGCTTTGAGTTCGCGTATCTCCGCCATGATGAGGATGTTTTCAAGCAGACTTTCCACGCCCTCGCCCGTCTTTGCCGAGACGCGCACCACGGGGGTCTCCCCGCCCCATTCCTCGGGCAGGAGATCGTAGTTGGTGAGCTGTTGCAACACCTGGTCGGGATTTGCGCCCTGCTTGTCTATCTTGTTTATCGCAACGATGATGGGCACTTCCGCCTGTCTCGCGTGATTGATGGCTTCCACCGTCTGGGGCATTATGCCGTCGTCCGCCGCCACGACCAGCACCGCGACGTCCGTGACCTGCGCGCCTCTTGCGCGCATGGAGGTGAACGCCTCGTGACCGGGAGTGTCCAGGAAGGTGATGGGAGAACCTTTCAATGAGACGGTGTACGCGCCTATATGCTGGGTTATGCCGCCCGCTTCCCCGCCCGCGACGTTCGCCTTGCGGATGTAGTCGAGGAGGGAGGTCTTGCCGTGATCGACGTGTCCCATGATGGTGACCACGGGGGGACGGGGTCTGAGTTTGTCGGTGTCCTCGTCGTCAATGACAAGCTTTGCCGAGAGGGTCTCCTCCAGGGTTATCTCGGGTTTGAGTTCGAGAGTTATGGGCGCGTTTTTGGTGATCTCGCTCACAACGAGCTCCGCCGTGGCGAAATCCACGCTCTCGTTTATGGTCTTGATGATGCCCAGCATGAACAGCGTCTTGATGAGCTCCGCAACGGGGATGCCCGTCTTTTCGCTGAGCACCTTGATGGGCACGGGATCCGTCGTGATGACAGCGTGGTCGATGACTACGGACTGCCCTCCGCCGGAGGACTTGGATTTGGACTTGAACACGCGCACTCTCGCGTCTTCGTCATCGAGCACCATCTTGCTGTCGTCAACGATATATCCCTTTTTGAGCAGGGCGCGCTTGTTCATGCTCCCCCTGTCGTCAAAGCGCTGACCGCCCGAGGACTTGCTGCCCCCCTTATTCTTTTGAGTGGAGGGCTTCCCGGAGGGCATATTCGCCGCCTTTTGCAGATTGACGGAAAGAGGGGTCCTGCCCGCTCCGCCCTGCGACGGGAAGGGACGCGCGCCGGTCTGGGGTCTATCTCCCTGAGGACGCGGAGACCTTCCGCCCGTATATCCGCCGTCGAAAACTCTGGTCTTGATGTTGCTCTTGGGAGCGGGAGTGGGAGGCACGAATATCCTCCTCACTTCGCCGTTGGGGAGTATCTCCTCTTTTATCGAAGGATTGGCGGTGTCCACGATACGCCTCTCGGGCTTCGCGGGCTTCTCGGGAGCGGGCTTTTCGGCGGGCTCCTCTTTCTCCTTTTTCTCCTCCTTTGCGGGAGCGGGAGCTTCCTCACGGACGCTTTCGGTCTCGGGGACCTCGGGCGCGGGAGCTTCCTCAGCCTTTTCCTCCGCGACGTCCTCTTCCTCGGGAAGGGACGCTTCCTCCTCGGGAGCGGGCTTTTCGGGAAGGGATGCGGGGGAGGTCTCTTCGGCTTCGACGACGGGAGCCGTCGCCGCCTCTTCCTCCTCTCTGCGCTCCTCTTCCAGCCTCTTCGCCTCCTCCTCGGCGAAAAGGATATCGCGGCGGTTGCGCACCACCGTCATGAGAGTCGCCGCTTTACTCTTTTCCGCGGAAATGAGATCGAGCAGTCGGGCAAGTTTGCCCGTCTTGTACGCGCCGAGCTGTTTCACGGCGTCTTGGGTCGTTTCCTTTTTGATTTCGCTCATTTCTACCTCGTAAGGTTTATGATCGCCGTCGCGAGGGATCTGTCGGTGACGGCAATGGCTTTCACGTTTTCGCGGTGCGTTGCTTTGACGAGGTCCGTGACCTCTATGCACGGCGCATTCCCGCATTGGGACGCAACATCCCTTTTGAACTTGTCCGATGCGGCGCTGTCCACCAGCACCACCAGCGCCTTGGAGCGCTTCTCGGCAATGCGTTCGGCGCCGTAGAGCACGGAGCCTTTCCTCTGGGCAAAGCCCACATATGCCGCTATCTCAGACGCGTTCATACAATTCCTTTATCACGCTCTCCGGGACGGCGCAACGGAATGCGGCGTTCAGAGCGCGCTTCTTCTCCGCGAGAGCGACGCAAGCCTCGCTCCTGTGCACCCAGGCTCCCCTGCCGTCCGCCTTGCCCGTCTCGTCCACGAATATCTCTCCGTCGGAGGACTTGCATATGCGGATCATTTCCGTCTTCGGCGCGTGGGCGCGGCAAGCCGCGCATCTGCGCACCCCGGGAGCATTGGACGCCATGTCACGCCTCTTCCTGCGCGGGCTCCGCGCCTTCTTCTGACTGCATCACGCCGGAATAGGACTTGACGTCTATCTTCCAACCGGTGAGTTTTGCGGCAAGACGCGCGTTCTGTCCGTTCCTGCCTATGGCGAGGCTGAGTTTTTCGTCCGGGACGACGACGCGCGCGGTCTTCTCCTCTTCGTTGATGGAGACCATGAGCACCTGCGCGGGGCTCAAAGCTCTCGCGATATATTCTATCGCGTCGGCGCACCACTCGATGACGTCCACTTTCTCACCCGCGAGCTCGCCCACCACGGCGTTGACTCTGACGCCCTTGTTGCCGATGCACGCGCCCACCGCGTCCACGTTGGGGTCCTCTGAATACACCGCGAGCTTGGTGCGGAAACCGCCCTCGCGCACTATGCTGACTATCTTCACCAAGCCCGCCTTTATCTCGGGGACTTCCAGCTCGAACAGCCTCTTCACAAAGCCCGCGGAGCTCCTGGACACGACCACTTGAGGACCGTTCCTCCCCTCGCGGATCTTCTTGATGAACACCTTGATGACATCGCCGACATTGTAGGTCTCGGTGGGGATCTGGTCGCTCTGCACCATCACGCCTTCCATCTGGGAGCCCGTGATCTCCACGAATACGGTCGCGCCCTCTTTGCGTCTGACGATGGCGCTCAGGATCTCGCCCTGACGCTCCGTCATCTCGTTGCGGACATACTCCTTTTTCGCGTCGTTGAGCTTCTGCACGATGACCTGCTTCGCGGTCTGCGCGGCTATGCGGGAAAAGTCCTTGGGGGTGATGTCCTCGATGACGACGTCGCCCACTTTGTAGGTGGGCTTGATCTCGCGAGCCTCTTCGAGAGAGATCTGCTCATCGGGATCCTCCACCTCCTCGACCACTATCCTGTGCGCGTAGACGTTGACGGTCTGCCTCTCTTCGTTGAAGCGGACGGCGATGGGTTTGCTCTCGCCGTACTCTTTCTTGTAAGCGGACGCGATGCCGGATTCGAGCGCTTCGATGAGGACTTCTTTGGAGATTATCTTCTCTTTTGCGAACTCCTCGAGGGCCTGAAAGAATTCTTTGTTGACCATTTTTTCCTCCTAAAACCCGATGTACGGTTGCACCTTGGTTTTATTATTTCTGTTTATAGTTTTTTCTTTTTCGTATTTGCCGCCCGTCAGCAGAGTGAATGTGTCGGCGGTGTAGCCCGTGAGGGTGCCCCGCCATGTGCACTCGGGAGCGACGGCTTCTATTTCGGTGCCGAGCGCGCGCCTGAAATCGTCGTCCGTGACGATGGGACGATCCAGCCCCTGCGAGGAGACGTTGAGGATATACTCGTCGGGAAGGAGCTCCTCCGCGCCGTCCAGAGCGTCCGAAATGACGCCGTGCACCTTTTCGCAGTCGTCCAGAGTCACCTCGTCGGCGTGCCAGATGAAGACGGTGAGGTTGAACCTGCCGTATTCCTTGGTGTAGCGCACCTCGACTATCTCGTAGCCGCCGTCCAGCGAAGCCACCGCGTCGGCTATCGTCCTCTCTATGTTTTCCCGCGCGGCGTCCGACAGCGCGGAACGGGCGTCTTTTGCCATATGCTCTCCTTAAAACAAAGAGTGAGCGCAGGCTCACTCTGAGTAGAATCTACTTAAAGCATATATAAAGTAACACACAATAAAGACGCACGCAAGCGTTTTTAGGTCATTTTTGCACAAATTTGCGCGAAAACCCGCTTTTCCCCCTAAAAAACCTGCCGCGCCGCTCTCTGAAAAGAGCTGAAAACGCTCCCTCACAAGGCGTTATCCCGTTTTCACCGCTTGACCGAGCGCTCTCTCCTCTTCACATCCGCTCTGCGATGAGCCTCAGCACCTCCACCGTCGCAAAGACGTCCCCCATGGCTCTGTGCGCGTTGACGTGGGTGATGTTGAACGCCTTGGACAACGCCTCCAACCCCGCGCGCCTCGCCTCCGGGATATATCGACGGGCGAGGATGAGGGTGTCCTCCAGCTCGTTGTCGAAATTGTAGCCGTTTGCGGAGGCGTACTTGTTGAGGAGGGGGAAATCGTATCCCGAGATGTTGTGCCCAACGAGCACGGCTCCCCTGGTGAACTTGAAAAAGTCCGGCAAAACTTCCTTAAATGTGGGCATCCCACGCACCATATCGTCCGAGATGGAAGTCTTTTCCGCCACTTCATCGGGGATGTGACACTTGGGGTCCAGCAATGTGGTGAAAGTCTCGGTGATCTTCCCGTCCACGAGTTTCACGGCACCTATCTCTATGGGCTCTATCGTCGGGATATCCAATCCCGTGGCTTCGAAGTCAAAAACCACGAAAGTCTTGCCTTTGAAGTAGGCGGGAAGAGGCTTTTCGACGCCGTCGTCGAAGAGCGTCTTCTTGCCCTCGGGCTCCTTGAAGGGCTCGGGACGTATCACCGAATATCGCGCGGGCACGGGCTTTGACGCCGCCGCTTGCACGGAGTCGAAATCTATCTTTGCCCTGAACACCGCATTCAAAGCGAAACTGAGAGCGCCGTTGTAGGAGGACACGCTCACCTTCCCCGTGCAGATGACCTCATCCTTTTCGGAAAGTGCGTCGAACGCGGGCGCGTCGTCAGTCCGCGGGAAACATACGCACTCTATCCTGCCCGTCGTATCGTCGAGGAAAAATCGGATGAGGGGGAGTTCTTCGGGCCCGTTTTTAGGGTCGTCGGGAGTATATTTTTTGTTCTTATAAGTGCGCTTTACGAGCCCCGTCAGCCTGCCGCAGAGCACGATGTTGTCCACCGCGCCCTTGACGTCGCCTATGTACGCGGGTTTTGAAGATATCCCCGCGATCTTACCTCTTGCGTATATCTTTTCCCCCGTCTCGGCAGTCATGAGCCTTGCCGAAGAGTCCGCGACCACCACGGTGGAATCCTGCTCGTATTCTCCCGTCGGGACGGGCGCGTTTTCGGTCTCTCTCAGCGTGAGCGAGATGTCCTGATTGAAATTGCCGTCCAAAAACTCTCTCAGCTCGCCTACGGAATCGGAAGTGTTGAGCATCCTGACGAGCGCGGGCTCGAGGGAAATGGTCACACCTACGGTGTGTTCGTCCACAGAGACAGAGACGGACTCCTTGGCGAGCGCGCGGAACACCAAAGGATTGTGGGAGTTGAAATATTCCGAGACTTTGTTGCGCACCGTGCTCTCGTCGGCGTAAGTCCTGATATATTCGGCGTGCACGTCTATCCCCGCAAAAACGGAGGACAAAGCGGCGTCCACCTTTGCTTTCTGCTCCTCCGAAAATGAGCGGGCGTCGTATGCCGAGATGAGAAAGCGCACCGAAAGCACTCCGGTATCTCTGCGGTAAGCCGCCGACTTGAATTTCAGCATGGGGAACGCCCCCGCCGTCACCCTCTCGAACTCTTCGGTAAATCTGTTCTGCACCTGTCGCCTCCCGAGCGTCCTCCCGCAGGGGAGGAGCATACTACTCTCGATTTCAATGATTTTTAGAATACTCTGCTATGTGATCGTCCAACATCGCCATGAAATGCGGCATCAGCGTCTCGGTGGGCACGGTCGCAACGATCTCTCCGTTTCGCATGATGACGGACCTGTCTTTGCCGCCCGCGATGCCGAGATCCGCGTGCTTCCCCTCGCCTATCCCGTTCAGCGGACACCCCATCACCGCCACTTTGAGAGGGAAACGTACGTGCGCCGTGGCGCGTTCCACCGCCCGCGCGAGCCCTTCCACGTCTATCTCGGTGCGCGCGCAGGTGGGACAGGACACCACTTCGACGCTGTCCTTTCTGAGCCCCAAAGTCCTCAAAAGAGTTTTTCCCGCCAACACTTCCTCGACGGGCGGAGCCGAAAGGGAGATCCTCACCGTGTCTCCTATCCCATCGCGAAGCAGGACGCCGATGCCGAGCGCGCTCTTCACCAGTCCGCTCCGCAGAGTGCCCGCCTCGGTGACTCCGAGGTGTAAAGGATAGTCGCACACCGCAGCCACTCTTCTGTTCGCTCTTATCATGGTGTTGACGTCCGACGCCTTTATCGCCAGCACGATATCCCTCATGCCGCAACTTTCAAACGCGTTCGCACATTCCAGCGCGCTCTCGGCAAGGGCTTCGCTCTCCTCTTTCCCTTCGAATTTGGGGTCGAGAGAGCCGCCGTTCACCCCCACGCGGACGGGCACGCCCGCATCCGCCATCCTTCGGGCAAGCTCCTTTATCTCTGCGAAATCCCGCATATTGCCGGGATTCATGCGTATCTTCTTTGCTCCGTTGTCCAGCGCGAGGTGCGCCAGCTTATAACTGTAATGTATGTCGGCGATGAGAGGGAGCCCCGTGCGCCTCGCTATCTCGCCGAACGCGCGGGCGGAATCCTCGTCGGGGACCGCAAGACGTATGAGGTCGCATCCTGCGTCTTTTAGCTCCTCTATCTGTCTCACGCAACTTTCGACGTCCTTGGTGGACGCGTTGAGCATGGACTGCACGGTGACGGGAGAATCCCCGCCTATCCCTATCCTGCCCACGCGCACCTTGCGTGTGAGCCTCCGTTTTTGAATGTCAAGATCCTTCATACGCATATTTTAACACACTTGTCCGTGAAAACAAGCCGTTTTCTCCTTAATCGAAAGTCGAACCTGCGCCGTTCGGCGCCTCAATTGCCTCTAAGTCACACCGCACAAAAGCATCGAAAGATGTATGAAACGCCCGACGGGCTATTGCCGCACCAGATGGAACACATCCAAAAATACGGCGAGCACGATTATCAGGAGCATACCTACGGTGTGTATCACCGCCTCCACCTTTCTCGGGACGGGTTTTCGGAATATCATCTCGATGAGCGTAAATATCATGCGCGAGCCGTCCAAAGCCGGTATTGGCAAAAGGTTCATGACCGCGAGGTTCGCCGAAATTATCGCCACAACATAAAGGAAATTCCCGAAGCCCGAGGAGCTCACCTCGGCAATGGTGGTGATGACTGTGATGGTGCCTCCCGCCGCTTCCAGCCCTATCTGTCCCGTAATGAGCGCGCCGAGGGAGGCGAGTATTTTGAACACTATGAAGAAGCTGAACCCGAAAGACCTGCCGAAGGCGCGGAAGAAGCCGAGTTTCACGCTCTCCACGCCGTAGACGATGCCCGCTCCCGTCCTCTCGGGGCTTTCTCCCTCTTCGAGATACTTGTCGTCGAGGACGTAATTCCCCACCGACAAGGTGACTGTCATCGACTTCCCGTCCCGCAGTATTTTGAGCTTCGTCCCATCTTTCACGTCGTCGAACACCGCCGTGACGTCCTCATTGGTCATGATGTTTATTTGAAGTCCGTCTTTTGCAAGGATGACGTCCCCCTTTTGAAGGACGTTCTCCACGCCGTCTACGGCATAGGCGTCCGCCACCACGGGCAATATCTGACCGTAAGCGGTAAAATATATCGTGATGATGAATATCGCGGTCAAAAAGTTGAAAAACGCGCCGGAGAAAAGGACTATCAGCCTCTTCCAAGGCTTCTGGCGGTTGTACGCGCCCTCATCCTCAGCGCCCTCGCTCTCCTCGTCGTCGCCGTGAAAGGCGCAGAATCCCCCGAGCGGAAGAGGACGCAGGGTGAAAAGTTCACCCGTCTTTTTGTTGCGTTTCTTCAATATCGGGGGGCCGAAACCTATGCCGAATTCGTCTATCCTGAACCCGAGCGCCTTCCCCGCCAGATAGTGACCGAGCTCATGTATCACTATCATGATCATGAGCGCGACCAATGCCAGCAGGATATAGCCTATATATGTGAAAACTTCACTTGCCGTGGCGGACGTCAGCGAAAGGATCACTTCATTTCACTCCTATGGAATAAGTGTATTTCCGAGCCTCCGCGTCTATACCGATGATATCCTCGAGAGCGACGTCTCCCACCGTCGCAAACTTCTTTTCCACCTTTCTCAAAACGGCGGCGATGTCCGAAAAACCTATCGTCCCCGCGAGGAAAGCCTCCACCACCACCTCGTCTGCGGCGGACACCGCGATGCACGCTCCCTCCCCCGCTCTCGCCGCACGCATGGCGACGTCCAGGCAGGGATACCTTTGAAGATCGGGCGCGCCGAATTCCAGACTACCTATCTTTGCAAGGTCGAGGTCGGGCACCGATCCCTTGGCTCTTTCGGGATAAAAGAGCGCGGTCTCTATCGCGAGCGCCATATCGGGGACGCTGAGCAACGCTTTCACGCTCCCGTCCGAAAACTCCGCCATGCCGTGTATCACGCTCTCGCGATGCATGAGCACTTTCACGTTGTCCGCGCCCATGCCGAAGAGGCGCATGGCTTCGATGACCTCCAACCCCTTGTTGAAAAGGGTCGCGGAATCTATCGTGACCTTTTTGCCCATATTCCATACGGGATGGTTCAAAGCTTCGCGCGCCGTGACCTTGGCGAGCTTTTCCGTCGGCATATCGCGAAGCGCTCCGCCGCTTGCGGTGAGGATGATATTCTTGACATACTTCCCGTCCTCGCCTTTCAGGCACTCCCATATCGCGGAGTGCTCGGTGTCGAGGGGAAGTATCCTGCCGCCGTACTTCTTTTCGAGGGCTTTGAGGTGTCTGCCCGCGCAGACGATCGTCTCCTTATTCGCGATGGCGAGCGTCCCGCCTCGTTTCAGGACGGCGACAGCCGCCCATAATCCCGCTATCCCGCTCACCGCCGAGACGGTGATGTCGGCGGGATGATCCGCGAGCTCTTCGAGACTGCCCACGCACTTGGATGCGAATTTCTCATCGTCAAGAAAGTCGAAGAGACTGCTCTGTATCTCCACTCCGCCGGCGGGATAGTAGTAATGTTTGGGGGAATATTTGTCAATCTGCTCTCTGAGGAGCCTTTCGTTGGTGAAAGCGGAAAGCCCGACCACCTTGAATCGGTCGGGATGGCGATCCACCGCCGCCAGCACCTGTCTGCCCACCGAGCCCGTACTGCCAAGCACCGTGAGCGTCACATATTTCTTTTCAGCCATTTCAACTCCGCACTCGACCGACGCTCACACGCCGTAGATGATAGTGAACGCGACCAACAACACGACTATGCCGGACATTATGCTGTCAAAGCGGTCCATGACGCCGCCGTGTCCCGGGAATATCCTGCCGAAGTCCTTGACTCCCATGGCGCGTTTTATGCGGGAGGCGGCGAGGTCGCCGAGCTGTCCCGCGAGAGCGCCCACGAGCCCTATCGCAAGGTAGATGAGCGCAGATTTCCAAGTCTCGTCCGCAAACGGGACGTATCCCGCCCTCGGGAATAGGTCGAACTGCTCAAAGAGCAGGAACATGATGACAGCCACCAGCATCCCGCCGAAAAGTCCGCCGACAAAGCCCGCCACAGTCTTCTTGGGACTGATGGAGGGACAGAGCTTCTTGCCGCCTATCATGCTCCCGAACCAATACGCGAAGGTGTCCGCCCCAACGGGCATGAATATCGCGAACGGGATGGCGTATACGGCGGAATAGCGTTGCACCAGCATCCACGCAAGGGAGATGAGTATCCCGGGATACACCGCGACGAACACGGTGGCGAAGAGGTCCTTTGCCGTATTGCGCTCGGGATCCGCAAAGGTGAAGATGACGAGAGCAACGAGCATGGACACCGAAAAACTCAGGAGTATCCCGAGAAAGCCCTCCCCGAGGAAGTGCTCCATGAGATACATCACGGGATAGCAGGTGAGCAAAAACACCGCAAGCGGCACTCTGAACACCTTGAACCCCGCCTTTTGCATACAGAAATACATCTCCCTGACCGCTCCGACCAGCAAGATCCAGATGAAGAGGTCGAGAAATACGTTTCCGTGCTCCACGAAATAGCTCAGGGCGAAGAGCCCGACAAGCAAAGCGATGAGAAGTATTGCCGTAACGGTACGTTTAAGCATAAGCGGTGTTCATGCGCCGAATTTGCGCGTGCGCCGAGCGAACTCCCCCAGCGCGTCGTCCACGTCCTCCTCCGTCATATCCGGCCAGAGCGCGTCCGTGAAATACAGTTCGGAGTAAGCGGCTTCGTAGAGCATGAAGCCGCTTAGCCTCTTTTCTCCCCCGCTCCTGACGATCAAGTCGAGAGGGGGAAGTCCTGCCGATGAAAGACAGTTCTCAAATGAGGCAGAGTCTATCTCGCCTTTCGCGGCGGCGCGGCGGGCGGCGTTGACGATGTCCTCGCGCCCTCCGTATCCGAGAGCGATGTTGAGCCTGAGCCCCTCGTTTTCCGCAGTACGCCCGACTACGAGTGCGACGCTCTCCCTCAACCTCTCCGAAAAGCGGGAAAGCTCCCCCATATAGGTCACTTTCCACCCTCCGTCATAGGAGCGGTTCCATCTTTCCACCACGTCGGCGATCGCGGAGCTCTCCTCTTCGGGACGCGCGAAATTTTCGGAGGAGAAGGCGTAGACCGTAGCGACCCTCACCCCTCTTTCCTCCGTGCGTCGGAGCACTCTCAACATGGCTTTCAAGCCCTCGGCATACCCTGCGGAACGCGGGAGCCCCCGCCTTTCAGCCCATCTGCCGTTGCCGTCCATGATGTATCCGACGTGCGCGGGTATCATCAGACGGCGAGGATCTCCTGTTCCTTGTCCTTGGTGAGCTTGTCCACGTCCTCTATCTCGGAAGAGAGGGCTTTGTCCACGTCGGCGGTGAAGTCTTTGAGGTCGTCCTCGGTTATCTCGGAATCCTTTTCCAGCTTTTTGAGGGCGTCGATGGCGTCTCTGCGCGCGTTGCGGAGCACTATCTTGGTGTTTTCCGCATTGGTCTTGAGCTCCTTGACGAGGGACTTCCTGCGCTCCTCGGTGAGCTCGGGAAAGACGAGTCGGATGACGTTGCCGTCATTGTTTGGCGTGATGCCGATGTTGGCGGCAAGGATGGCTTTTTCCACGTTTTTGAGAGCGCTCTTGTCCCACACCGAGATGACGAGCAGACGCGCTTCGGGCACGGTGATGTTCGCCATATTGTTGATGGGAGTGGGCGTGCCGTAGTAATCGACGGTGATCTTGTCGAGGATGTGGGGATTGGCGCGTCCCGCACGCATACTCTTCATTTCCGTGGAGAAATTGTGCACGGTCTTGGAAAATTTTTCTTTCATTTCCTCGAAAACGAGGTCAACGGAATCTATTCCGTATGCCATATTGAGCCTCCGTAAGTAAGATTATATAAAGATTATACCAAACGCGCGCGTATAAATCAATACGAAAATGAAGAGGAACGCGCTTATGCGGCGCGTTCCCTCCGAAATTTCGCGACTTTCGGTGCCGACAGCCCGAAATGCGCTCTTGAAGCGCGAAGTCGAAGCGTGCCCCCACACGCGAGGTCGGCTCACTTACCGATGTAAGTGCCTATCTTTTCCCCCGTTATTGCGCGCTTTATGCTGCCCTCTTCGTTGAGGCTGAACGCGATGATGGGTATCTCGTTGTCCATACACATCGTGATGGCGGTGGTGTCCATCGCTTTGAGCCCCTTGGAGATGACCTGCATATAGGTGAGGTCCTCGAATTTCACCGCATCGGGGTTGAGTTTGGGATCGCTGTCGTACACGCCGTCCACGTTCTTGGCAAGAAGGAGCGCGTTGGCGCCTATCTCGGCGGCGCGCAGAGCCGCGCCCGTATCCGTGGAGAAGTAGGGGTTGCCCGTGCCGCAGGCAAAGATGACTATCCTCCCCTTTTCTAGGTGACGAAGCGCCTTGCGCAGGATGTAGGGCTCGGCGACCTTGGTGATGGTGAGAGCGGTCTGCACTCTGACCTCCGCGCCCTTGCTCTCGATGCAATCCTGCAATGCGAGCGCGTTGATGACGGTGGCGAGCATACCCATGTGATCGGCGGTGGTGCGGTTCATCTCGCTGTCTGCCTGTCTGCCTCTCCAGAAGTTGCCTCCGCCTATCACCACGCCCACCTGAGCGCCCATATTCTTGACCTCGACGATCTGTTCGGACACTTTGGCGAGCTTTGCATGGTCGATGCCGCTCCCGTTCGCGCCGGCGAGAGCTTCGCCGGACAGTTTGATGACTACTCGTTTGTACTTGATCTCAGCCATGATTTCCTCTTTGTGCGGTCTCCCGCCGACGGACGGGGCCTACGTCCGCGTATAGGGCGAAACGCCCGTCGGTGTCCTCCGAAAGGACGTCGCGTGCCGCCGAGCGTCCCTGCGGCTAAAAAAAGGAACGCTCGCGCGTCCCTTTTTCAAATCAGTTGTTCAGTCCTGCCTGCGCCATGACTTCTTCTGCGAAATTGTCCTCGCGCTTCTGGAGCCCTTCGCCCATCTGATAGCGGACGAAACGTCTCACCGTGATCTTCTCGCCGATGGAGGCGACTGCTTCGGTGACGAGCTGGCTTATGGTCTTGGAACTGTCGCGCACATAGACCTGCTCCATGAGGCAGACGTCCTTGTAGTATTTCTGGATCCTGCCGTCCACCATCTTGTGGATGATGGCGTCGGGTTTGGGATTGGGCTCGTTCTTCGCCTGGGCGATGAGGATCTCTCTCTCCTTCTCGAGCTCGGCGGCGGGCACCTCTTCCTTGGTGACGTAAGTGGGAGCGGCGGCGGCGATGTGCATCGCGATGTTGTGCACGAGTTCCTTGAACACGGGGCTCATCGCGACAAAGTCCGTCTCGCAGTTGACTTCGAGCAGAACGCCGATCTTGCCGTTCATGTGGATGTAGCTGTCAACGATGCCCTGAGAGGCGATCCTGCCCTGTTTCTTCGCGGCGGAAGCGATGCCCTTCTCGCGGAGATAGTCGATAGCTTTCTCCATATCGCCGTCCGTCTCGACGAGAGCCTTCTTGCAGTCCATCATACCAACGCCGGTGCGCTGGCGAAGTTCCATAACGTCTTTGCTGGTAAATGCCATAATGTACTCCTATATTTTCCGTCTTATTCTTGGAAAAGTGCGTGCGCCCGATGACGCACGCACCGTGATCACTTCTCTTCGTTCTCTTTCTCGGCGATGGCTTTCTCGAGCGCCTCTTCGGGGGTGAGAGCCACTTCCTCGACCGCGGCTTCCTGCACTGCGGGAGCCTCTTCCTCCGCCTTGACTTCCTCGGCGGTTTCGGCAGCGGGGGCTTCCTCGCGCTTCTCTGCGCCGCCGAAGGATTCGCCCTGACGTCCCTCTATCACCGCGTCCGCGATGACGGAAGCAAACAGCTGGATGGCGCGGATGGCGTCATCGTTGCCGGGGATGACGTAATCCACCAGGTCGGGGTCGCAGTTGGTGTCAACGACGGCGACGATGGGGATGTTGAGCTTGCGGGCTTCCCTCACCGCGTTCTCCTCGCGTTTGAGGTCCACGACGAAGAGGCATCCGGGCAGGGTGCGCATATTCTTTATGCCGCCCAGGTTCTGTTCCAGCTTATCGCGCTCGGCTTTGAGCTTGAGGACTTCCTTTTTGGGAAGGAG
The DNA here is from genome assembly GCA_944363035.1 of uncultured Clostridia bacterium. Classification (GTDB taxonomy): domain Bacteria; phylum Bacillota; class Clostridia; order Christensenellales; family CAG-917; genus Limadaptatus. Next base: position 78,068 of record CALVTS010000005.1, read on the forward strand.
CTCGAACTCGCCGATGAGTTCCATCTGATTGATCTTGTTCAGTCTGTCGATGCGGGTGCGGATGGTCTTGAAGTTGGTGAGAGTGCCGCCCAGCCATCTCTGGTTGATGTAGTACATATCGCAGCGCTCGGCTTCGTTCTTGATCGCGTCCTGAGCCTGCTTCTTGGTGCCGACGAAAAGGACGGATTTTCCTTCGGAAGAGATGCTCTTCACGAATTGATACGCCGCCTCCACGTGATCCACCGAGATCTGCAGATCGATGATGTGGATGTCGTTCCTCGTCGCGTAGATGTACTTGGACATCTTGGGGTTCCAGCGTTTTGTCTGGTGACCGAAGTGTACGCCCGCTTCGAGCAGGGCTTTCATTGTTGTGACTGCCATATCAGGCCTCCTTTTTTGTTTTTACCTCCCTCGGTTTCCCCGTCGCGGCTACCTTTCGGAACGACCGTGACTCCGCCGAGGTGTGCGGTGCATTTGGCATTATATTATAATAGAAAAAATTTTGCAAGGATATTGAGGCAAAAAATGCGCCCTTCCCCGCGGAATTTTCGCCGCAGGAAAAGACGCAGTCCGTCACATCGCCGTGAGAGCGGGAAAAGTGTCCGTTCGTCCGACGCCGACAGCGCAAATACCGCGCCGAAAGCTCGCACGAACAGGGGCAAAGAGAGGTCATTCCTCCTCTTCTTCGTCCAGTTTGTCCACCTCTTTCATGAACTCGTCGAACACCTTTTCCAAGAGAGCTTCGTCCTCGATAGCCACAAATACGTCGCCGTCCTCTCCCTCGCGTATCTCATAGATGAGGACTTCGTCCTCCTCGATGTCGGGGAGCTTTTCGACGGGTTTCATCACTACGAACCACTTATCGTCCACATCCAGCGTCGCGAGGTGATAAAAATCCTCGTCGCAATCGCGCTCCTCGTTGTAGAGGGTGATGATGTCGTCGTCTTCTTCCATGTTGTTCTGGTCCTCGAAAAAGTCTGCCATTTGAACTCCTTTTCGTCCGCTTTTATGCGGACATCATTCTCATTCGATTCTAACCCGACTAGCGTTTTGAGTCAAGATAGGATTGCAAAATTATGGTCGCCGCCACCTTGTCTATCACCTTTTTGCGCTTTTCGCGGCGGACGTCTGCGCCTATCAGCATACGCTCTGCCGAGACCGTGGTCAATCTTTCGTCCGTATATATGACGTCGAGCCCGCTCCTCTCTTTGAGCAGGTCTCCGAACTCCCGCGTGATCGCGGCGCGCGGACCTTCGGTGCCGTCCATGTTGCGAGGGAGCCCGACCACGAAAGCGTCCGCGTCCTCACGGCGCGCGTAATCCGCAAAATAATCCGCGTCCGCCTCGACGTCATCCTTTTTCCTGACGTACGTCTCCCGGGGATTGGCGCATATGCCCATGAGATCGCTCACAGCCACGCCTATCCTCACGTCTCCTACGTCGAGACCGATCTTCCTTTTCATCATAGCATCCTCTCCCGAACCTTCGTTATTTCAGAAAACTCCCTCCCCTCCCGAGCGCGCCCGAAAAGCGTCTCTGAGAGGCAGAACACCTGTTTTCGCCTATCTTTTCCACGAGCGGCACCCCTTTGTCGTAAAGGATGTACAACCCCGCCGCGGCTATACCTGCCGCCACCACGAGCACGAGGCACCAATATAATGCCAGCACCCCGCTCCTGCCCATGCTCTCCTCCAACGCCGCCATGAACATACCGCCCACCATGAACGCTGCGGCGGGGACTATTATGATGAGCACGGGGAGCATCCCCGCAACTCCTCCGCCCGCGCTCGCTCTCATATCCGACTGCGTCTTCCAGTTGACGTTGCCCTTTTTGATGTCGAAATAGATGTGGAGGGAACACCCTCCCGCCGCAAACAGCATGGACGCTATCACCACGCCGAACGCCGAACCTATATCTATGCGGTAAAGCGCCGCCGCAAGCACGAATATCACGATGAGCGCGACTCCCGCCGACATGAGCGCAAAAAGCAGTTTCGCCGTGACGGAAGTCTTTGGCGGTATGGGCAGAGTCTTACCTATGAAAAATGAGGCGCCCTCTCTGGAATACGCCGTAAGAGAAACCATGTTCGTGCCCGCCAGGAATATGACGGGATACATGAGCACCAATCCCGTCATCAACATCTCCCCCGAAAAATCGTCGAGCCCCGTATCCTGCATGAAAAAGTACATCATCAGCATCATCACCGGCGCGAGCACTATGTTGGAAAAGGTGCCCATGGCGACGGAGGGCTGGCGGATCACGGTGAGAAAGTCTCTCTTTATCAGCGCAAAAAGCAGAGGGGTCCTTTTGAAAGAGGGATCGGCGGACCTCTCCTCCGTCCCGGATTCATTGCTCGAAACGGTTATCCTGCGATAGAACAGCATCGCCAAAAGCACGGTGAGCAAGGCTATCCCCGCCCATATCCCGAAGGAAATGCCGAAATTCTTCGCGGGGTCTATCCCGAGGCACATCGAGATGAGGGAGGCGTTGGGATGCATCACTCCCGCAAGGGAGGAAAGCCCGTCCTGCACCGCTCCCGTGATCATCCCCTCGTCGCCTATACCGTTGGTGTTGAAGTAGAAGACCAGCGCCATATACGCCCCCATCAACAGGACATAAAACACGAAAGAAAACGCCGTCTTTATCACGGCGCGTCCTTTCAGACGGGAGTTTATCCACATCACGGGCATGGAAAACAGCACGATGAGGAAGAGCGGCAGTACGGGCGCAACGAGCACTATGAGCGCGATGAGAGGGAAAAACGCATAGGACATCGGGTTCCCGAGCGCCGCATATGTCACGGACACCGTCAGCATGGAGGGGATCAGGAACACCGCCGCCGTTTTGAGCGCGCCGACATACGTCAGAGCGAGCTTTGCAAAAAAAACCGCCGTAGGACGCATCGGGAGCGCGGCGAGAAATCCGGCGTCCTCGGATGAGTACAGCGTAGACATCACGCTCGGCAGGGTCATGAAGAGGATGAACACCTGCACCGCCGAAAGCACCGCGTTGAGCAGAGTCATTGCGGAATATCGCGTGGTGAGCCCTGCCGCCGCGAATCCAAGCATGACGCAGACCACCGCCACCATCGGCAACATGGAAAGCGTCATTACGGTGGAAGACGCGAGCTTGCGTTTGCCCGTGTTGCTCTCCTTGGTCACCGCATAGCGGTTTTTATAGAGCACACGGAAGAGCCTCAACATATCTTTCATCCTTGTGCGTCCTCTCCGTCGGGCGCGCCGCCCTCCTCCGCCTCGGCGGTCAGTTTCAGGAACAGTTCTTCGAGAGACGCGTCCAATCCGGTGACTTTGAGCTCCGAAAGCGCGCAATCCGCAAGCAGTTTGCCCCCGTCGATTATGCCCACTCTGTCGCAGACCTTTTCCACGACGTCCAGCACGTGAGAACTGAAAAACACGCAATTTCCTTTGTCTGCGTGTTCCCGCATCAGAGTTTTGAGGTTGAATGCGGATTTGGGATCGAGACCGGTCATGGGCTCGTCCAATATCCATATTCTGGGCTCGTGAATGAGCGCGCCGATGATGTTGAGCTTTTGCTTCATGCCGTGGGAATACGACTTTATCTGCTTGCCGATGGCGTCGGTGAGAGAAAAAAGCTCCAAATATTTGTCGAGTCTCGCCCGCCTTTCCGAGGACGGGACGTCAAAGACGTCGCACATGAAATTGATGAATTCCGTCCCTGTCAGCCCCTCGTAAAGCACATGATCGTCCGAAACATAGCCTATCATGCGCTTTGCGCGTATCGGGTCGCCTTTGAGATCGGTCCCGCATATCGTGACCGAACCGCTCTCGAACCCCACGATGCCGGTGATACACTTGATGGTGGTGGACTTCCCCGCGCCGTTGGGACCGATAAACCCGTATATCTCTCCCTCCGCGATATCGAAGGAAACGCCGTCTACGGCGGGTCTCGCTCCGCCGGGATAAGTTTTTGTCAAATGGTTTACGTTTAGCATCCTACATCCTGCCGATGAACGAATTTCACGCAAAATTATAGCAGAAAGCGGCATTTCTGTAAAGAAATTCAACGTATGCCAGACAGGAATAATACGAACCAGCCTCGGAGCAATTCTTTTCGGCGCTTTTGCACAGCCGAACCTTGCCAATATGTATACTATTGTCTGCGTTCCGCCCGTGCAACATCATCCGAAAATCTCTTGCTCTGAGGTGCGAGCAGTTCCGCGCCAACCGATTTTTGGCTGAACAAGGAAGTCGCCGTAGCTAATACTTGACTGTATTAGCAAGGTGAATGACGCGGTTCAGGCGGAAATCGGCGGCGCTGAACCTGGTTCGTATTATTCCTGTCTGGCATGACGTACCGAAAGGATCAAGATCGGGCGCGACGGCGCAGACAGATGACGGGATCGTATCATCGGTATTGCCGACGCGGCGGACTAAGCGGACAAATATAAACGGGTCATGCGTACTTTTTTATCAAATTAGACTCGATAAGCCGGGGCGGAAAAAAAACGATGAGAGACAAAATTGCTCCGCATCCTCCCGCTCCCGTCCTAAAACGCACTCTCGGAAGCGTTGTCCGCGACGCCGAACGTCACGTCGAGGGGGATCTGCCCCAAAGTGACGGCGGGGACTCCCATCATCAAAGTCCCGTTCACCCTCACCCACGGCTCTAAGCTCCTTTCCGCTCTCACCAAATGCCGCACTCCGTTGTGCACGATTACGCACTCAGTCCTCTCCGCTTCCCGAGGAAGGATAGGCGGAAAAAGGGTGTCTCCGCGTATCTTTATCCCGCAACTTTCCTCCTCCGCTCTCCTTTTGGGCATAAAACTACTCTTGATTTTTGCGATTTTGAGAATACTTTTCCTCCTCTTCCCACTCCCCTCGCCGAAGAGGAGCTCCATCATAACCGGAGAGGACAATGCGCGCGCAAGAAGGAGAAGATCGTCCGAAAAGTGAGCCAAAACGAGCGTCCCGCCAGCAATTTTAAGTCTTTTCACCGCAAATGGCGGGAGTTTTCCGTACTCGCCGAAGTTTTCAAGCCTCACCGCATATGCGTATTCGTCCAGATTTTCCCGAGTGCTCAATGCGCACAGCTTTTCGGCAAAATTTTCTCTTGCCTTAGGAGACGCGGATACATACGGGTCAAAGCGCGCGAGTATGCCGCAGGGCTCGTAATACGCCGAAAAGTCGAATATCGCCACATTGTCCAGCGCGTCGAATACATTGTTGAGATAAAACGCGAGCTCGTCGGTTAGCGCGAGATACCTTTCCTCGAATTTTCCCGTGTCGTAGCCGAGCTCCCCCGCCGCAAAACGGGAAAATATCACGCTTTTCAGCCTTTTTGCCTTGCCCGAATACATCCGAGGATGTTTTGCCGCGCGCTCGGCAAAGCGTTTCAGCCTGCATATCTCCCCAAGTCGCGCGCACAAAAAGGACAATTTGCGTATGAGAACGTGTTCGAACGCCTTTTTCATGTTCGCGGTCTCCGAAAAAGTGAGAGTACGCGCCGCATTGAAGGCTTCCGTCGCAATGTCCACCCTGTCCTCGCAAAAGATGTAGCGCGAGTTTTCGAGCACGGTCTCGGCAAGTATGACTGCGCGCGGCCGCCCTCCTACGGAGGGAAGATCCTGCAATGAGGAAAGATCCTCTTTCAGCAGAACTTTCACATCATCTTTTCTGTCTTTCAGGGTCATAAAGAGCCTTGCCAGCCCCTCATCCGCCCATTGTCTGTCGCTCAGCGATAGCGCCTTTTTGACTGCGCGAGCGTCTTTACCCTCCGCGATATCCCCTCCGCCGTCCTTGGGAGGAGGCAAGGAGCGCGCGAGCTCCCGCGCCGCCTCGGAAAATTCCTCCTCTTTCAGCGCGCGCGAGAACCTCTCCCTCTTTTTGGGTCGGGTGAAGATATAGATCAGTACGAAAATGAGGGTCACCCCGCCCGCGATCGCGTATTCCATGCCCTGATATTCTCCATCCTCGCCCGCAATTATCCCGTTTTTAGAGGTTTCGGTCTGAATAACTTGTCTGCGCCGCCTTCAAAACGACCTTTTCCTGCAAAACATCCGCGTCGGGCGGGAAGAATGCCAAGCGGACGATCGTCCCTTCCTCATCCGCACCGAGCCGCTCCTTCCCCGCCAAGACGCCGTACAGAGAGAAATATTTTGCGCAAAGATAGCCAAAAACGCTCGGATCGCCATCGGGGAAGAGGCAAATACGGTCGAAAAAGAAATACCCCCGCAAAACCGCTTTGACGATCCTGCGGGGATGTGTGCGAGCATAGTCTGTAAGCCGAGTTCTGTCTTGGACGACGATCTATCTCGGCCGTATGTTGCCATACGGCTCTAGCGAACGGGAGCTTGCGGGCCGCATTTCACGCTCCTTTCTTGCATCGGGTGGGGTTTACATCGCGCCTCGTCGCCGATTTGCGGGTGAGCTCTTACCTCGCCTTTCCATCCTTACCCTTGCGGGCGGTATTTTTCTGTTGCACTTTCCTTGAAGTCGCCTTCACAGGCAGTTGACCTGCACCCTTGCCCTATGATGCTCGGACTTTCCTCACGTTTCCGTGCCGCCGCCCGGCTATCTCGCCCCATAATTTAACCACACTTCCCCTCAAAACGCAAGCGAAGAACAGGAGATTCGCACCTCCCGCCCTCAAATCTCCTCTCCATCCCCCTCATACACCGACATTCCTCTTTCCAATTTGGACACTTGGGGACGTGTTTATTTTGTCCACTTTTTGGACATTTCAAACACGTCCCCATGTGTCCAAAATCGCAAAATAAATCGCTATCTTTCGCTTCATCTCTTTTTCTTGCTTTTTTCTGATCTAGCGTACCACATAATACTTAAAATCCTACTGTTTACTGACATTTTCTCCCCTGCTCTTTTCTCAGCTTACTCTGTTTTTTCTTTTATATCGATGTCGTTCTTTCCAATTTGGACACCTGGGGACGTGTTTATTTTGTCCATTTTTTGGACATTTTAAACACGTCCCCAAGTGTCCAAAATTAAGGTGTAGTTTTAAATTTTACGTTTTTATTGATAAAAAAAGGGGGACACCGTTCCCCGAAAAAAGGACTCGTGAGCGTCAGTCCCGCGCGTTGTACATCGCATAGTGTGTATAACCGTGAAAATCCGCCGCTTCCAACACCTTGAAGCCGAGATGCTCATATATCGCAACGTTGTTTTCGTCATGCGTTTCGAGATATATAGGATACTCCCCGCACAACTCGTCTATCATGCGCCGCAGTCTGCCCTGTCCGCGCGCCTCCAATGCGACGCCTATGTTCTTGATGTAGCAATCTCTTTCGGGCACATAGTATTTTTGCGAGATGTTCTCGGCGAAACGCAGATATTCGCCCGCAAGTTTCACCGCGCGCATCCCCGTGGCGGATAGGAATCGTATGGCGTAAAAAGGATTTAGAAAGAGCGTCTGCGGATCGCGGTCCTTGTCCCCGGGGCATTTGACGGCGGCGGCGGAAAGAAGATCCTCGTCCACCCAGGTGTATTCCTGCGAGGCGTATATCTCATAGCGGAAGAAAGCCTCTATCCCCCTTGCGAGCTTTTTCTCGTCCGGGAAAAACAGCCTGTACGCCTCATAATCCGCAAATATCTCCGTAAACAAGCGGCTGACTTTGCCTATCTCGTCCTGTCTTATCTTTCTCATTTTCTGCCTCCACCGCGTATTTTACCACGCCGCGCGGAAATTGGCAACGTCGCCGAAATTTTCCTTCCCGCTCTCTCACTACCCGCCGTTTCCGCCTGCCGAATGAGGTTAAAATGTTCGCAAAACACCGAGATGCTTGAAATTTTGCGAATAGTTGGCTATCATGATAGCGGAAACGCGATCGGATATATATATCCTGCGCCGATTCGGACGCGGCGTCTCGACTACGCGGAGACTATGCCAGACAGGAATAATACGAACCAGCCTCGGAGCAATTCTTTTCGGCGCTTTTGCACAGCCGAACCTTGCCAATATGTATACTATTGCCTGCGTTCCGCCAGAGCAAAATCATCCGAAAATCTCTTGCTCTGAGGTGCGAGCAGTTCCGCGCCAACCGATTTTTGGCTGAACAATTTCGGGGTCCCCGAGTGAAAATCTATGATTTTCAGTTGGGGTAAAAGTCGCCGCAGCTAATACTTGACTGTATTGGCAAGGCGAATGACGCGGTTCAGGCGGAAATCGGCGGCGCTGAACCTGATTCGTATTATTCCTGTCTGGCATGCGCGGACGGAACGCGGAAGCGGCATACTTCCTGACAAGTTTCGGTTGCGCAAAAAGGCACGGAAAATTATCGCTTCGCGACCGTCCCCAATAACACGATCCAATGCCGGAGGAAGCTATGGCTGACTATTTCAAGCAACGAGAAAGAGACGTAAATCTGCGTCTTCGCGAGATACGCGACACCCTGCCCGAGTTCTGCGAGGAATTCTTCGTGGGTGTGGAGCCTCAGACCACCGTGCTCACGAGGCTCGGGTATGCCTACGACCTCAGGATATTTTTTGACTATCTGATAAAACGCGTGCGCGCTTTCAAAGGTATGACCACGGACGAACTCACCCTCTCCGACATGGAAAAAGTCACCGTGACCCACCTCGAAAACTACATGGAATATCTCACGCTCTATGAATTCGACGGCAAGGAATTCGGCAACGGAGACCGCGGCAAAGCACGGAAGATATCCACCGTGCGCAGTTTTTTCAAGTATTTTTTCAACAAGGACAAACTCAGCGTCAACGTCGCCGCCAAGATATCTCTGCCCAAACAGCGCGAAAAGGAGATAATCCGTCTCGAAAGACATGAGATCGAAAAGATACTCAACACCGCCGAGGACGGAGAAGGAATGAGCGCGCATCAGCGGAAGATACTCCTCAACACCCGCGCGCGCGATGTCGCGATACTCTCCCTTCTTCTCGGCACGGGCATCCGAGTGAGCGAATGCGTGGGGCTAAACGTCAAGGACATAGACTTTGAAACGAACGCTTTCACCGTGACAAGAAAGGGCGGGAGCCGCGCGATACTCTATTTCAACAACGACGTGAAAGAGGCTTTGGAATACTACATCGAAGGGGAACGAAAAGCCCTGCTTTCCCGCACTCAAAAGGTGGAGATAGAAGACCCCGACGCTCTCTTTCTTTCCCTGCAAGTTAGGCGGATATGCGTGCGCGCGGTGGAGAATCTCGTCAAAAAATACGCCGCCGTCGCCGCGCCTTTGAAAAAGATATCTCCCCACAAACTGCGCAGCACCTACGGCACCAACCTCTACCGCGCCACAGGCGACATATATATGGTCGCGGACGTTTTGGGACACCGTGACGTCAACACCACAAAAAAGCACTACGCCGCGATAGAACAGGATCACCGCAAAGCGGCGGCAAAAGCGGTGACTTTGCGCGACGTCGACGACGTCTGACCTCCTTTTTCACGATTTTTGCCGAAAACCGAGGGATAATGCTGTCAAAACTACTCTTTTTTTGTCCTTTTTAAAAAAGAACTATTATAAAATATTGACTTTAATATAGTAGTCTGCTATCATGATATTAACAAAAGTGGAGCGTGCTTTATGGACATTTCTTCCGTCAACAGCGATCTTATCCGCGGCAACGTGACCACGATAATTTTGGGTTCGCTTTGGAACAGGGACCGTTACGGCTACGATATCCTGAAAGAGATAGAACTCAAAAGCGAAGGTCAGTACAAACTCAAACAACCCACTCTTTACAATCAGCTCAAACGCCTGGAAAAACAGGGACTCATCTCCTCTTATGACGGCGACCCCGACGATACGGGCGGCGGACGCAGGCGTTACTACTCTCTCACGGCGGAAGGCAGGAACTTTTTGGAAAAGGAGCGCTCGGAGTACGAATACTCCCGCACCATCCTCGACAAGCTGGTGTCCGCAAGACAATTCGATTTTGACACCACTCCCGCCCCCTTCAACACCGACGACCTGAGACCGTACACAAAAAAGGACAATTCGGACAAAGCCAAAGTTGTCTACAAGGAAAAGGAAAAGGTCGTCCTCGTGGAAAGAAAGGTGTACATAGACGCCGACGGCAACGAGATATCCGAAGAAGAGGCTCAACGTTTGCAGGCAGAGGGCGGTTCGCGCGCCGTCTCTGAAGAGGAATACGAGCGCATCCAAGCCGAGAAACAGGCTGAGATAGAGCGCATTCAAGCCGAAAAGCAAGCCGAGCTCGACAGACTGCGCGAGGAGAACGAGGAAGAGATAAGACGGCTGGAAGAGGAAAAGCAAGCCGAACTCGAAAAGCTGGATGAGGAAAGGCAAGCCGAGCTTGCCCGCGCCGAAGAGGAAAAACAGGCGGAACTTCAGAGACTTGCCGAGGAGGCGCGCATACGCCGCGAAGAGTTGGAAGCGGAACACGCCGAAGAGGTGGAACGACTCCGCGCCGAAAAACTCGCCGCCGAAGAAAGATATGCCGAAAAAGAGGCCGAAGCCGCCGCAAGGCACGCCGAGGAGATGGAGCGTATCGCCCGCGAGCGCGAGGAAGCCGAAGCGCGTTTCCGCGAGGAATACGAGCGTTTCGAGGAAGAAAAGCGTGCGGAAGAGGAACGCAGGAAGGAAGCCGAGCGGCTGGAAGAAGAGCGCAGAGAGGAATTGCGTCGTATAGAGGAAGAGCGCATCGAGGCTGAAAGAAAGTTTGCCGAGGAGCGCGAGAGGTTCCTCGCCGAAAAAGCGGAGGAGGACGCAAAGCGCGAGGCGCGGGAACGCGAAGAAGCGTTGAAACGCGAGCAGGCAGAGCGCGAAGCACGCGAACGCGAAGAAGCGCTCCGCTCTCAGGCTACGATGTCTTTGGACGATGTGTTCAAAGAGCTGGACACCATGTCGGAATATTCCTCCGACGGGAACAAAGAGGACAAACTCATCGTGGAAGAGGCGGAATGGCACGTCGAGGCTCCCCTCTCCGCTCCCGCCGAGAAGGAAGAAGCGCCCGCAGAAGAGGAAGAGCCCGCTCCCGCAGAGCAAGAGGAGCCCGTTGTCGCCGAGGAGGAAGCCCCCTCGGAAGAAGAGCCCTCGGAGGAAGAGTCCCCGGAGAAAGAGGGCGAATTCGCGACGCTTGAAGATATATTCCGCACCCTCAACGCGAAGTCTGAGTACGCCGACGAAAAGAAAGAGGAAGACGCTTACGCGATAGACGAGGCGGAGTGGCACGTCGGATCCCGCGAGGACGCTCCCGAAGAGGAGGCGGTAGAACTGAGCGAGGAGGAAGAAAAACTCGCAGAGGAAGCGCGTGAGGAAGATGAACTCGCCGAAAAGGAGGCGACGGCGGAGGATGACAGGCTCGCGGAGCTTGCGCGTCTGGAAGCGGAACGCAAGGCGGAACTCGAACGCATAGCGCGCGAACTCGAAGAAATGAGGGCGCGTCTGGACTCCCCCGCATACATATACGCAGAAAGAACGGTCGCAAGAGACGCCGCTCCCGCAGTGAGCGAAGCGCGCGAAGAGGTTTATGAAGAACCGGTCAGACGCGCGCCCGAAGCCACTTTGAGCGAGGTCTTCCGCAGGATAGACGAACGTGAAGCGGCAAAAGAGGCGGAGACCGTCTCCGCCGAACAGAGGAAGATGGAGGAAGCCGCGGCAGACCGCGCCGACGCCTCCCTTCTCACATCCGACACGTCCGACACCGATAAGGGAGAATTTGTGGTGTCCGCAGTACGCAACAAGCGTTCGGACTCCTTCGACTACGAAAAGAGCGACGTAGATTACCGCGAATTCTTCTCCTCCATCGCGAACGCTCAGGAAGAAAAGGCAAAAGAACCCGCCGAACGCGCCATCCCGCGTCCCGAACCCGATCTGAAATCCCGCCTCTACTCAGAGGGATTCAAGATGCGTTCATACGACCGCAGGAACACCTCGGAATACTACACCTTCAATTTTATCAGCGCAAACAGGCTCAACCGCGACTGCTGGCTGGTGATGCTCGCCATCTTCCTGGTGGAGGCGGCTGTGATGTGGGCTTGCACGGCAAAGGACATCGGATATGTCTATTTCCTCCCCATCATGTTGGGCGGGACGGCGCTCATGCTCATCCCCACCGTGATATGGCTGGTGAATCCGACCAGGCGCAAGCGTGCGGATTTCAATGTGAAGCTCTCGGTGCTCAATCGCGGCATGATGTGGATAGAACTCGCGGTGGTGCTGGTGCTCATAGCCTTCTTCGGCGTGGGCGTGAGCGTGAAAGATACCGTGCTCATCCTCGAGATCATGGTGCTCCCCGTCATCCTGCTGACCACCCTGCCTCTGAGCTCCCTCGTCTACTACGGACTGTACAAGAGCAAACGCTACCACACCGCGTGAGCGGGAAACAAAATGCTTAAAAACGCGGGATCACACAAGATCCCGCGTTTTTTAGTCGCAATATGATTTTCAAACCTGCTTTTCTGGGATAAGCGGCTTGGGCGGAAGTTTTTTTATCGCCTCTCTCGCCAGAGCGTCGCAACGGTTGTTGTGCTCGTTGTCCGCGTGCCCTTTCACCTTGACGAAGGTGACCTTGTGCGGGCGCATTGCCGAAAGAAGTTCCTTCCAAAGATCCACGTTTTTCACCTCGTCGCGGGAAGCGGTGCGCCATCCGTTGCGTTGCCAACCGTACACCCACCCTTGCAGGAACGCGTCCACGCAGTACTGTGAATCGCTGTACACCGTGACTTCGCAAGGCTCTTTCAACATACCGAGCCCTTTGATGACCGCCATAAGCTCCATGCGGTTGTTGGTGGTGTCACGCTCCGCGCCGCTCACCTCTCTGCGGAAGTTGCGGTAGAACAGTATCGCCGCCCAACCTCCGTCGCCGGGATTGCCCGAACACGCGCCGTCGGTATAAATGTCAACGTGCTTTTCAGGCATTGGCGAGCTCCTCCGAGCGTTTTTTGCACTTTGCCATACCCTTTTTCACTATCTCTTCAAGCCCGTCCGCGCGGAAACTTTCCACCGCTTGGATGGTCGTGCCGCCCTTGGAGCACACCGCGTCTATGAGCTCGTCTATGGGCGCCGTGGAAAGGCGGACCATCTTCGCCGCGCCGCGCACCGTCTGTACGGCAAGAGTCTTGGCGTCCTCGGGAGAGAGCCCTCCATCCACGCCGCCGTCAATGAGCGCTTTCAGGAACATATATACATACGCGGGCCCCGACCCCGAAAGGGAGGTCACGGCGTCGAACTTGCTCTCGTCGAGCTCCACCACCTTGCCTATCGAGGAAAAGATGTCCGCGACGAACTGGGACCTTTTGCCCTCCTCAAAGGCTATCGCGCTCATCCCCTCGCCCACCAGCGCGGGGGTATTGGGCATCACGCGGACGTAATTGCGTTCGCCCAGCGCCGCGCGAAGTTTGGATACGGGTATCCCTGCCATTATGGATATCACCGTCCCCGCCTCTATGACGGGCGCGACCTCCTCAAACACCGACGGCGCGACCTGCGGTTTGACCGCGAACAGCAGATATTCCGCCGAAGCCGCTATCTCACGGTTGTCAGAAGTGACGGACACTCCGTTCTGCGCCATCACGGCGAGTTTGCCCTCGTCGCGGTCGCTCACCGCTATCCTGTCCGCACGAAGCAATCCCCCCCTCAATATCCCTCCGAGGATGGCGGACGCCATGTTGCCTGCGCCGATGATACCCAGTGTGAATTTCTTTTCCATATGGTCTCCGTTTTATTTGACTATGCACTGCATAGTTGGTATAATATACAAGCTCTTAGGGGAGTGGCTCAACGGTAGAGCAACGGTCTCCAAAACCGTCGGTTGCGTGTTCGAATCGCGTCTCCCCTGCCACAACGACCTGCGCGTAGCGCGGGTCGTTTTGCTTGGTAAGGACTTATTCCGCCTTTTGCGTCATGCGCGGCTCAGAAACCCAGCTCTTCGCCTATGAGGATGACCTTTATGCGGTCTGCAGGTTTGGAAAAGCGGTGCACGACAAAATGGCTGCATATCGTGGTCGCCGACCTGCAATCCATGCATTTGCCCGCTTTCGCGCAGGGATTCGGGAGCCCCAGCCTCTTGACATTGAGTGGTGCGGCGACATTCCTTGCGCGCCTCACCGCATCCTCGACATTGCTCTCTATTTTATTCACGCCCGCCACCAAAATGACTTTTTCCGGACCGAATGTGATCGCGGCGACGCGATTGCCCGTCCCGTCGATGTTGACGAGCATACCCTCTTCGGATATCCCGTTCACGCCCGCGACAAAGGAATCGGCGGTCAAACCTTTTCGCATGAGCGCCCTCTTCTCCTCGGGAGTCGCCGCGAGGTCGCGGTCTATCAGGGTGATGTCCGTCCTGTGCTTTATCGCGTCGATGAGCCCTATCTGTTCGGCGGTCACCGATCCTCCCCAGGCGACGGTGTCGCCGGACGGGATGAGTGAGAGCGCGAGTTCCCGCGCCTCCTCCGAAGTCGCGCAGTAATACGCGCCGAAACCTCTTTTCTTCAAATTGTCCAATGTGCGGAGTACAATTTCTTTGTCCATAGTCATCTCCTCCTAAACATACGCTTCCGCGAAACGATCCAGCGCGGCGAGGAATTCCTCTTCCGTCTCCTTTTCGGCATACCCTTTCGCGACATTGAGCCTGACCGTGAGCGCGCACTTTTCGCAATCCACGAAATCGCGCATCACAATGTTGATATTCGCAAGCTCTTCTCCGTCCTCATACAGCCCCGCAAGGAACGTGTTCGCGCGATCTTTGAGTTCTCCCTCGCGATAGCGCGGTCCGAAGATGAGCGCGTTGTCCGTGAGCTGGCATTGCAACACGAAGAATCCCTCGCCCACTCCTTTGAAGCAGTCTATGTAATAAGGGATGGTCTTTTTCATAAATTGACCTGCGGATCTCCCGCTGTACACTTTGACATAAGGCGACACCATCGCGGCGTCGGGCGCGTCATCCTTGCTGTTGGTGCGGAAGAAGAAGTAGTCGCGGTCTCTGAAATCCGTCTCGTCGGGGTCGATGAACACTATACATTTCCCCCTCACCGCGCCGAGCGTGAGAGAATCAAGAAATTCCGCGTCCGAAAGAGAGGTGTCGTTGACCAGCCTTTCCGCGCTCACTATCTCGTCGAAGAGGCGGAAGACATCGCTCTCGGAATCGTTTTTGAAGTGCGAGAAGTCGAGGATGAGAAATTCCGAGGGGTGCGCGTCCATGAATTCGTCTATGTCGCGGAGTATCCCCTCGTAGTCCACTCCGTTGACGGGACCGTGGAAGATGATCATATCATCTCCCCTCTTTTTGACGCGGATGTCGAAATATCTCACCCCGCGCTCCAGCTGTCCGGCAAAGTCCAGGTCCTGCGTCGCGCCGTACCACGGCATCTCCCTGCATCCGCTGTCGTGGGAGCCGGGGATGGCAAGTTTCGTTATCGGAGCGTCGTCCGAGACAAAGCTCATCCACTCGGTGAGATGGACGTCGGGCGACACGGCGTCGGCGGTTATCACTTTGTTTCCCTCCGCTATTATGGGCGCAAGGATGACCGCAAGCAAAGCTATGAGCGCAAAAAACGCGCCGATGACGATGAGAGCGATCCTCCCCTGTTCGCGGCGGGTGAGCTTGCGTCTGCCCTTTTTTGAAAGGTTTTCATCGAGATCTGCGGCAGTCGCCGCGTGAGAATCCTGCATATATCCCCCTTGTCGGATCAACGGATAACGGTATAATTTTACTTCATAATCTCGGCTTAGTCAACGGAGAGAGGGAATTATGCGACAGCCCTCGGAAAATAGGGGAAGTTGTGCGCGTCCCCTAAAGAGCGCGTGCGCACAAAGTCGGATCGGGAGGTATCGCCTCCGAAAACGGCGGAGAGCCACGGCTTTTGCCACGCCCCTGGCGCATCCCCTCTTTCGAGGAGCGTAAGTACGGGCTGTGCAGAGCCGAAATGACGCAGATCGCACTCGATGCGATCCCTTTCGGCGATTTTACTAAGCCGTAACTTGCCGATACATAAAGCTACATTGTACGCGCGTCACCTATATTGTACGCGCGACGCGCGCACCGTACGCACACGCAAACATACAAAAACGACCGACGTGACGTCGGTCGTTCCGTACACTTTCAAAGGTCACTCTTCGACGGGAGCTTCCTCCTCGGTCTTCTTCTTGCGAGTGGTCTTTTTCTTGGGAGCCTCTTCCTCTGAGGGAGCCTCCTCCGCCTTCTCGCCGTCGAGTTGGAGGTTGAGGTTCTTGAACAGATCGCCGAGGGTGGCGTTGCTGGAGCCGGAGACCCATTCCTTGGGCTCGTTGGAGGCGGCGTCCTTTCTGGGACGGCGTTCCTTTCTCTCCTCGCTGGCGTCGAGTTTTTCGGCGAACTTCTTCATGCGGGAGGCGCGACGCGCGCTCCTCTCCTCGCCGCTCTCGCTCTCCGCGGTCTCGACGGTCTCGGTCGCCTCGGGTTCGGGGAGGAGATCCTTGATGGAAAGGGTGATGCGGTTGTCCTCGAAGCTGATGATCTTGGCTTCCACTTCATCGCCCACTTTGAGGACTTCGCTCGCGTCCTTGATCCAGTTGTGGGAGATCTGGGACACATGGACGAGCCCGTCCACGCCGTCGGCTATGGAGATGAACGCTCCGAAGGGGAAGATGCGCTCCACTTTGCCTTTGATGACGCTACCGACGGGATACATCTCTGCGGCGACCTCATAGGGCTTCTTTTGCAGTTGCTTGTAACCGAGGGAGATCCTGCCGTGCTCTCTGTCCATCTTGAGGACGACGAAATCGTAGGTCTCGCCGATCTTGAGCACGAGGGAGGGATCGTTGATCTTGTTCCAGCTGAGCTCGGAGATGTGAGCCAGGCAGTCGAACCCGCGCACGTTGACGAAAGCGCCGAATTCGGTGAATCTCTTCACTTTGCCCTCAACGATGTCGTTGACGTGGATATTGTTCCAGAAATTGTCCTCTTTTTCCTTCTTCTCGCGCTCGAGGATGATGCGCTGAGACGCGAACAGATAACGGGACTTCTTTTCGGGTTTGCTCTCGACTGCGATATCTTCGCCCTCTTCGCCCTCGGCGTGCTCCTTTTCCTTGGGAGGCATGAGGGTGAGGCGGAGGGTCTTATCCTTGTAGTCCTCGAGGTTCTTGACGTAACCCATACGGATCTGGGACGCGGGCACGAACACGGTGTACTTGCCCATCCTGCCGCGCAGACCGCCCTTGACGACTTCCGTCATTTTGAGGGAGAATTCGGCGGAATTCAGAGCCTTTTCGGCCGCTTCGTCTTCGGCGCGTCTGAGATCCACTTCCTTCTTGGAAAGGGCGACATACTCCTGTTTCACGGCGATGATGTTGGCTTCGATATCGTCGCCGGCTTTGTAGTCCTGCGGGTCGTATTCCCCGTCGGCGGTTGCGTCTGCCTTATCAATGAAACCGTCTTTCTTGCCACCGATGCTGACATAGATGCCGGACTCG
Organism: uncultured Clostridia bacterium; assembly: GCA_944363035.1. GTDB lineage: Bacteria > Bacillota > Clostridia > Christensenellales > CAG-917 > Limadaptatus. Next base: position 95,442 of record CALVTS010000005.1, read on the forward strand.
TCCGCGCGCAGGACCTTGCCGAAAACGCGCTTGCCCACTTTGTAATTGACAAAGCCCGTCGCTCTCGTGGATGCGACGACGTCTTCCATGGTCAGTTCCTTTTCGGGAGCGGACTGCTCGGACGCAGATTCTTCTTCGCGAAGCGTTGCCTCTTTTTTCGCTTCTTCTTCCGCTACGTTGATCTCGGCAGTAGCGACATTTTGAGTTTCACTCATAAGTTTTGTAACCTCCTGTATCAACCACGGCGGAGTTGAAGCTCCCGCCACGATCGATATGCTATCCGAATGTTTGATCTTTTTTGCGGGCAAGTCCTCGGCGCAAGTGACGAAATACGTGCGCGGATTGACCTCGGAGGCGACCTCGTACAGTCTGCGGGTGTTCGCGCTCGACCGACTGCCGACGACCAACACCGCGTCATGCGTACGCGCAAGTTCGCGCGCCTCGTTTTGCCTGCTTATGGTAGTATAACAAATAGTGTTGAAAATTCCAACTGTTTTTCCGCCGTTTTTTTGCGAATTTTCCGCAATTCGGCTGATTTCCCCCAGTCTGTCGGCGAGAATGGTGGTCTGAAACACCACGGAGGTGGGTTTTTCGGAAAAGATCGGCTCCTCTTTGTCCGAGATCACCCTCACATCGTCGGCGTAGCTCGCCGCCCCCGCGACCTCGTCGTGATTGCGGTCGCCCACGATGACTATCTCGTCCCCCGCCGCGCTCCTCTCCTCCACTATGCGGTGGATGCGCTTGACCACGGGACAGGTGGCGTCAAACAGTTTCACTCCGTGCGAACGCAGGAGCGCCTCATCCTCTCTCGGGATGCCGTGAGCGCGGATGAGAGCCACGCTCCCTGCGGGCAAGGCGCGCGCCTGCTGGGGGGTGACTGCTCTGACTCCCCTTTCTTCGAGATACTTCACGACGCCCTCGTTGTGTATGAGAGCGCCGACGGTGAAGACCTCGCCGTATTCTTCGGCAAGCCGCAACGCCGTATCCACGGCGTTCTTCACGCCGCTGCAAAAGCCCGCGTTTCGGGCGACGGTGACTTTCATTTCTTCTTCTTTTCGGCGAGGAGCTTCTCGACGTACTCGTCGCACGCCCTCCTCGTCGCCTGCATCCCCTCGTATATCTTCGCGGTAGCGCGCTCGTGATCCGCAGGGTCGCGGCTCATATAGAACTCTTCCAGCGAAATGGGCTCGCCGATATACAGCCAGTTGCGCCTGAACGCCTTGTGCATACGGTAATACACCATGGGGAGCACGGGCTTTTTCGCCTTTATCGCGAAGCGCGCCGCCCCCTGCTTGAATTCCAGCATCTCCTTGGTGCCCTCGCGGTTGCGGGTGCCCTCGGGGTACATCACCAGCTTTTTGTCGGCGCGGAGCACTCCCAACACCTCTTTGACAGCGTTGATGTCGGGCTCGCCGCGATGCACGGGGATGGCGCCCGCCTTTCTCAGGAACCAATTGGCTATCTTTGCGCACTCGAAAGCCTCCGCCTTTGCGAGCACATGGAGTTCCTTCTTGTAAAGATACGCCACGGGAATGAGGGTGTCGGGGATCGCGTAGTGATTGCACACCACCAGTCCCCCGCCCATATTCTCAAAGCGGTCCTTGTTGACTATCTCTGTGGGCCAAAGCAACTTGATGAGAGGAGTGAGCGCCGCTCTCACCACACGGTAAAAACGGAAGCTCTCCTGTTTTTTTGAGGGAGAGGCTTTCTTTTGCTTCCCGCCTGCTTCGTTTGCTGTCATTTTATCTTCTCCTTGACTATGCTTTCCACTTTTTCGGCGACCTCATCCGCAGTCAGATGCGTGGTGTCCAGTTCCACCGCGTCCTCCGCCTTTTTGAGGGGAGCGACCGCGCGGTGAGAATCGTTGTAGTCGCGCTTGTTTATGTCGGCAAGCACCTCCTCGAAGGTGCATTCGACGCCCTTTTCGGCAAGCTCCTTGAACCGCCTTTGAGCCCTCTCCTCGGGGGATGCGGTCATGAATATCTTGCAATTCGCGTCCGGAAGCACGAATGTGCCTATGTCCCTGCCGTCCAACACCACGTCGTGGGTCTTGGCAAATTCCCTTTGCAGCTCCACCATCTTGTATCTCACGACGGGAAGCGCCGAAACGTCGGAAGCGGCTTTGGACATATGCGGCTCGCGAAGATAGGGGGTCGCGTTTTCGCCGCAGACGTAGATCTGCTGTGCCCCGTCCTCGTAACGGATGTCCATCTCGAGCTCCTTCAAAACGCGTCCGACGCCCTCTTCGTCGGACACCGAAACGCCCTTTTTCAGCACGAAATAGGCGACGCTCCTGTACATCGCGCCCGTGTCGAGATATATCAGCCCCAGCTTTTTTGCCACGGCTTTGGCGATGGTGCTCTTGCCCGCCCCGGCGGGACCGTCTATCGCAATGTTTATCATACGCACCTCTTTTGCGAAATTATATCCGCATTCCCTCCCTTCTGTCAACGGGCGGGACTCTTTGCCGACATGATATCGGCGGCGACCGCCGCGGCGGTGGAGAACGCTATCTGCAAATTGTATCCTCCCGTGTACGCGTCGGCGTCTATCACTTCCCCCGCGAAATAAAGCCCCTCGACAAGCCTGCTCCCGCACTTGGGAGTGAGGTCTTTAAGGTCCACGCCTCCCGAAGTGATCACCGCTTCCTCGAAGGGTCCCACGCCCGCGAAACGGAATTTGAGACATTTCAGCGTTTCGACAAGCCGACGTCTCTCCTCCGCCGTCACGGAATTCACTTTTTTTTCGGGAGGGAGCCCCGCTCTTTGCAAGAGATACAGGTTGAGTTTTTCGGGAAGCAAGGCTCTGGTCACGTTTTTCAGATCCGCGTTCTTTCTCTCCCCGAAATCGCGGAGCACTCTGGCGTCCAGCTTTTCGGGAGACAAAGCGGGTTTGAGGTCGAGGGAAAGCTCCGCCCCTCCCGCTCTGTTGAGATGTGCCGACAGCGTGAGTGCGACGGGTCCGCTCAGTCCTCTTTTGGTGAAGAGCATCTCCCCGAACTCCGAAAAAGTCTTCCCTCCCGCCACCGAAGCGGTGAGACGGATGTTTTTCAGAGAAATGCCGTTGAGAAAGGACACGTCCTCTTTGGTGAGCAGTTGAACGAGGGAGGGCACGGGCTTCACGACGGAATGCCCGAAACTCTCGGCAAAACGATAGCCGTCCCCCGTGGAGCCCGTGGAGGGATAGCTCTTCCCTCCCGTGGCGATGACAAGGACGTCCGAGGTCTCCTTCCTGCCGTCCGAAGAGGTAAGGACAAAATCCCCTCCCGTCTTTTCCGCCTTTGCGACTTCCCATCCGAGCTCGACGCGCACTCCGCTCTCTTTGAGAGCGCGATCAAGCGCGCGCGTGATATCCGAGGACTTCCCCGACGCAGGGAAGACCCTGTTCCCTCTCTCGGTGACCAAGGGGACGCCCATATCCTCGAAAAAGGCTTTCGTATCGTCGGGAGTGAAAGACCAGACGGCGGAGCGCAGGAATTTTTCTCCGCGCACCACCCCTTCCAGAAACTCGCGGGGAGGGAGATCGGCGGTCAGATTGCACCGTCCTTTCCCCGTGATGAAGAGCTTTTTGCCCGTCTTTTCGTTCTTTTCCAGGAGGACGACCTCAGCTCCGTTGCGCGCGCAAAGCACCGCGCACAAACACCCTGCGGCGCCTCCTCCCACTATGCACGCTTTCACAGTTTCCACTCCGTGCCGTCCACTCTTTTCAGGCTCTCGTCATCCGTGCACAGCACCCTCACGGGAGTCACGGTGATGTAGCCCGTGTCGGACAGCTTGCAATCGGTGTCCTCCTCGGCGTCCGAACAGTCGCGGGGAGCGCCGAAGAGTTCGTATCCGCCGTTGCCGTCATGCTCGTAGCGGTCGTTGTAGCGCCTGAGCCCGAGGGGGACGACGGCGACTCCCTTTATCTTCTCCCGTCTTCCCGAGGGGACGTTCACATTGAGGGTCACGTAGGGGGAGGTCGCGGCATACAGCGCGTCGAGGTTATCCCTGACGAATTCGGCGGCAAGCGCGTATCCTCCGTCCGCCGCGAATGTGGACACCGCGATCGAGGGCACTCCGAGGACGCTCCCCTCCTCCGCCGCGCCGAAGGTGCCGGAATAGATGATGTCCGACCCTATGTTGAGCACGCTGTTTATCCCGGAGATCACGAGGTCGAATTTTTCGTCGCGATAGATATATTCCAACGCGAATTTCACCGCGTCTGCGGGAGAGCCGTGCACCGCATGGAAGGGGATATCCTTCTTCCCCGCCATGAGCACGGCTTCATCGGGCGCGATCTCGCTCCATTTCAGGGTGCGGTTGAATGTGAGCGCGTGCCCCGCCCCGGACTTCTCGGTCGCGGGAGCGCTCACCCGCACTTCGTGCTCGTCCGCGAGCGCGAGCGCAAGGGTGATGATGCCCTCTGCGGAATAGCCGTCGTCGTTTGTCAGCAGTATCTTCATATCTTCCGCCCTTTCACAAGGATTTGAGATAGGCTATCTCATATTCGTTGAGTTCCCTCTTCGCTCCCCGTCCCAAACCTCCGAGGCGGAGCTCGCCTATGGCGGTGCGTTTCAGGAACACGACATTTTTCTCCACCGCGGCGAACATATTGCGTATCTCGCGGTTCTTGCCCTCGGTGATGACCACTTCGAGGCGGCTCATGCCATTCTCCTCCCCGAGGAGCTTCACTTTGCAACGGGAATATTTCACGCCCTCGTAGGTCGCCCCCTTTCGGAGTATCGCAAGATCGCTCTCGGATATGCCGCCCTCGATCTTGACTATGTACGTTTTGGGTATCGCCGAAGAGGGATGGGTCAGTCTGAAAGTCAGTTCGCCGTCATCGGTGAAAAGCAACAAGCCCTCGCTGTCGTAATCCAGTCTGCCCACGGGGACGAGGCGGCGGTCGGCGTTGAGATAGTCGTACACCGTCTTTCTGCCCTTGTCGTCCGAAAAGGTCGTCACGCACCCCTTGGGCTTGTTGAGCATGATATATTCGTAATGCGCGACGGGGAGTATCTTTTTGCCGTCGAGGAAGACGGAATCCTTTTCCTTCACTTCCGTCCCGAGCTCGACGACCTTTTTCCCGTTCACGCTCACCCGTCCCTCGGCGATGAGAGCGTCCGCCTTTCTTCTGGAACACACCCCGCACTCGGCGATATACTTATTGAGCCGCATTTTACACCTTTTGTTGACTTTTTTGCGCCCGAAACACGCGCCGCGCGTCCGCGCGCGCCGTATCCTCTCGCAGAAAACGATTATAAACGAAAACCCCCGCGAACGCAAGCGTATCGCGGAGGCGAGAATATGATATCCGCCATCACACCCATCTCACGCCGAGAGGTTCCCCCTCCTTTTTCACGGGATATGCCGAGGGATGCGGAGCGCCGTCCTTTCCGAAACTCGCTTCGACAGAGCGCATCCCCTCCTCCCAGCGAGGCAGAGCGAGCACGTTCGTCATGCGGTACTCGGCGAACGCGCGATCCAGCATGGCGCGCATCGCCTCCCACATATCGTAGCGGTCCAGCACCACGCCGATGAGCTGCATCCCGTCTCTGTACGCGCCTCCCACCAGACATCTGCCGCTCTTTGTGGTATAACCCGTCTTCACTCCGTTCCCTCCCTCGAAATTTGTCAGGAGTTTGTTTTTGTTGACGAAATGCCTCCTGCTCTCTCCCTCTCCGACCGTGACGCTTTTAGTGCTCATTATGCGGCGCAGATCGGGATCGCGATACGCCTCGCGGGTGATGAGAGCGAGATCCCGCGCCGTGGTGTAATGCGCGTCGTCGTGAAGTCCGTGAGGGTTGACGAAATGAGAATGCGTCGCGCCGCATCCCCTCGCCCTCTCGTTCATCATTTCGGCAAACCTCGGGACGCTCCCGCCCGCCGCCAAAGCCAACGCCACGGCGGCGTCGTTGCCGCTCCTCAACATCAACCCGTAAAGGAGCTCCTCCACCGTAAGTTTTTCACCCGCTCTGAGATATATCGAGGATCCCTCCGTCCCCGCCGCCTCCTTCGGCACCTCCACCGTGAGCCCGAGAGGGAGAGTCTCTCTCACCACGAGCGCGGTGAGTATCTTTGTGGTGCTGGCGGGATAAGCCCTCTTGTCCGCGTCCCTCTTGAAGAGCACCCTGCCCGTAGTCTGCTCTATGACTATCGCGGGAGAGGTCTTTGCCTCCGCCGTGCGGCGGGGGAACGCCGCAAACAGCGCGAAACACAGGATCAGGACGGCGCATATCCCTCCCGTGAACTTTACCGTCCTGCAAGACTCATTCGTCCTCTTCATGCTTTTTCACCGCCTTCAACGCCGTTTTCAGGAGTTCCTTCCATTTCTCCCCCTTTTCGGAGGGCGTGACGGAAAGGAATTTTTTCTCTTTGCCGCACACCAGAAAACCTATCGGGGTGACGGTGATCCCTCCCCCGCTCGCCACCGCGCAGGGGTATCCCTCCCTCTTCTGCGCCTTGTCGCCGAGCCCGTATTCTCCTCCGCCAGCCACAAACCCGTAGCTGACTTTGCTCACGGGGATGAGCACGGTGCCGTCCTCTGCGCGCACCGCTCTCCCCACCACCGCGTCGCAGTCCGATACCGCGCGCATCCTCTCGATGGTGCTTTGCAATATCTCGTCAAGTTCTCTCATTTTTCCTCCTCGCGTCTTTCAGAAAATATGCGGCGACGGCTGTCAGTACCGAGAGCGGAGACAGAGTGAAGCTCAACCCCACGTCCGCTGTCAGAGTCTCTGAAGAGGGAGAAAAGTACACTCTGCGCGACACTCTTTCGGGCAACAGCGAAAGCAACGCCGCGACGCCGCCCCACACCGTAGCGCCGCGCGCCGCGTCCTCTCCTCCGACAAGCACGGCGACTCTGCCCGAACGCAGAAACAGCGCCTTTTTCATGCTTGACGCCAAATGGATGACACTCCTCTTCTTCCCATCCGAGGAAAGGGACGGTATCTCCCTGTTTTTGCCGTTTATCCGCAATCTAACGGCGTCTTTTGACTGTGAAACTCCCAAAAGCAACACCCGCGCGCCGTACACGGCGACCTCCGCTCCCGCCCTCAGGGAGAGGGAGTCTATGTGCGCCGTGACTCTCACTCCGACGGGCAGGAGCAGGAGAGCGAACGCCGCCTCGGCGGCTATCAAAACTATCAAAAACGCCACATTCATATTGTGGCGTCTTTTTTCGCAAATATGTATCGTAGTCGGCGGAGAACTCCCTTCTAAGGAGGGACTACTCGTACACCTCGAATTCCTCTCCCGCAAGGAACTCGGGGATCTCCTCTTCCTCCTCCTTGTCTGCGGCGGCTTCCTGCGCCTCTTCGAGGATGGAGCGGGTGTGGAAAAGGGTCTCTTGTTCGGGAGCGTATATCTCCTTGAGCTTCTCCATCACGTCCGTGTAATCGGGGAGGTCTGCGATGTCCGAGAGCTGGAACTTCTTCAAAAATTCGTCCGTAGTACCGTAAAGGAAGGGTCTGCCCACGGTGTCCTTTCTGCCCACCACCTGGATGAGACCCGCTTTCAGGAGCCCCGTTATCGCATATTCGCAACTCGTGGTCGTGCCGTCCGGAGAACCGCGCATCTCTTCCAGCTCCGTACGCGTGACGGGCTGTTGATATGCGATGGTGGCAAGCACCTCCAAGAGAGTCTTGCTGAGCTGTCTCTCCCTGAGCGGAGTGAGTATCTCGGCAAGTATCTCGCCGTAGCGGGGATTGGAACTGAACTGCAATTTGCCGTTGAAATCCAACAAAAGCACGCCGCTCTCCCCGCTGTAACGCTTTTGGAGCTCGGCGACGATGGATTCCAGTTTGCGGTTGGTGAGCTCGGGTATCTTCTCGATTATGTCCTTTTTCGCAAGAGGGGTGCCCGAAGCGAACACCAGCGCTTCCACGACATTCTTAATATTCTCCATCCACATCCTCCTCTATCTTGGGCGCGTCCTCTGCGCCCTCCACGGCGTATATCATTATCTCGCCGAAAGTCTCCTCCTGCTCTGCGCGCAGTCTGCCGTATTTCAAAAGCTCCAGCACGGCGAGGAAGGTGGTGACTATATCGCTCTTGTCAAAGTCGGGCTCGAACAGCGACGTGAAAGGGAACGCCTTTTCGTAGCGCGTGAGCTCCAGGATATGCTTCATCTGATCCGAGACCGAGAACCTGTCCTTCACCACTTTCTTGGGGATGACGGCAGCCTCTCTCCTGTCGGCGTTGACCATGACTCGCGCGAACGCTTCCACCAGCTTTGGCAACGAGAAATTGGTGAGCACGACGCGGTAGTCCTTTTCGGTATACGCCGGAAGGCGGTAAAAGCGGTTTATCGTCTCCATCTCGCGCAGTTTTTCGGATTTCTCCTTCATCAGAGCGAACGCCTGTATCTTGCGTATGAAATCCCTGCGCTGTATCTCGGGGTCTTCGAAATAGTCGTCCTCTTCGTCGTCGCTGGGCAGGGTGCGCAGAGATTTGAGATAGACAAGTTGCGCCGCTATCGTGATGAATTCCCCCGCGTATTCGAAATCCATCTCCTCCCGCGGGATGCTCGCGATTATCTCCACATACTGTCTTGTCACATCCGAGATGAAGATGTCCTCGATGTCTATCTTGGCGTCGTTGATGAGTTCAAGCAAAAGATCAAGAGGCCCGTCGTAGTCGCTGAGATGATAGTGTATGACGGGTCTTCCTCCCGCCAGATATTCCGAATCCGACATCCCGGGCTCGCCCGTGATGGTCTCTGAGGTCTCGAATGTCGCCGAAAGCCCCGCCGTATGCGGCAGTTTGCGCTCGTGCACGACCGCCTCGGTGACTATCTCTCCCCTGTACGCCGCGCCGTCGTCAAAGGGGTTCTCCCTCCTTTTCTCGGGCTCGGGAACGGACTCCGCCCCGTCGGGCTCCGACGATGTCCCCTCCTCGGGCTCCCCCTCGTTTTCGGAAGATATGCCCTCCCCCTCTTCTCGGGCATGAGTCCAACCGCCCTCCTCTTCGGGGACGGCGTCATACTCCCCCTCTTGCGAAAGAGCGGAGGCGGCGAGTTCTTCCTCGCCGATATCCTTGTCGTAGGTCATTTCGTCAGCCATTCGGGCACCGTATTGTTGCGGAGCAGATCTTCGTAAGTCTGCGGTCTTACTATGTAGTCCGCGCGGTCGCCGTCCACCAGGACCACGGGAGGTATCGCGTTGAGATTGTAGTTGGACGCCATGGAATAGTTGTACGCGCCCGTGGAGAATACTGCGAGGATATCACCCGTCTCGGCGTGTTGCAGGGGGATGTCCTTCCCGATGAGGTCCCCGCTTTCACAACACTTGCCCGCGATGGTCACCTTTTCCTCGGCGGGACGATCAGCCTTGTTGGCTATCATGGCGGAATACACCGAGCCGTACAGCGCGTAACGCGGATTGTCGAACATACCTCCGTCCACCGCGACGTACTTTTTCACGCCCGGGAAATCTTTCACGGCGCCCACCGTATACAGGGTCACGCCCGCTTCGCCCACGATGCTCCGCCCGGGCTCCACGATGATGAAAGGCTCCGAAAGCCCCTTTTCCGCCGCCTTTTCCCTCACTCTCGCGGCTATGCTCTCCACGGTGTATGCGTAGCGTTCGGGAGTGAACTTGGGGTCTTCGTCGGTATAATAGATGCCGTAGCCGCCGCCCATGTCCAGGATATCTGTGGCGACGCCGTCCTCCGAGAGCTTCTTCATGAAGTCCGTCACGATGTCTATCGCCGTATCGTAGGAGGAATGATCGTATATCTGCGAGCCGATGTGGACGTGCAATCCACAGAATTCCAACCCCTCGCGGGAGACGATGTCCTTCACCACGTCCGCCGCGTCCCCGTGGACGTCAAACCCGAATTTGCTGAAAGGCGCCGCCGTCACCACGGCTTCGTATGTATGGGCGGACACTCCGGGATTCACGCGCACCAGCACCTTCTGTTTCATGCCTCTCGCCTTTGCCGCAGAGTCCAGAATTTCGAGCTCGTTGAGGCTGTCCACCACAAAATAGCCTATCCCGGCCTCCAAGCCTTCCTCTATCTCGCGAGGAGTCTTGTTGTTGCCGTGGAAAAGCACCTTTTTGAGATCGACGCCCGCCTGTCGGACGAGATAAAGCTCCCCTCCCGACACCACGTCGAACCAAAGCCCGTGCGCCGCCGCGAGCTTTGCGGTGGCTACCGTGGCGAACGCCTTATTCGCAAACGCCACCGCGCCCCTGCCGCCCTTGTTCACGGCTCGGACGAAAGCGTCCGCAACTTCGGCGATGTATCTCGCGTCCATGACGTAGAGCGGGGTGCCGAATCTTTTTGCGAGCTCCGTTGCTTTTAACTCCCCTATCCAAAGGTTGCCGTCTTTTACGTAAAGTGTATCGCGTGTGTTCATAAGTACTCCTATTTTATCCGTGATATGATAGCACGCGCGCACGAAAAAGTCAATCGCACCGCGCTTTCACGCGGCAATTATGCGCATTTCCGAAAAGGAAAGAGGGACGCCGCCCGTCCCCCTTTGCCCGAAACGGGACGCTCCGCCGTTTCGGAGCGTCCGCTCTCTTGTTTGTAGGTCAGCCCATACGGGGAGAACCTATGCGCTTGATGAGATCCCATATCCCCGCGCGCTTCACGTCCTCAGCCGCGACAAGGTCGAATTCCCTCTCCACGCTGCCGTCGCGCACGACGTATCCCGTGCCTACGACATCCCCCTTTTTCACGGGAGCTTTCAGTTTGTTCGGGAGTTCGAATCTGAGTTCCGTCTCCCTCTTGTCCGTCCTCTCGCAGAGCGCGGTCACGTCCTCGGATACCGTCACGCCGACCTTTCTCTGCTTCCCGACGGACACCCTCACCTCTGCGAGGATCTCCCCCGCCTCGGCAAGCCTTTCGGACCTGAAATTCCCGAATGCGTAGTTGAACATCTCACTCACGGCGTTGAACCTGCCTTTTGAGCTGTCCGCACCGATGACCACCGCGACGGTCCTGAGCCCGTCTCTCTCCGCCGTCGCCGCAAGACAGAATTTTGCCTCCGACGTGAATCCCGTCTTGCCGCCGTCGCATCCGTTGTAGTATCTGACGAGTTTGTTGGTGTTGGTCATGCCCGTCACTCTGCCGCTCGGATGCACGTAATCCTCCGTCCACACCCCCGCGTCTTCGAAGTACACGGGATATTTCAGCACCTCGCGGAACATCACCGCAACGTCTTTCGCCGAGGAAAATCCCTCTGCAGCGGGAAGTCCTGTACAATTCACGAAATTGGTGTCCGCCATGCCGAGCTCGACGGCGCGGGCGTTCATATCCCCGACAAAGCCCTCCACGCTCCCGGATATCCTCTCGGCAAGCGCCACGCAACTGTCATTCGCGCTCGCCACTATGACGGAACGGAGAAGCGCTCCCGCCTTGTGCTCCGTGCCCGCGTCCAAAAATATCTGCGAGCCGCCCATGCCCGCCGCTCTCTCGCTCACGGCCACGGGATCATCCAAGGAGAGTTCTCCCCTGTCCACCGCCTCCAAGGTGAGGAGCACCGTCATTATCTTGACCATACTGGCGATGGGAAGCCTCTCGGACTCGTTTTCGGCATAAAGCACCGTGCCGCTGTCCGCGTCAATGAGATACGCCGCTTTCCCCTCCGTTGAAAGAGCTCGGACGGCGCCGCCCGGGACAAACACGGCGGACACCGCCGCGCTGACGATAAAAAGCAATACGGCGATGACGCCTAGTGCATATATCGCAAATTTTTTAGGTCTCATATCCACCTCTCCCGCCTAGTTTGTCCCCACCCCGCGATTTTATGTGCGCCACACGCCGAAATAGGGGTTACGCCCCACAACAATGGAAAAGGAAAGCCCCTGTCCTGCGGGTTCTCGCCGTATGCTTGTTCGGAGGGTGTTTGAATCCCACGTGCGCTCATTCGGGGTGTAGCCTGACTCCCACGTATACTCATTTGGAGCGTGTTTGAATCCCACGAATACTTATTCGGAGTGAATCTTGACTCCCACGTGCACTTATTCGGAGCGTGCTTGAACTACACGTACACTTGTTCGGAGACGGTCTCACGCGCCGCTCAGCCAAACTTGCACAGGGCATAGCCCTCTTGCAAGTCGCGGCGCGTATCTGCGACCTCGCAAGCTAGACGAAAAATTAAGTAGACACGGGCTCGGTGCGCGTCGAGTCGCCCTCCTCGCCCCGCGAGCGACGTTCAGTTGATACTGGTATCCGCTTGATTATGTGAGTGCGAAACTCAAACTTTTTCAAAAAAGGAAGAAAAGTATATCCCGCATTTTAGGAGGAATGAACTCTATCCCGAGTGGGGGAGGAGTCCCGAAGGGGAGGAGGGGGAGCAATACTCCCCTGTCAGGGGACGTACCCAAATTAGGCAAGCATGAGAACAACGAAAAAATCGAAGTATTGCAGTTACATATTGGCAAATCATCGAAATCGCAAATCGGCGACGCTCTTACCGTATTCATCTGCACGGCGCGCGAGGGGGAAAGGCGCGTCTGTGAGCGACAGATTTTCGATCGAGTTGCGAGAAGCGATGATGCAGGCAATAGTTTACATATTGGCAAATCATCGAAATCGCAAATCGGCGAAAAGATGCGCTCACAGGCGTGCCTTTCCCCTCGCGCGCCGTGCAAGGATCAAAAGCCGACCACAATGACTTTCGTGAACGCGCCCAGCACGATGAAAAGCAGAAAGTTTATTGCGATGTTCACTCCGTATATTTTCAGGAGGAGGAGCGCGGAATTCTTCACGCGGGCACAGCCGACGGCGCGGGCGGCGCGAGCTCCCGCGACGCACATACACAGGAATGTGAGCAGGAAAAAAGGGAGATAGATCACCAGCATATTGATGATGCCCGTCATGCCGTATACCGCCACCAAGAGGCAGACGTATTTGCCGAAATAGTAGCCCAAAACTCCGAATGAAAGCAAACTGACGAGCGCGAGCGCGGGGGCGCAAGCGGCGAGCAACAGCACGCCGTAGCCCGCAAGCGTCATGAATGCGGAGGTGAAAAACACTTTCACCGCGCCGAATTCGATATCGGCTCTCGCGACGCGTTCAAACTCCCCTCCCGCGACGTTTATCGTGATGAACACGCCCAACAATATGCCCACGGCAAACACGGCGGAAAAACTGAGGATGCTCTTGCGGTTTTCCCTGAAAAAATCCTTTGCGATGCTCGCCGCCGTGCGGAATCCCGTCATTCTCATATCAAAAGATATGCGGCGCGGGACGCTCGTATTCACATACGCCCGACGAGCGATGATGCGGAGCGGGCGTCACTCTTCCGCCCTCCCGCTGTATGATTGACACTCTTCGGCATTATGGGATGATTTCGCCGCAAGAAAAGCAAAAATCGGCAAGAGAAAGATGCTAAACTTCGGGCATGGCTCAGATACCCTCACGCATAAAATTATATCTTCTGAAACTCGGCTTCCAGCCCAACCTGAAAGGATATCGTCTGCTCGCGAGGCTCATTGCCATCGCGGAAGAGGGAGAAGAGATAATGCCCCTCAAATATCACGGTTACAAGCGGCTCGCGGAGGAATTCGGCGTGGGGGAAGCAAGCGTGGAAAAGGATATACAAAACGCGATCTCGGCGGCTTGGCTGCGCGGGAACGTGGACGTGCTGTACGGTGAATTCGGCGAGACCCTGGACGAGGACAAAGGCAAGCCTACCAACAAGCAGTTTCTGCTCACCGCGCTGGAACGACTCTCTTCCGAAAGATATGCAAAACTCCCATGATGGGAGTTTTGTTTTTCGGTATGTTTCCTTTTAGGCTGTCCTCTGGCGCTCAAGCCGCATTCGGAAGAGGTCTCGGGAAGGAGGCGGCGATCTTTTCCGCCTCGTCGAGCATGAAGCGCGCGTGCACGCCGTAGCCCCTGGTCGGATCGGTCACGAATACGTGAGTCACCGCGCCAACCAAAACCCCGTTTTGCAGGATGGGACTGCCGCTCATGCCTTGCACTATCCCGCCCGTTTTTTCAAGCAGACGCTTGTCGCGGACGGCGATGACCAGCCCTTTTTCGGCGCTCTCGGTTTGATGTTCGGACTTGACGATGTCGATGTCGTAAAACGTGGGCTTATCCCCGTCTATGGTGGTGAGCACGAGCGCGTGCCCGGGATGAGCCTCCCCTTGCCTTGCCACTCTCATCTTTTTGCCCGGCAAGTCCCCCTTCCATTCGCCGTAAATGCCTATCGGGGTGTTGGAAGAGTTGCTCCCTACGGGACGGGCAAGCCTGTTTATCTCCGCTTTGAGACCGCCCGCTTTGCCCGCCTCTCCCCTGATGACGCCGTCTATTTCCACGTCAAAGAGGCTCCCGCGTTGAAGTTTGGCGTTGAGACCTGTCTCGGGGTCTTTGACGTGATGACCGAGCGCCGCGTATGCGCACTCCTCCGTGACGAAAGTCAGCGTGCCCACGCCGCCCACGTCCTCTTTGAGACAAAGCCCCAGCCTGTATTCTCCCGAAGCCGCCTCCTTTTCGGGATACGCCAGAATGTCGAACCGCGCATTTTCCCTCTCTATGGAGAGCTCCACTTCACCGTCCGAAGAGGCGACTCTGCGCCTGAAATCGTAAAGATTGCCTGCTTTCACACCGTCCACGGCGGTCACGACGTCTCCCACGCGCACGTTTGCGTCCTCCAACGGACGCACTTTCCCCGACGAGGTCGCGACGTCGCATATCCCCGTGACGATGAGCCCGTCCGCGTTGAGCGTGATGCCGACGGGAACGCCGCCCACATATACGGATATCTCCTCCGCCGCAAACGCCGTGCCGCCTCCCGCGCACACGACCCCCGCGAACAATACCGCCGACAACAAAATTTCGATGAATTTCCTCATGGGGTTATTTTATGCGCCGCACCCCGCCCGTTTACATGGAAAAAAAAGTAACTTTCCCCGCCACATCGACCTTTCTCTTTCCGATTTGGACACTTGGGGACGTGTTTATTTTGTCCATTTTTTGGACATTTTAAACACGTCCCCAAGTGTCCAAATTTTAAAAAAGCTACTGAAAAGAGGGGTTTCATCCCCTCTCATCAGGACCTGAAACGGTCATTTTATCTTCGGTAAAATTAACTTGCGTTATCTCTTCCTCTTGTCCTCCGTATAGTCCGCCACGTGGGTCATCGGAGAGTTCGCCGTACCCCTCATTATGGAGCGCGCCATGAGCACGCCCATCACCGACGCCATCATCAATCCGCGCGTCCAACCGCTGCTGTCCCCCAAACAATGCAGACCCGCGATGGAGGTGTTGAGGTTGTCGTCCATCTTGATCTTGTTGCTGTAAAATTTGAGTTCGGGCGAATAAAGCAATGTCTCGTATCCCGCAAATCCCGGCACCACCTCGTCCACCGCCTGGATGAAGTTGATGATGTTGGTCATTGCGCGATAAGGCATCGCGGCGGTGATGTCCCCTGCCACGGCGTCTTTCAGCGTCGGACGCACGTTTGACATCCCGAGCTCTCTCTGCCAGGTGCGTTTGCCCGCCAGGATATCGCCGTAGCGCTGCACCAATATCTTGCCTGCGCCCAGCATATTCGTGAGCTCGCCCACCTTTTGCGCGTATTCTATGGGCTGATTGAAAGGCTGGTTGAACGAATGCGAGCAGAGGATGGCGAGATTGGTGTTCTCGCTTTTCAGCTCCTTATAGCTGTGTCCGTTGACGACCGCCAGATCGTTGTCGTAGTTCTCCTGCGAGACGAATCCTCCGGGATTCTGGCAGAAAATGCGCACCTTGTTCTTGAAGGGAGCGGGATAGCCTATGAGCTTGGACTCATAGAGCACGCTGTTTATCTCCTCCATGATCTCGTTGCGCACCTCGACGCGGACGCCGATGTCAACGACGCCGGGAGCGTGAGCGATATTGTGCACCGCGCACATTTTTTCCAGCCAATCCGCGCCTCTGCGCCCCGTGGCGATTATGGTCTTTTCGGCGAGGATCTCCCTCGACCCGTTTTTTGCGTCCTCTATCACCACGCCCTTGCAGACGTTGTCTTCCAGGATGATGTTGTTGCACTGCGCGCCGAAGATCATCTCCACGCCGTTGTCCCTGAGATAGTTCTCGATGGCGAGATATATCCCCTGCGCCTTCTCGGTGCCCATGTGACGGATGGGACAGTCCACCAGCTTCAACCCGGCTTTTATGGCTTTGCGGCGGATCTCCTTGACCTTATCCTCGTTGCCGAGCCCCTCGATGTGCTCGTCAGCACCGAATTCGAGATATATCTTGTCGGTGTAATCGATGAGTTCCTGCGCAAGGTCGTGCCCGATGAGCTCGGGAAGCTCGCCGCCCACCTCGTAGGACAAGGAAAGTTTTCCGTCCGAAAAAGCGCCCGCCCCCGAGAACCCGGTGGTGATATGGCAATAGGGCTTGCAGTTGCGGCAGGGACCGCCGTAAACCTTGGGGCACTTCCGCTTTTCGACGGGCTGTCCCTTTTCCACGATGACGATCTTCTTGTCGCTTCCCTTTCTCAGGAGCTCGATGGCGGTGAATATCCCTGCGGGACCCGCGCCGACTATGCAAATGTCGTACTTTTTCATGACGCCCTCCGTCCGCCGCGTCCTGTGCGCGGCGACCTTGTGCATTATATAACCAAAAGTATTTTCTGTCAATTAGTAATATTTTGCGCCCGACGCGGCGAAAAAAAGCGTGTGCGCGGGCTTTATCCGCCACATATCCCTCACACGGGATCGTCCGCTTCTATCGCGCGCTTCACTTTGTCGAGAGCCTGTTTTTCTATCCTGGACACGTATGAACGGGATATCCCGAACTTCTTTGCGACCTCGCGTTGAGTGAGCGCGGGGGAACCGCCCAGCCCGTAACGCAGGCGGATGACGGCATATTCCCTCTCCCCCAGGCATTTCGAGGTGAGCTCGGATATCCTCTCCATCAGCATATTGTGCTCCACATCCTCGATGACGGACCCCGTGTCCGCCAGCATATCCATCAAAGTTAGCTCGTTGCCGTCGCGATCCACCCCCACGGGCTCGCTCAACGAGACGTTGGAACGGTGTTTTTTGGAGGTGCGCATTGCCATTAGTATCTCGTTTTCTATACAGCGCGAAGCGTATGTCGCAAGCTGAGTGCCCTTGTCGTGCCTGAAACTCTCCACCGCCTTGATGAGCCCTATCGATCCCACGGATATGAGCTCGTCGTTGTCGCCGTAATTGGCGTATTTTTTTGCGATGTGCGCCACCAGACGAAGATTGTGGCGTATCAGTATCTCCTTCGCCTCCCTGTCCCCCTCCTCGGATCTCAGGACATATTCCAGCTCTTTCTCTTTCGAGAGGGGTTTCGGGAAGGAGCTTTTGTCAGAGACGTATGAGGAAAACAGAACAAGATTTTTGAGAAGCAGAAAGAGACTGTCCAGCGCCATATTACCTCCGCGGTTTTACATGATATGCGCCGAACGGAAAAATTTTGACCCTTTTCCTCTCCCCCGTCGGAAGAAAGCCCGCCCTCTTTCCTCACGGCAGACGCGGGGATATCCTCTCTCCCCCTCTCGTTTAAAAAAGGTCGCCGCCTATCGTTGCGGTCATGCGGGACAACAACGCCCGCGAGACAAAAAAAGAACGGGGCAAGCCCCGTTCCCGCCCGTGTATTCGGCTGTTTTCTTATTTTTTCTTGCCGTCGGAGAGCTGATCTTTCAGCTTGACGAGCTCCTCTATCTCGTTGAGGAGGGTGTTGATGTCCTTGAACTGGCGGTGCACCGAGGCGTAACGCACATATGCCACGTCGTCCACTTCGCGGAGCTGTTCCATGACCAGTTCGCCTATGTATTTTGAGGAAACTTCCTGTTCCAGCGAATTGAGGAGTTTGCGCTGGATGTCCGTGACCATCTTGTCGATGGCGGTCATGGAGATGGGACGCTTTTCGCAGGCTTTCATGATGCCGATCTTGACCTTGGAGGGATCGAAAGTCTGACGGCTCCCGTCCTTTTTCACTACGAGGATGGGAGTGCTTTCGACGGTCTCATAGGTGGTAAAGCGTTTGCCGCAGCTCTCGCATTCACGGCGGCGGCGGATGGAAGTGCCCTCCTCATTCTGCCTGCTGTCCACGACTTTGCTGTCCATACAACCGCAATAGATACATTTCATGATGCTCTGCCTCTCAAAAGTATTGTATAAATTATACAATAAAGTGCGGGCAATGTAAAGAATTTGACAAAATTTTAGCCCTTTCGCATATTCGGAGAGGGAAAAGCGTATGCTTTCGCATGAACGTCAAGCAGTACACATTCGCCGAACTCGCCGAAAAACAGGTGGTCAACGTCGCAGACGGCAGACAGCTCGGACACACGTGCGACATGGTATTCACCGCATACGGCAGGATATTGGGGCTGGTCGTCCCCGGGAAAAAGAGCTTTTTCAAGAGCTTCACATCCTCTGACAACCTCTTCATCCCCTGGAACAACATCGTGAAGATAGGCGGCGACGTCATCCTCGTGGAAATGGTGGGCGGCGTTTCGGTATGCAAGGAGGGAGACTGCGAGGAGGACGAATACCCTCCCAAATGACCTCGGATGCCCTATTCGTGCAATACTTTCGGGGGACGGCTGAGCAAAACGCCGCGCCTCCGTTTTGTGCATAACGACTCCCTGCTCCGCGTATGCCGACAGAGTCCTCTCTTTGCGGATGCCGCGTCTGCAAAATGAAGGCTCACTTGTCAGACCTCGGAAAGGGACAGCGCTCTCATTCCATCAATTTTTTCAGTCTCGCTACGGCGGATTTTTCCAATCTGCTCACCTGCGCCTGGCTCACTCCCACCTTTTCGCTGATCTCATTTTGAGTCTTTCCGTCGAAATATCGCATTTTGAGCACCGCAAGTTCCCTTTCCGGCACCTGTTTCAGAGCCTCGGCAAGCGCGATCCGCTCAGACCATGAGTCCGCGTTCTCCTTTTCGTCGGCGAGCTGGTCGATGAGTTGCATCCCGTCTTCACCGTCCGAAAACGCGGGCTCGAAAAAGGAAACGGGCTCGCTCACCGCGTCGAGAGCGCAGGCTACCTGGCGCATATCCGCCCCTATCTCTGCCGCGATCTCGGTGAGCGCGGGGTCTTCCATCCTGTTTTCCACCAATTTTTCCCTGGCTTTCAGCGCCTTATAGGCGGTGTCGCGCATACTTCTGGGCACCTTCACCCCCGTGCGGTCTCTGAGATAGCGGCGGATCTCCCCGATTATCATGGGCACCGCATATGTGGAAAACCGCATCCCGAGAGTCCTATCAAAATTGTTGAGGGCTTTCATCATGCCCACTATCCCTGCCTGAAAGAGATCGTCCGCGCTCTCGCGGGAGGCTGAGAATCTGCCCACAACGGAGAGCACCAGACGCATATTGGCGCGAAGAAACAGCTCTCTTGCCTCCTCGTCTCCCTCTCCTATCCTGTCGAGAAGCT
This sequence comes from uncultured Clostridia bacterium, assembly GCA_944363035.1. Classification (GTDB taxonomy): domain Bacteria; phylum Bacillota; class Clostridia; order Christensenellales; family CAG-917; genus Limadaptatus. The sequence goes on from CALVTS010000005.1 coordinate 114,789, forward strand.
CGCGGCTCTTCGCCGCCGAAAGTTTGGGAAGAGAACTCGTATCTATGCCCGATATGGTGACTTTGTGCATAAAAAACCTCCTGCACACGACTGTATGTAGGAGGCAAGTATTCTCGAAAACAACAAAATGTATTATACTTTTAGCCTGTTTTTAGAATAGTTTGCGCGTTCCTCCGCCTTTTATCCTCGCATTGAAGAAAAATTTATCCCAGCTTCGCTATCTCCTTTTTCAGGGAGGAAACTATCTTTTTTTCAAGGCGGGAGATGTACGACTGCGAGATGCCCATCATCTCGGCTATCTCTTTTTGAGTCATCTCCTCCTTCCCGTCCAGCCCGAAGCGCAATTCCACTATCATGCGTTCCCGCTCGGGAAGTTTTGAAAAACTCTCCCTCAGCATCTCCTTTTCCTGAGAGGTCTCCACGTCCTTGTATATCGCGTCGGGTTCGGTGCCCAGCACGTCTGAAAGCAAGAGGACGTTCCCCTCCCAGTCTACGTTGAGAGGCTCATCGAGGCTGACTTCCGCTTTGAGACGAGAGGTCTTTCTCAGGTGCATGAGTATCTCGTTTTCTATGCAACGGGAGGCGAACGTCGCGAGTTTGATGTTTTTGTCCGGTTTGAAGCTCCCCACCGCCTTTATGAGCCCTATCGTGCCTATCGAGATGAGGTCTTCGAGGTCTACTCCCGTGTTGTCGAAGCGCTTTGCTATGTAAACGACCAGCCTGAGATTGCGCTCTATGAGCCTGAGCCTCGCCTCCTCATCCCCCGCCATATATCTTTCGAGACATCCCGCCTCCTCCTCGGGGGTCATGGGCGGAGGGAGGGTCTCCCCCGTGCCGATATAATCCACCGCGCACGGCGCTCCGAATCCCAGAAAGCGCAGTATCTTGCTCAAAATGTCTCTGATCTTCATCATTCCTCCCTGTGCCCGCATATCGCGAGGCTCAAAACATGGTGTTTTGCAATATGACTTCATATCCCTCGAAGTTCCGCTCCGAGAGCGCGGCGTAAGCGCGCGTCACCCTGCCGTCCACGTCCACGCTGTCCACTTTCGCGATGGGCAGGCTCGCTCTTCCGCTCACCGTGATAACTTCCACGAACCCCTCGATATTCCTCGCGCGCGCCTCGCCGTGCCATCCGTCCACACACTCTGCAAACTTTTCCGACACGATAAACACCGGGAGCCCGCTCACGGTATCCGTCAGGGTGTTGCCGCTGTCGCAAAGAGCTTCTGCGGCAAATTCTCTGCCGCCCACAACGATTTTTGCCTCGCGTATGCGCCGCCTTCTCTTCGCACGCGTCGCGACCGCAAGTCTCACCGCGACAAGCGCCGCCGATACCGAAAGCGCCACCGCTCCCAAGACGGGATATCCCGCGAGGTCTATTCCTAAAAGCGCGCTCCCGCCGTAGATCGCGCCGCCCGCGACAAACGTCAGCCCCGCAAACACCGCGAGTGAGATCATGTAGTCTTTAACGCCGGAATATTTGTCGAACACCGCGGTCATCAAAGGCGCAAGCAATATCCCCGTCACCGTCTGCCCCCACTCGGGCATGAGAGGATATCCGACCGCGACCGCCGCTCCCGCCGCGACCGCGACGCAAAAGCGCACCTTGCGCACCTTTCTCCGCCTCGCCGCCAACGTCGCATAAACCAGAAGCGCGTCCACGGCAAGATTGTTGATGAGCACCACCTCGACATACACCCTCACACCGCGATGATACCCCCATCTCCCCGCAAAATTTTTCCGTCCGCGAAATTCCGCCTGACGGGAAGTATTGTGCCCCATTCTTCAAACAAGTGCACGTCGTGCCCAAGCTAGTTTAATAGGGTTTACGTCCCCTGACATGGAAGTATTGCTCCCCCTCCTCCCCTTCGGGACTCCTCCCCCACTCGGGATAGAGTTCATTCCTCCTAAAATGCGGGATATGCTTTTTCATAAAGGCGCAGACTGCGCCTTTATGAAAACACCCCTTGAAAAAAGTTTGAGTCTCGCACTTGCATAATCAAGCGGATACCAGTATAGACTGAACGTCGCTCGCGGGGCGAGGAGGGCGACTCGACG
>CALVTS010000006.1:0-112500 GCA_944363035.1 uncultured Clostridia bacterium
GATTTTCGTTTAGACAAGGAAGCGCGCGCAGGCAATAGTATACATATTGGCAAGTGCGCTGACGAAGTATAAGCGGAAATCACCCCCTCGGCGGGGTATACGAACCCCCTTTTTCCCCGCCAATAAAGCAAAAGACGGAGGTCCTGCCGACCGTCCGTCTTTTGCCGAATCCGGGAAGAGATGAAATGGGCTTTCTTGCAGATTCTGAAAAAGGAGGGTTATTATGAAGGCTGACTGTTTGCGGTCCCGACGGGAGAGCGAGGCGAGGCGCACTCCCCTTCTCTGCGGTATTTAAGCCGCGCAGAGGAAGCCATATACGGCGGGTATATCCCCATGCTGCCGAACAGTTTGCGCGCGGGACGCTGCAAGATGTCCAGCATAGGTCCGTGGATGAGGAAGGCTATCGCCGTACCTTCGCGCACGGTCCAATCCAGGTCGGCGAGAGGTGTGATGACAGCCACGAACGCCACGAACACCACATCGAAAGCCATGCGCACCTTGCCCATCGTGAGAGGGGTGCGGTCCGCTATGCACACGCAGAACCCTTCCATGGGCACTCTGATGAGGTAGGACTCTATGACGGTGATGAGCCCTATCGCTTTGCACATTATCGCCGCGGCGAGGATGAAAATCTTTGCCGCATAGTTTTCCACAACCACGCCGTCGAAGACGTACTCGGTGAACACCGAGGTGAAGAGCCCGCTCCCGAACACGAAGACAAGTTGGAAGAGTTCGGTGAGGCGGAAGTTCCTGCGCTCGATGAGTATCTGCCCCGCGAGGAAGAAAGCGGACATCGCCGCGTATATCACCCCTACGTCTATCCCCGTGAGATAGGAGACCGTGAGTCCGAAAGCGTCATACGCTCCTATGCCGATATTCGGTATCATGCTGAGCGCTACGCCGAAGTGAGTTATCGCAACGCCCGTGACGAGCAGGATGAATTTTTTGACGAAGAGCAGTACCGCGGAGCGTCTCATTTCAGGTCGGCGTACAGCCTCTTGAACGCCGCGAATTTTTCTCGGTAAGCCGCGTGCGCCTCCCTGTCGGGACGGAACACATCGGTGTCTCCGATGAGTTTGCGGCACGCCTCGTCGAGGTCGCGGAAGACGCCGCAACCCGTCATGGCGAGGATGACCGCGCCCAGTCCCGCGCCGTCCGATGTGTTGATGCGCCTGAGCTCGAGCCCGAGTATGTCCGAAAGCATCTGCACCCATTTGTCGGACTTCGACCCGCCGCCTATGACGCGCGCGTACTCCGCCGAAGCGCCCATCTCGAGGATGTTGAAATAGCAGTCATACAACCCGAAACAAATGCCTTCAAGCACGGCTTTTGTCATATCCTTGCGTTTATGGGACATATTGAGCCCGTAAAATACGCCTTTTGCATTCGGGTCGTTGATAGGACTGCGTTCGCCCATCAGGTACGGCAGAAAGATGAGGTCTCCCGTGCTTTCGTCATCCACCTCGTCGAGAAGCTCTGCGACGCTCCTTGACGTGACGAGTTCGGACCACCATTGCATGGAGCCCGCCGCAGACAGCATACATCCCATAAAGTGATAGCCGCCGTCCGCGTGGCGGAAAACGTGCATACCGCCGTTGGTGCTCGCGGCAAATCCCGCACATGGGGCGAAGACCACCCCGCTCGTGCCGAGGGAGATGAACATGGTCCCCGCGCGCACGGTGCCGGTGCCCACCGCTCCGACCGCCTGATCCCCGCCGCCTATCACGACTTTTGCAGAGGTCGGGAGCCCGCTTGCGGAAGAAAACTCTTCCGACACATTCCCCACCGCCGCTGTGGAGGGGAACACGGCGGGAAGCATATCTTCTGAAATGCCTATGAGTTCGAGCATGGGCGCGCTCCACTTCCCGTTTTTGACGTCGAAGTACAGCGTGCCGCTGTCGTCGGACATATCGCTTGCAAAGACCCCGCTCATTTTGTAGGCAATGTAATCCTTGGGGAGCATGATCTTGGCGATGCGGGCAAAGTTTTCGGGCTCGTGTTTTTTCATCCAAAGGAGCTTTGGGGCGGTAAATCCCGTGAAAGCGACATTGCCCGTCCTCGCAAGGAGCTCCTTTTTGCCCACCTCGTCGTTGAGGAAGGCGCACTCTTCGGCGGTGCGGTTGTCATTCCAGAGGATGGCGGGGCGGATGACGTTGTCCTCGGCGTCGAGGACGACCAGCCCGTGCATCTGCCCCGAAAAAGACACTCCCCTCACCTCTGAGAGAGGATGACGGACGCCAAGCGCCCGCACGCATTTCACGACCGCGGCGTACCAATCCTCGGGGGACTGCTCCGCCCACCCGTCCTCGGGGAAGGAGAGAGGATACCTCCCGGACGCGCTGTCCAGGATCCTCCCCTCGTCGTCCGCGAGGAGGAGCTTTACGGATGAAGTGCCGAGGTCTACTCCGAGAAACATACCCATATCCTTTTGCCGTATGAGGCGAGGCGGACTTGCGGTCAGCCGAACATTATCTCGTTGATGACGGATTCGAGATACTCCTGTCTGCCGCTTGCGACCTCTATCTTTTCAAGCCCCATGGCGTAGTCGTAGAGTTCTTTGAGATCCGTCCTGCCTTCCACGATCTTTTTGCCTATGCCCGAGGAGTAGCTCGCGTAACGCTCCTTGACGAAATCGTCTATCCTGCCGTCCTCGATGAGCTTGACGGCGAAGCGCAGACCGAGCGCGAACGTATCCATGCCCGCGATGTACGCGAGGAGGATATCCTCAAACGTGTTGGACTGACGGCGGGTCTTGGCGTCGAAGTTGAGCCCGCCCGTGGTGAATCCGCCCGCTTTCAGCACCTCGTACATACACATCATTGTCTCATAGACGTTGGTGGGGAACTGATCGGTGTCCCAGCCGAGGAGATAATCTCCCTGGTTGGCGTCTATGGAGCCGAATCCGCCGTTCACTCTCGCCACGCGCAGTTCGTGCTGGAAGGTGTGCCCCGCAAGAGTCGCGTGATTGGCTTCGATGTTGAGTTTGAAATCTCCCTCCAACCCGTAGGTGCGGATGAAGTTCATGCAGGTCGCGGCGTCGAAGTCGTACTGATGTTTGGTGGGTTCCTTGGGTTTGGGTTCGAGATAGAACGCCCCCTTGAACCCTTCGGAGCGCGCATAGTCGCGGGACATCCTCATGAATCTGCCCAGATTGTCGAGTTCCAGCGCCATATCCGTATTGAGGAGGGTGTCGTAGCCCTCTCTGCCGCCCCAGAACACATAGCCGTCCGCGCCGAGCTTCAAAGCGGCGTCGATGCCCGCCTTGACCTTGGCGGCGGCGACTGCGAAAACGTCCGCATTCGGGCTTGTCGCCGCGCCCGCCATAAACTTCTTGTCCCCGAAGTTGTTGGCGGTGTTCCACAGCAGTTTTTTGCCGTGCTTCTTTTGCAGGACGGCGAGATAGTCCACCATTTCGCCGAAATATTTCATGCTCTCGGCGACCGTCCTGCCCTCCGGCGCGATGTCCACGTCGTGGAAGCAGTAGTAGTCTATCTGCAATTTGTCCATGAGCTCAAAGGCAAACTCCGCCTTTTTGCGGTACATGGCAAGCGGATCCGCGGCGAGCCCGAAGGACTTGTCCATGGTGCCCGAGCCGAACATATCCACGCCCTCGGCGTCGATGGTGTGCCAGTAGCTCAACGCGAATTTGAGATGTTCGCGCATGGGCTTGCCCATGATGACCTCGTCGGGATCGTAGTACTTGAAAGTGAACGGATCTTTGGACCCGTGAGAGTAAACCACCTTTTTGATCTCATCGTATTTTTTCATAATGTGACCTCGCAAAGACAAGCGTACGCTGTCTTACTGTTATGATCGATTTCTTTTCGCCGTCTCGTCTTGCCGCATTCCGACACATTTCCCTTGCGCGCACGCGCCCTCGGACGGGATACGGGACTTTGACGGCGCGCCCATCGCGCGGAAGTGTCAGCCCTCGGGCTTCTCCTTCGAGGACGCCTCCTCCCTTATCTCCTCTGCCGCGGCTTCGGGGGAAGGAGCGCCGTCGAGCGCTTCCTCCACGGCACGTTCGGCGGCGTCTTCCGCCTCGGTGACGGCGTCGTCCTCCGAACTCGGGAGCGCGCTCTCCCCTCCTTCGGCGGCTTCGGCGGCAAGTTGCTTCTTGGTCTTGCCGAAAGCGAACCACTTGCCGCATATCTCTTTGACCTGATCGGTGAACTTCGCGCCTCTCAGCATGGGTCCTACCACTTGGAGGAAGACGGCGGCGAGGAGGATCGCGCCTTTTATCGCGTCGTTGATGAGACCACCGAGACCGAGCGCGACGATTATCTTATCTATGACGGTGTAGCTCATCGCGCCGAAGAGCACACCGATTATCTTGCCCTTGCCGCCCGCCATGGAAATGCCGCCTATGACGACAGCCGCTATTGCATACATCTCATAGTTTTTGGCGGTCGCCGCCGCGTCCACGTTGCCGCTCATCGCGAGGGTGAGGAACGCCGCGAAACCTACGAGAGTGCCCGTGAATGCGTAGACGGAGACCCTTATCCAATCCACGTTGACGCCCGCGAGGAAGGCGGCTTTTTCGTTGCTGCCTATCGCGTAGATCTGTCTGCCGTACTTGGTGCGGTTGGCGACGAACACGAAGACTATCGTCACGACGATGAGCAGGATGCCCGTGATCGGGATGGTCGCCACGAAGCCGTTGCCGAAGTCAAAGAATTTGTCATAATTGCTAAGCGAACTATCGAGCGCCGAGATGGAACCGTTGACGTTCGACGCGCCGTCGTCTACAAAGAACTGCGATATGGAGCGGAACGCCAGCATGGTCGCGAGCGTGACGATGAACGCGGGCATCTTCGCCTTGCCGATCAGGATGCCGTTGAAAAATCCGAGCCCCGTCCCGAAGAGCACCGCGACGACGAATGTTGCGAATATGCTGTTCGTGGAGTTGAAGACCTCAATTGACATGACTGCGGTCAGCACCAGCATGGAACCGACCGAAAGGTCTATGCCTCCCGTGATGATGACCAACCCCATGCCTATGGCGATGAGCCCTATCGCCGAGGAGTGGCGAAGGACGTTCATGACGCCGTTCCAGGTGGTGGCGCCCGAAGTGATGATGAGCCATATGATCAATATGACGACAAAGATGAAGATGAAGCTGTATCCGCTCCAAGCCTTGCCTGCGAACTTCTTGACGTCCTCCCCCGTGAGCCTGTGTTTTTCCGCCGCGGCGACCTCGCCGTCCGCGCCCGAGGGCGCGCTCCGTTTTTTCGCAAAGAGCTCTTTTACGCTCTCAAACGGGTTCTTAAACTCTTTCTTCGGCATTTTCGTTCTCCTCCTGAATTGCATTGGTTGCGTGCAACATAACTGTCTCTTCGTTGATGTCTCCTCTTTCGAGCACTTTCTTTATCGTACCGTGATAAAACACTATGCAACGGTCTGCGACCTTCTGCACCTCGGGGATCTCGAGGGTGTTGACAAGTATGGTCTTGCCCTCCTCGGCAAGCTTCAGAATGAGCTTGTATATCTCCGCCTTGGCGCCGACGTCTATGCCCTGCGTGGGGTTGTCGAGGAGGAGGATGTCCGCCTCGGTGTTGAGCCAGCGCGCAAGGATGACCTTCTGCTGATTGCCGCCCGAGAGGGAGGTGATGGGGTCGTTCGGGCTGTTAGCTTTTATCGAGAGCTGTTCCTTGCGTCGTTCGTAACGCTTGATCTCTCTCCTTCTCAGGATGAGCGGCTGTTTCGCACTCGTGATGGTGTGCTCTGCGATATAACCGTTTTCCAAAAGGCTCATGTCCGGAATGACGGAATTTTCCTTGCGGTTGGACGCCACCATGGCAATCTTGTGCTTCATCGCCTTGTGTATGTTGCGGATGTCCGTCTCCTTCCCTTCCACGAATATCTTGCCCGAGGTCGCGGGGACTGCCCCGAATACGGCTTGCATAGTCTCGCTGACGCCCGCGCCCTTCAAGCCCGTCAAGCCGACGACCTCGCCGCGTCGCACCGAGAGGTCGATATCGTGAAACCCTTCTCCCGTGAGACGTTCCAGGCGGAGCACTTCTTCGCCGAGCTCTCGCGTGCTGTATACGTCCGCTGAGGAGTAGGAACTGCCCACCATGAGTTTGGTGACGCTCTCAGGGTCGGTGTCCGCAATGGCTCCCGTGCCGACCATCACGCCGTTTCGGAGCACGGTGTAGCGGTCGGCGAGGGCGAATATCTCGTTCATCTTGTGAGAAATGAAAATGAATGACACTCCCTCCTCCTTTTTCAAACGCTCCACTATGGAGAAGAGGTGTTCTATCTGTTCGTTGCTGAGCGCGGTGGTGGGCTCGTCCAAAATGATGAGTTTGGCATTGACGAAGAGCGCCTTCGCTATCTCGAGCAATTGTTTTTTTGCGGTGTCGAATGTGGAGACGAGGTCGTTGGGCTCGATGTCCACGCCCAACCTCTCGAAAAGCTCGCGGGACTGCTTTATCATCGCGCGCTTGTTGAGGACTCCGAATTTGGTGATCTCCTTGCGCATGAAAATGTTTTCGTACACTTTGAGATCGTTGAAGACGTTGATCTCCTGGTGTACGAAAGCGATGCCCGCGCTCTCGGACTTCTGCACCGTGGTGTTGACGAGGGGCTTTCCGTCAAATACGACCTCTCCCCCGTCACGGGTGTAGACGCCCGCGAGGATGTTCATCAGAGTGGATTTCCCTGCGCCGTTCTCGCCGAGGAGCGCGTGCACCTCGCCCTGCCGTACGCTGAAATCCACCTTGTCGAGCACCGTGACGCCGAAAAAGGCTTTCTCGATGCCCTTCATTTCAAGGATGTTGCTCATAATTTCCCTCTATGCTTTCTCTTCCTGTTTTCCGTGGGGGGGGGGCGTCCCCCGCGGCGGACGACCGCCGCGGGAGACTCTCGTGACAAATGAGTCGATATGTTTCGGTCGGCTTATTTGAAGCCCTTGAACTCATCGACGTTGGTCTTATCGACAGCATCGACCTCGACCACTATCGCATCGTTGGCGACGCTGCCGTTATCGAGATACTCGACCATGAGATCGAGCGCGGTCGCGATCATCTCGGGAGGATAGGTCACATCGAAGAAGTCGGCGAGCTTGCCGTAGATGTCCTGATACTTTTCGCCGCGAAGGACGGAGTACGCCTCGTCCAGACCGGAAGAGGACGCGAGGACGACCTTCTGACCGTCGGCGGCAGGAGCATAGAACGCGCTCTTCTTCGCATCGTCGATACCGCTTTCATTCAGCGCTTCGAAGATGCCCATCGAAAGCTCGGAGTCATGCGTGAAGATGAAGTCGTAATCGGCAAAATCGGCTTGTCCGTTGACAAAATCGATGAAGTTCTGTTTGCCTGTGTCACGCGACCAGTTGGTGCTGGGGAGCTGCTCGAAAGTGGTGTTGTCCTCGGTGATGCCGTGTTTTGCGAGCGCGGCATAGAATCCCTCATTCCTGGTGAGAGGAACGGTGGAGTTATCGCCGGGGATGATGAGGACTTTGTCGCCCGCTACAAGACCCTTTTCGACAAAACGCTCACCTGTGATGTAACCGATCTGATAGTTGTCGCCCTTGACGGTGGCAACCGCGTCCTCGGTGACGCTGTCGATGATCCTGTCGACCATGATGAAGGGGATGCCGGAGGAGGCAAGTATCTTCATCGAGCTCTCGACGGCGTTGCTGTAAGGCAGGATGACGACGGCTTTATAGTTCTTGTTCGCCGCGATGTCTTCGATCTGCGATTTCTGTGCGTCGTCGCCCGTCGCGGTGATGACTCTGGCGGAATACTTGCCTTCGGCGTTGATCTCTTCCGCCCATGCGTTGGCGTTGCTCAAAATAGCGCCCGTCCAGCCGTGGTCGGCGCTGGGGACAAGGATCGCGATGTCGCCGCTGCCGAGACCGCCGCCGCCCTCATTGCACGCCGCAAGCGCGAATGCCATCGTGACCGCAAGCGCCGCAATGATGACGAGTGCCGCTATTTTTCTGATAGCTCTGCTTTTCATAATTTTGCTCCTTTTCTTTTTTATTAATAAATCTCGCGATTTATTTCGTATTCAATGCGCGTTCACGCCCGCGCCCGCGCCACGGAAATCCCGCAGTTAGTCTGCGTCAGTCCAGGCTCACCCATGCGCCGTCCGCGGCGGAACTTTCCACCACCGCGTGCACGAATCTGACTCCGTTGACGCCGTCCGTCACCTTCGGGAAATCGAGGTCCGCCTCCGTGAGCGCCTCTCCCGCTTTCTTTTTGGCGATGGCTGTCAGGATGTTGCGATAGGTGTTGGCAAACGCCACATAGTATCCCTCGGGATGCCCCGACGGTATCCTCGCCGCCGCGTGCGCCGCCTCCGTGATGTAGGAGTTGCGCTTGGAGAGTATCTCCGTCGCCTTTCCCCTCGGGGTGTACTTCACATAGTCCGGGAAGTGCTGTTCCCATTCGAGTGAGCCCTCCGAGCCGTATATCCTGACCACGAGCCCGTTCATCCTGCCCGCCGCTATCTGCGAGCACCAGAGCTGACCTCTCACTCCGCCCTCGTACTCCATGATGATGTTGGCGTTGAGGTCGAGCGCATGACCGTAGGTGTCCGTGGTCGCCATCAGACGTTTGAGTTTGAGCCCGGTGAGGTAATGGATCATGTTTTCGGCATGAGTGCCGATGTCGCCCACACAGTTGGATATCCCCGAGAACTTGGGGTCGGTGCGCCACACCGAAAGATTCTTTTTCTGCCCCTGCTTCTCGGGAGAAAGCTCGTCAAGGAGCCAATCCTGCGCATACTCGGCGACGATCGCGGCGATCTTGCCTATCTTGCCGTTCGCTATCATCTCCTTCATGATCTTGGGCATGACGTAGCCCGTATAGGCGTAGGTCACCGCGAAGATGAGTCCTTTCTCTGCGGCGAGCTTCTCGAGCTCCTCCGCCTCCTCCACCGCGAAGCACAGCGGCTTTTCGCACACCACATTGATGCCCGCGAGCAAAAACTCCTTCGCCACCTCGTAGTGCAGGAAGTTGGGGGTGCATATGGACACGAAATCTATCCTGTCCGCCCTCTTCGCTTCCGCCGACGCCATCTCTTTGTAGTCCTTATAAGTGCGCTCGGCGCAGACGCCGTACGCCTTTGCGGTGTCGATGTTTTCGGACTCCACGTTTGAAAAGCACCCCGCCACCAGCTCGGCACGGGTGTCGAATGCAAGCGCTTTGCGGTGCACTTCGCCTATGAACGCGTAAATGGAACCGCCCACCATTCCGTATTTGATCTCTTTTGCCATAATTTTCCTCCGTTGAAAGAGTCTCTGACTCACTTGTTGGAGATGGCGTCGTCAAACTTGACGTCGGACGGCGCAAAGTCCACCTTCCTCACGAACGCGCACGCTTCGGCGCCGCCCGCGATCCTTTCCATGCCGCTGTCCTCCCACTCCACAGAGAGGGGACCGTCATAGCCGTAGGCGTTGAGCACGCGGATTATCTCCTCGAAATCCACGTCGCCGTGCCCCAACGAACGGAAGTTCCACCCGCGGCGCAGATCGCCGAAGTCGATGTGAGAGCCCAAAAGCCCGCTCCTGCCGTCCAGACGCACCGCCGCGTCCTTCATGTGCACGTGGTACACCCTGCCCTTCGCCATGAAGTCCGCAAGGAAAAGGTGCGGAGTCACGCCCTGCCACAACAGATGGCTGGGGTCGAAGTTGAGCCCGAAAGTCTCTCTCCAACCGAATTTTTCAAGCAGTTTGAGGGTGGAATAATAGTCGAACGCGATCTCGCCCGGATGCACTTCGAGCGCGAATTTCACGCCGTACTTGTCAAATTCGTCCAAAATGGGGGTCCACAGCGCGACTATCTCGTCAAAGCCCGCCTCCACCATCGCCTCGGGTGTCTGCGGGAAGGAGTACAGATATCTCCAAATGGGAGACCCCGTGAATCCCGTGATGACGCCGACGCCCATCTTCGCCGCCACCGCGGGCGCCTTTTTCATGGACGCGATCGCCCATTCGCGGATGGCTTCGGGACGGTCGTGCAGAGCGGACGGCGCGAAGTTGTTCAGCCTGGGATCGGGCGCGTCGCCGACGCACTGCCCTATGATGTGAGTCGCAAGCGCCTTGCACACCAAGCCGTACTTCTTCAAGGTGTCCAGGATATGCTTGACGTATTTGTCGTCCTCATAGGCGCGGTCGAGGTCGAAATTGCCCCAAGTTGCGATCTCGAGCCCGTCATAGCCCATTTCTTTTGCGGTCTTGCACAGCTCTTCGAAAGGAAGATCCGCCCATTGACAGGTGGTCAAGGTTACAAGTCTTTTGCCCATGCTCTGATTTTCCTCCTGATTCGCAGCATCAAAGGTTTTTTGGTGCCGTTTGATTTGCGGTGTGCCCGTGCACACAAATTGGATGCAGGACCATGAGCAAAGTCTGCCCGAGGGTACGTTAAAACTGCAGATCAACCTGTGCCCGTGCACACTATTAGTCTAGCATACAAAATTATTTTGTCAATACTCAAAATTTGTCGGATAACAAAACATCTGTCTTGTTTTGTCGAACGCTCGCGAAAATATAATTTATTAATAAATTATATCCTCCTCTGCCTCCGACCTCAATCACTCGGAGATATTATCGACGAGAGGGACTGAAAATCGGGCGGATCTTTAAGATTTCTTGCCCTTTTTGTAATGTTTGGTGATATATTCTTGTTTTTTTCACTATTTTTCACGAATTATTTTTCTTGCGCCCGCGCACGACGCGCCCCTTCTCGGCTCGACGCGCCCATCCGCCGATGACGGATCGGGATAATGCGCGGAGTATGCGGGATATGTGCACTCCATGCGGAAAGGAGCGCCGCGTTCGTTTCGGCAATGAGAGCGACTTGTCGGCGGGATGAGCCCTCGTTTGTCGAAGGGGATTATCCCGACCGACTTTGGGGTGGTTTTTTAGGCATAAAAAAAGTCTGCCGAAGCAGACCGAGGAAAGTTTTTGCTCATTTCACCATGCTCGGGAGCACGACAAGATTTTTTGTGAAGTTGTGTTTGTGAGCGGGCAGTTTTTTTGAGTAAAGGTACTGCGCGATGATGTCCACGGTCATCCTCCCCTGCTCATAGGGCTGTTGGGTGACGGTCGCCGCGACGTATCCGCGCTTCATCCCGTCCACGACGGCGGGGGTCTCGTCCACTGCGAGCACCTCCACTTGCTTGCCGCTCTCCTCCACCGCTCTCAATCCGCCTTCCACGCCGCCCGCGCTGAAATAAATGAGCTCGGGCACGCTTTCTCTCGAGAGTATCTCACCTACGAGCTTGCGGGAAAGTTCCTCATCATCGTTGTTTTCGTATATGGATACGGCGCAACCGTGCTTCGCGAGCTTTGTTTGGAAGCACTCCACGCGCTGGCGGTGACCGAGTATGTTCAAGGAGCCCGTCAGCACCGCTACTCTCTCATTCTCATGCAACATCATGCAGGCAAGATCCCCGCACATACTCCCGCTTTCCACATAATTGCACCCGATGTACGCGATCTTCTTGTCAAGGTGCAGGTCGTTGTTGAAAGTGACGATGGGGATGGTGAGGGAATTGAGTTTTTCGATGATCTGCGGGGTGTTGACGGGAGTGAGCGCCAACACGTTGACGCCGTGTGCGACGACGTCGTCGATCGCCTCGATCTGCTCCTCCACGTTGTAGCCGCGTATCTCCTTGCAATACATCTCCAAGCCGTAGTTTTCCCACTTTTTTCGACTGTCCTCGATGCCCTGCCTCACGCGCCCGAAAAAGGGATTGCCCACCGAGTTGATGACCACCCCGAGCACATATTTTTTTTGTGACATGGAAAGAGCGCGTGCGGGAGCGTTCACTTCAAAGCCGTTCTCGTTGACTATGCGCATGATCTTTTCGGCAAGCTCTTTTTTGACTTTTCCCCTGCCGTTGATCACCCTGTCCACAGTCCCGCGGGAAGTACCTGCAAGTCTCGCGATCTCGGTTATCGTCATCTTCATTGCGCGTTTTTCCTCCGAGGCGCCCACACACCCTCATGATAAATTTTAGCATACCCCATTGAAATGTCAATATGCGTTTTTGCGAAAACTCAGTTTTTTCTTGCCCGCACGCCGACGGATCGATCTTTGAAAAATCGCATGATATCGAGGCTTAAACCACCGATTTTGCATTTTAACCATCCTTTTTTGTCAATAGCGGCATTTCGGGATATGTGCGCTCTCCGACCGTCGTCCGCATTCGGACACTGATTGCGACTACAAAGGAGCCGAAGCGAGCAGGATTTGCGGGGGAAAGGAGACGCAGGCTTTGATGCGGGAGCCTTGCGCCTTGCAAGGTGCCGCGTACTTTGCCTTGCGGCGACGCAATGCAGTCAATAGTATACTTATCCGCAAGTTGCGACTGTGCAAAAGCGCCGAAAAGAATTGCTCTCGGGCCGGTTCCTTTTATTCCGTTCCGGCATATCATAACCACGTGAACAAGTCGGACCGCGATATAAGACTCTTACTGGATGAGGTGAAAGGAAAGAGCGAGGAGGAACTCTTCGCCGAGATACGCGCCTATTTTGAGGCGCTCTCCCCCGACGTCCGCCTCTCGCTCGAAAACTTTTTCGCACGTTACCCATTTTGGGGAAAGCTGGACCCGAAGGTCGGCGAGTATGAGGAGATCCGCCTGAGAGCGCGCTTGTTCGCCGACCACGCCGAGGACTTAGAATGGCTGTACGGCGAGCTCGGAGACTACCGCTCCAAAAGAACTCTGTATGCCGTGCTCTCCAACAAATTGCGCTATGACTTTGCTTCTCTGCGCGCCGTCACCGAAAATCTCTTCGACGAATATTTCGACCTCGACCTGATCTCTGTCTCAGAAGAGGAAGTCGTCGTAGATCTGGGCGCGTATCTCGGCGAAACGGTGCTCTCCTACCTTGCGAATTTCGGAAAAAACAGCTACAAACACATCTATTGCTATGAGATAACTCCCGAGAGCGCGGCGAAAATGCGACGTCATCTCGCCGGAGTCCGTGAGGTCGAAATACGCGTGAAAGGAGCGGCGGACGTATCCGGCAGGATGCGGCTCTCTCCGTCTTTGGCGAGCGCGTCGGCAAACACGCTGGACACCTCTCCCTCTCCCGACTCCCCCGAAGTTGAAGTCGTCACCCTGGACGAGGACGTCTCCTCCCCCTTCACCATGTTGATAGCCGACATCGAGGGCGGAGAATACGCCGCCTTGAAAGGAGCCGCCCGCCACATCGCTGAGGAACATCCCAAATTGCTCGTCTCCGTCTATCACGGCAACGACGACCTATGGCGCATCCCCCGCCTCATCCGCGCCCTGTCTCCGAACTACAAATTCTATCTCAGGTACAAAGGCACTCCCTACTACCCCACCGAGCTCACCCTCTTCGCCCTCTGAATCACACCAAGCAAAACTTTTTTCGCAAGCGACTCTCTTAACGTGACGTCACATATCTGACGTTCGGAAACAAGGTTTTGAGCAACGTTGACTTGCCGACCTGCCTTGTCCCCGTCGCCGTAACACATCCGCTGTTTTTTGCTCTCCAAAAGCGCCTGCTCCATGCTCCTGCTGATATACATATCGCCACCTCTTGCGACAAATCTATAATGCGGCTATATTTCAGTCGCAAATTTTGTCTTTTTCAAGCGATGTTCTCCACCTTTTCTCCTTCCGCGTTTCTCCGTTGCTCTGCGAAACTGTCTCTCCTTCGCTCATTTTCGCTCGGCGGGTGTTTTCGCGGCGGCGCTCCGCGTTTTCCCCTTTGCATAACGAAAAGCCCGCTTCTGCGGGCTTTTCTTGTTCAATTTCTCGCAATTATTTGCGGGGATTCTTGATGTTCGCCTGCGCCTCGTCGGAGCGTGACTTCCTTCGCAGGTGTTCCCTCTCACGAGGGAACACCTCGCCCTTTCGTCCGCTCCTCCTCTCCGCCTCCCGAAAATGCAAGACGCTCTCTCCTTCCGCGTTTCTCCGTTGCTCTGCGAAACTGTCTCTCCTTCGCTCATTTTCGCTCGGCGGGTGTTTTCGCGGCGGCGCTCCGCGTTTCCTCCCTTTGCATAACGAAAAGCCCGCTTCTGCGGGCTTTTCTTATCTCGTTTCTCGCAATTACTTGCGGGGATTTTTAATGTTAGCCTGCGCCGTCGCTTCGGTTGGCGAGGCGGCTTCGGCGTACTTTATCCCTCGCAATTATTTGCGGGGATTCTTGATATTCGCCTGCGCCGCCGCTTCGGTTGGCGAGGCGGCGCTCCGTGTTTCCTCCCTTTGCATAACGAAAAGCCCGCTTCTGCGGGCTTTTCTTATCTCGTTTCTCGCAATTATTTGCGGGGATTTTTAATGTTAGCCTGCGCCGCCGCGAGTCTCGCGATCGGGACTCGGAAGGGAGAGCAGGAGACGTAGTCCAGACCAACGTTGTGGCAGAACTCGATGGTGCTGGGATCGCCGCCGTGTTCGCCGCAGATGCCGAGGTGGATGTCGGGACGGGTGGCTCTGCCGAGTTCCGCCGCCATCTTGACGAGCTTGCCGACGCCGACCTGATCCAGTCTGGCGAAGGGATCGGACTCATAGATCTTCTTGTCGTAGTACGCGCCGAGGAACTTGCCTGCGTCGTCGCGGCTGAAACCGAAGGTCATCTGAGTGAGGTCGTTGGTGCCGAAAGAGAAGAACTCCGCCTCGGTCGCGATCGCATCGGCAGTAAGCGCGGCGCGGGGGATCTCGATCATGGTGCCGACCTTATATTTCATCTCGATGCCTGCCGCCTTGATGCACTCATCGGCGGTCTTGGTGACGACGGACTTGACATACGCGAGCTCCTTGACCTCGCCCACGAGGGGGATCATGATCTCGGGCACGACATTCCAATCCGCGTGTCTTGCCTGGACGGCGATCGCCGCCTGGATGACCGCCTTGGTCTGCATGACCGCGATCTCGGGATAGGTGACAGCGAGTCTGCATCCGCGATGGCCCATCATGGGGTTGAACTCATGCAGGGAGGTGATGACGTCCTTGACCTCTTTGACGGTCATGCCCATATCCTTGGCGAGGGTCTTGATGTCCTCTTCCTCGGTGGGGACGAACTCATGGAGAGGAGGATCCAGGAAGCGGATGGTGACGGGAGTGCCTTCGAGCGCCTCATAGAGAGCCTCGAAGTCGCCCTGCTGCATGGGGAGGAGCTTGGCGAGCGCCTTTTCTCTCTTCTCGACGGTGTCGGAGACGATCATCTCGCGCATTGCCATGATCCTGTCGGGTTCGAAGAACATATGCTCGGTGCGGCACAGACCGATGCCTTCCGCGCCGAAGGAGCGCGCCTGACGGGCGTCCTTGGGGGTGTCGGCGTTGGTCCTGACATGGAGGGCGCGATACTTGTCCGCCCACGCCATGATCCTGCCGAAGTCGCCCGTGACGGAAGCGTCGACGGTGGGGATGGCCTCGCCGTAGATGTTGCCGGTGGAGCCGTCCAGAGAGATCCAATCGCCCTCATGGAAGGTCTTGCCGCCGAGCGTGAAGACTTTCTTTTCCTCGTCGATGACGATCTCGCCGCAACCGGAGACACAGCAGGTGCCCATGCCGCGCGCAACGACCGCCGCGTGAGAGGTCATGCCGCCGCGAACGGTGAGGATGCCCTGTGCGTAGTGCATACCCTCGATGTCCTCGGGAGAGGTCTCGAGACGGACGAGGACGACTTTCTTTTCGCCTTTGTTGGTGACCCAATCGGTGGCGTCTTCGGCGGTGAAGACGACCTTGCCGCACGCCGCGCCGGGAGAGGCGGGAAGAGCGCGTCCGATGGGCTTCGCCGCTTTGAGCGCCTTCGCGTCGAACTGAGGATGCAGAAGTGCGTCAAGCTGTTTGGGATCGATCATGCAGACCGCTTCCTTCTCGTCGATCATGCCCTCGTCCACGAGGTCGCACGCGATCTTGAGAGCGGCGGTGGCGGTACGCTTGCCGTTTCTGGTCTGGAGCATGAAGAGTTTGCCTTCTTCGATGGTGAACTCCATGTCCTGCATATCCCTGTAATGCTTCTCGAGAGTCTCGACGATCTTGACGAACTGCTCGTACACCGCGGGATTGGTCTCTTTGAGGTGGGAGATGGGGGAAGGAGTGCGCACGCCTGCCACGACGTCCTCGCCCTGAGCGTTCATGAGGTACTCACCGAAGAGCCCCTTCTCGCCGGTGGCGGGGTTGCGGGAGAACGCGACGCCGGTGCCGGAGGTGTCGCCCATGTTGCCGAAGACCATCATCTGGACGTTGACCGCGGTGCCCCAATCGCCGGGGATGTCGTTCATGCGGCGATAGTAGATGGCGCGGGGGTTGTTCCAGCTGCGGAACACCGCCTTGATGGCGCCCATGAGCTGTTCCTTGGGATCCTGGGGGAAATCGGAGCCGATCTTCGCCTTATACTCGGCTTTGAACTGCTCGGCGAGCTCTTTGAGGTCGTCGGCGTCGAGCTCGGTGTCCTGTTTGACGCCCTTCTTCGCCTTCATCTCGTCGATGAGCTCCTCGAAATATTTCTTGCCGACTTCCATGACGACGTCGGAATACATCTGGATGAAACGACGATAACTGTCGTATGCGAAACGACGGTTATTGGTCTTGACCGCGAATCTCTCCACCACTTCGTCGTTGAGACCGAGGTTGAGGATGGTGTCCATCATGCCGGGCATGGAAGCGCGGGCGCCGGAACGCACGGAAACGAGCAAAGGATTGTCCAAAGAACCGAACTCCTTGCCGACGAGCTTCTCGAGCTTGGCGATGTTTTCCATGATCTCAGCCTGGATGGCGTCGTTTATTGTCTCGCCGTCCTTGTAGTACTGCGTGCAGGCTTCGGTGGTGATGGTGAAGCCTTGGGGCACGGGCATACCGAGTTTGGTCATTTCGGCAAGGTTCGCGCCTTTGCCGCCGAACATTGCGCGTCTGTCGCAATCGGCTTGGCTCGCCTCTTTGAACTGGTAGACGAATTTCTTCATTTGAAACCTCCTGATTGGTCTTAAAATTTCTTTTAATCAAAGAGAGTCTAGCAAAAAAAGATATTTTGGGCAAGCGATTTCGGTTGCCTTGGGATTTTTTTTTTGCTAAGATGAGAGCGACGAAAAAATTTGAGGTGCGATATGGACTCCGACTATCGAAGTAGTCACAATCCCGCTTGATACGCACGTGTTTCGGGTTTTCTCCGACACGGCGTTTTCGGCGCGTCACCGGAGGAAACGATATGCTCCAGGTTTACAAGAAGATCAACAAAGCCACCATCTCGGTCGATCCCGCCGTCGTGGACGAAAAGTACGATTTCCGCGACCATTGGGTCCATATGTCCAACCCGACGGACAAGGAGATCGAGCTCATTTCGCGTTCCACGGGCATCGCGGAAGACATGATAAAAGCCGCTCTGGACGAGGAAGAGCGCGCGCGTGTCGAAAAGGACGACGACACCGGCGCCCTCCTGGTGGTGACGGACATCCCCTTCACCGAAGAGGACGACAACCACTACACCTACACCACTCTGCCCTTCGGCTTCATCTCCACTTCCGAAGTGATGGTCACCGTCTGTCTGGAAGAGACCAGCCTCATAGACGATATGCTCTCGGCGCGTTTCGTCAAGGATTTCAACTTGCACAAACGCACCCGCTTCCTCATACAACTGCAATACACCATATCCAAAAAATTCCTGCACTACCTCAAACAGATAGACCGCGCCAGCCAACGCGTCCAGAACGTGCTGGAAAAGTCCATGAAAAACGGGGAACTCATCGAGATGCTGGACCTGGAAAAATCCCTTGTCTATATCTCCACTTCCCTGCGCTCCAACAGCGTGGTGCTCGACAAGCTCCCCAAGATGATGAAGTTCTTCGAAGAGGACGAGGACCTGTGGGAGGACGTGGTCATCGAAAACAAGCAGGCCATCGAGATGTCAAACATATACCGGGACATACTCTCGGGCACCATGGACGCCTACGCCTCCATCATCTCCAACAACCTCAACGTGGTCATGAAGGTGCTCACCTCCCTCACCCTGCTCGTCGCGATACCGAGCATGATAGGCGCGTTCTGGGGCATGAACACAGGGGTGCCCTTCGAGGACGAGAGCTGGGGATTCTGGGTGGTCATCGGCATATCCGTGGTGGTGTGCCTGGTCGCGGGGATAGTGCTCTGGAAAAAGCGCTTCCTGAAATAAGAAACCCGCAAAACAAGAAGCACGAGAAGTTTCCCCGACGCTCCGAATACGCGCTCGAAAACATTCGAAAACACACTTCCGAAACCGCCGTCATCGGCGGTTTCGTTTTTGAAAACCGTTCGGTTAGATGACAGAAAATCGCTTCATCGGATGACAGAAAAAAGCGCGCGGACACAAAGCTCCGCACGCATACGCCGAGGGACGCGCACCCCGCGTCCGAGATCATTTCGACCGAAAAAGGCTACGCACACATCCGCGCAACGCGCGGATGTGTGCAGGGTCTGTCCGAAAAGGGGGTCACTCCGCCGCTTTGTCTGCCGCCGCCTGAGCTTCGGCGGCTTCCTTTTCCGCCTTGGCTTTCGCCGCCTGTGCCGCCGCATGATCCGCCATGAGCACTCTCATGATCTTGGTCAGACACTGGATGACGATGGCTTTGTTCTCGGGACTGTTCTGGAACACGGAGTACGCCTGGAGCATGAGCATCGCCACACGGATCTTCATGCTTCTGGAGAGGTTCATGGTCAGAACGTAGTCCACAAGATGAGGCAGCTTCGCGAGCCTGGGGGGCTTGACGTCCTCATCGCCCTCGTCGAGGTCCTCTTCCACATAGATGACTTCGGGCTCCAAAGAGACCGTCACGGAAGAGTCCGCCGCGGGGCGCGCCGCGATGTTGAGCCCTTCGAGGGACTCGGGCGCGGAACCGCGCGCCATACCTGCGGGCGCGGGCTGTACGGACGTCGCCTGCGCGGGCGCGGGCTGTTGCGCATAGGGTTGCGCGGGTGCGGGCATGGAAACGAGCTGTCCCACCTCGGCGCCGTCGCCGTTGTCGTCGTCAAGCACTTCCGCATCGACGACGAGATCGTCGTAACCGCGTGCGGTCAGCTCGGCATTTTGGAGTTTCTTTTTCTTTCTTCCAAACATAATTTCCTCATCCTCGTCATTTATTTCTATATCCTCCGCGTTCTCACCGCGGGCCTCTTCTGTCTCCTCTTGCGCTTCCTCTTCGGGGAGCGGGGCGCTCTCTTCGGCGCGTTCCGCCTCCTCGACAGCCTGTTCGATGGGAGTTTTCTCCTCCTCGGGAGCGTAGGTCTCGATGTGCTCCTCTTCGGGGAGGGTCTCAAAAACGCGCTCCTCTGCGGGTAGGCTTTCGATGACGCTCTCCTCGCTTTCGGGAGAGGGCTCTTCCTTTTCGGGGGCGGGCTCCTCTTTCACGGGGAGGGGCTCCTCCTCTCTCTCCCTTTCACGGACGACGGCTTCCAGCTCCTCCTTGGTGGGAGCGGGACGCGCGATATTGCGCGCGATGATGCCGTCCATTATCGCCGCCACCTGCAACAGCGGGGAGGCGTCCGTCGCATAGTCGCGCTCGGATTGCAGATCCACCTTGGAATCCAGCTCCTCCTGCATGAGCGCGAACTTGCGCTTTGCGTCTATGTACTCCTTGCGGGCGATGAGCCACAGCGCCAGATATCCGACTCCGCCGATGAGCAGACCGAGCAGGAGCACCACGCCCACTTCGGAGGTCTTCATCGCGCCCAATCCCCAAAACGCAAAGACGGCGGTGAGCACCAGCGCTATCGCGATGAACACGTTCGCCCTCACAGGGTCGGGACGTTTGACCTCTTTGTCGAAGACGGCGGACTCCGAAAGCACTTCGCTCGGATATCCGAACCGCACGCCGAGATAGCTCACCCACGCTTCGCGCAGAGCGGCGGGAGCTTTCGCTCCGAAGCAGGATGCGGTGAAATCCGCCACGTTGTCGTCGTTGACGACCTCCTCGGAATCGAGATAGGAGATCACCCTGCCGCAGGCGCGTCTCAGTTTGTATGCTTCGGAGGCGAGATATGTGAGCCCAATGACTACCGCAACGATCCCCAACGCGGCCGCGACCACGATGTAGAACGATCCGATCTCTATCGTCGGGAGTTTTTCCGACAAATCGACCAAACCGTCAAAAATCTTGTTGAAGAAGTCCATTTTGCTCTCAGAGCCTCCGTATATAGCACTACAAATGTTATGGTAATTATACCACACGCGCGCTAAAAAGCAAGGCTTTTGCCCCTAAAAAGCGTTATAAGGGCACAAATTCATCTTTCTCGGGAGGGAGAACGACGCCGAAGGGGGAGGGATTTTCGGCGGCTTCTCTCTCCCTTGCGGAGGCGGAGCGGGCGTCCCTTCCCGCCTCGGAGGCATTCGGAGAACTTCCTTTTCTCTTACAGCTCCACCGTCTTTCCCGTCTTGAAAGAATAGAGCACCACTCTGTCAACTTTTCCCAAAAACGAGTTTTCAACCGCTTTTTTGTAAAGATAAAGCTGTTTTTTGTATTTTTCCATGGCTTCGGCATTCCTCAGCGCGGAGTTTTTGAAATCCACGATCACCCTCTCCTCGCCGTCTATCAGCAAGTCTATGACCCCCTGCACCAACACCTTGTCGTCGGGGCTCTCGCCGCCCACCTCGTTGGCGGGAAGATACATGAGGAAGGATCTTTCGCGATAGCATACGCTCTTTCTCGCAAGACGCATGACGGGGCTCGCGAGGCATTCGGCGATCGCGCCGACGTCCGTCGCGGCGCGCTCCGCCTCGGTGAGTACGCCCTCGGATGTCATCCTGTCGAGCTCTGCTTCCACGCCCGCTCTACCCTCCGCCTCGAAGTCTATGTGCTCCATTATCTTGTGGTAGAGTATGCCCTCGTCCGCGCGGTCGGCAAACGCGCCCAACGTGAGCTCGTCCCCGCCCCCGTCAAGAGCGGACACGCTGTATTTCATGGAAAGTGAGGTCGCGGCGCGGTGCGGATATGAAAAGCTCATGGCCTTCTTTATCCTCGCAGAGGCGTCCTCGTCGGCATCCCCCACGGGAGGCAGCTCGCGGTATATCCCCAAATAGGGCGCGGGGTCCTCCGAATAATGCTTTTTGAGCACGAACATCTTGCCCTCGTATTTGGCTTCCCGTATGTGGTCGAGCAGAGAGACTGGAGGGTCAGGGAGGGGGATCGCGCCGAAATTTTCCAATTGGCTCTTGGGACATCTGCCCGTGACGTAAAGGTATTGCTTCGCGCGCGTGAGCGCGACATAATATAATCTCGTCTCGTCCCTGCGCTCGCGGGCGGCTCTCATCGCAGAGAGCGCGGCAAGGGAGAGGGTCTTCTGTTTGGCGCGGCGTTCGAAATCGAAATACGCCATCCCGACATACCCTCTGTTGTCCGTCATGACGTCGCCGTACGCTCCCCGTCTTCCCGCCGCTCTGTCCGCGCCCGCCACGAAAACGACGGGAGCTTCCAGCCCCTTGTAGGCGTGATAGGTGGCGAACCTCACCTTATCCCCGCCCTCGGGACGGCTCGTCCTTCTCCTGCCCTCGGAGGACGCATAGGAGGAAAGGAACCTGCCTATCCCCGCATAGCTGTCCTTTGTCGCCTTTTCGGTGATGAAGGCGATCACTCTGTCCGAAGAACCCTCGCCCATTGCGCGCGCGCAGGCGTCGAAATCGAAATCGGAGACTATGCTCTGCAAAAGTTCCGGGACGCTCTTGAAACTGGCTTTGAGACGGTAGCCCGCGAGCATGGCGAGCATATCCGCTGTCTTTCTGCCTATGCGGCTCTCCTCTTTCGACGCGGCGAGCACGGCGTCGTAAAGGTCGCCGCCCTCGGGGCGCATACCCGCTATCACCGCGAGTTCCGATTCATCGAATCCGCCGAAGTACGAGAGCATGAACCCCGCGAGAGGTATGTCGTTGCGCGGGTTGTCCAATACGGTGAGGAAGCGGATGAGATCCTCTTCGGGACGGGAGCTCTCCTCCTCGAATATGCCCGCGTCCACGGGTATGCCCTCTTCCGCAAGATAGCCCGCGAGCTTTTTCATGTTGCGGGAGCGCGACCGCACGAGCACCACGCAATCGCCGTAACCTATCGGCGCGCCGTCATCCCTCTTCGCAGAGGAAGTGAGCTTCCTTATCTCGGAAGCGATGAACCGAGCCTCGGCGTAGGCGGCAGCCAACGTCCCCTCCGCCGCGAAGAGATGCACCTCCGCGCCTCCCGAAAGGACGTTGCCGTCGATGTCCCTCCTGTCGTCCGTGACCTCGAACCGCCCCTCTTTTTGGTAGTCCACTCCCGAATTTTCCGCAGTCATGGCAACGTCGAAGATTCCGTTGACAAAATCCAGCACGGCGGGCACGCTGCGGAAATTGGCGTTGAATTCTATCGCCTTTCCCTCGCCGCTCTTTTCGTAGCGGCGCTTTCTTTCAAGGAATATCTCGGGGTCGGCAAGCCTGAACGCGTATATGCTCTGTTTGACGTCCCCAACCATGAACGCGTCTGCGGGGAGGAGCTTGCCGATGATGAACTCCTGCACGGGATTGACATCCTGATATTCGTCAACGAACACTTCTTTGTATCGCCCCGCAAAGTCCCCCGAGCGCACGAGTTCGGCGGCGTAATATTCCAGATCGGCGTAGGTCATAACATCGTCCGCACGCTTCGCCGCCGAGAACTCCGCATCCAGGTTTTCGACAATTTCCAACAGTTTATCGACAAATTCCGCGTTTTGAAGGTGCATTTTTGCGATCTGCGCCATGTCCGAAAAAGTCGCCTTCCGATCAGCGAAGAAGCTCTTTGCCGCGTTGACGGTCTGTTTCACGAGCTCCACCGCGTCGCTCTCGGAGCCTCTCTTTTTGGAGGCGCGGAAGGCGAACGCTTCCGTCGCCGCGTCCGCTATCCTGTCCACTCCTTCGAGATCCGCCCTCTCCGAGACTTTCAGGCTGTCCAGGAGGAGCATGACTTTTTGTTCATAGGAGGACTGCCCCTCGTCCCGCAATACGGGGAGGACGGACTCGAGGACCCTGCGCCAGCGCGACATCCTTTCACGGGCGTCGGCGGCGAGAGCTTCGGCATATCCGCCGTCCTCCGCTTCGCGGTAGCTCTCCCGCACCTTTCTCAGGAACTCCGCTCTGTCGGGCTGTATCTCCGTCACGCCGTAGAGTTCCTCCACGACCTTTCGGAAATTGTCCTCCCGTCTTCCCGCCGTGAGAGCGTCGGCGAGCTTTGCGAACACCGCGTCCCCCCTTTCGGAGTATCCCGCGAACACCGCGTCCATCGCCGCGGCTTTATAGCGCGCCTCCTCCCCCTCGCCTATGATGTCGAAGGAGGGCGACACCCCCAGTCTTTGGAAATTCGCCTTGATGAGAGCGCGGCAGAATGCGTGTATGGTGCCTATGGACGCAGAGGAGATGGCGTCGATATTGGAGCGCAAAAATTCTCTTTTGCTCCCGTCCGCCGCGCACGCCGCGTCGAAGAGAGCTCCGTGCAGTCTCTCTTTGAGCTCGCTTGCCGCCGCCTCGTTGTAGACGAGTATGAGCATATCCGAAAGAGGTATCCCCTTTTCCGCCTCGGCGATTATCTTGCGCACCATGGTGGTGGTCTTGCCGCTTCCCGCCGAAGCGGAAACCAACACTCTGCCGCGCGAGCATACCGCTTCGCGTTGCCTGTCCGTCAGCCCGATGAGGAGCCTCTCGGAGGGGGATCCCTTTTCATTCTCCCTTTCAGTCCACATATCTTTCCTCATTCTCCTCCGCGCCCACGGACGGATTCATCAGACCGCGCGGGTCGTCCGCACAGAAATCCTCCGGCTTGACGGCGGGAGACTTGATTCCCTTTTCCCCCTGCCTCCACGCGCAGATGGAAGCATAGTCGCAGTAAAGACATTCCCTTTCGAGGGGTTCTGGCTCTATTATGCCGTTGGCTATCCACATCGCGCCGTAGGCGGCGAGCGCGCGGACGTACTTGCCTACCGCGGCGAACTCCTCCTCTGTGAGGTGCACGGGAGAGGACAGTCCGCCGTCCTTCCCTCTCTTGCACGGGAGTATGCCTCCCTCCTCCCCGAAGAGGGGATCTATCTTGCGCGCCTCCTTTTCGTCGCGGACGAGGTTGCCCTTATATCTCCTCTCTGCGCCTCCCTTTTCGAAATCGAACGCGAGCGGGAGATAAAACACTCCGACGGGGGTCATGCCCGTATCCTCGGCGATCGCCTCCATGTAAAGGTAGAGCTGTATCTTCTTGCCGGAGTACACGTCCGAGAGGGAGAGATCCGCGCTCTTGTAAGTCTTGTAATCCACGACATAAAACTTGCCGCCGCACGCGTCCACGCGGTCCACCCTGCCTTTCAGGAGAGAGACCCCGCCCTCCTCGTCTTTAAGTCTCAGAGCGGGAAGCTCCTTGCTCCCTATCCGCGCCTCCACGTAGACGGGCTTATACTCCGACCTTTCGGATGCGTCAAAGAGGGTGCGGCACACCGAACACGCCTCCGCCCTCAGTCTCGCGAGAGCGCGCGCGACCGCCGCGTCCTCCGCCGCAGAGACCAGCCATTCCTCCTCCGCAACGGCGGCGTCGAAGAGCTCGCCCGCCTTCTTTTCCGCCTCGCCGCTCTTTACCCTGCCCTTGGCGACCAGCTTGAAGAACCTTTCCAGGACGGTGTGCATCAGGACGCCGAAAGTGCGCCCGTCCACCTTTGCCTCCTCCCTTTCCCTGAGCCCGACGATGTAGGCGAAGTAGTGCCTGTACGGGCAGGCGAAATAGGTCTCCAGCCTGGAAGCGTCCGTCCTGCCGCGGGTGCGGCGAAGAGCCGCCGCCGTCCCTTCGGAGTCCAGTTCGCCGACGGGAGAAGTCCTGCGGTATATCCTTTCCACTCTGACGAGATCCTCGTCGGACAGACATTTCATCGCGGCGGCAAGCCGCCCGCCGCCGTCTCCCGAGGGTATCCCCTTCAACACCTCGTGCATACAAGCCGCGGGAGTGACGAACAGGGCTGGTATCAGCCTCTCCGCCTCCTCTTCCGAAAGCGCCCGATAGGGCGGTATCTCGGCGCGCGCGACTTTGAGAGGCTCCCCTCCCTCGGAGAGCATCCCCTTGAGCTCGGACACCACGACGGAGGGACGCAATTCCCCCGATGGGTCGCTCTCGGGATAACACACGGTGAGGGTGCCTTTGGGACGTTTCATGATCTCGGTGACGGACATGAGCTCGGAATACACCCTCTCTTTCACGGTGGGCGCGACTCCCGCTCCGAGCGCGGCGAGCACCTCTTCGTCCCTTTCGGATATCACCGCTCCGCCCTCTGCGCCGCGAGGCAGTTTGCCCACGTTCGCGCCCAGGATATAGATGTCCCCTCCGCCCAAATATCTGTTGTCCGTATTCCCGACGTAGACGCAGTCCAGCCAAGTCGGCACAAGAGCTATCTTGACAGTCTGCACGGCGGCTTTGAACATCTTCTCGAAGTGGGCGAGATCCCCCTCTCCGTCCAAAGTCTCCTTCATCTCGTCGAGCAAGGAAGCTATCTTTTCGTCAACTTGATCGGCACATTTTGCATAATAAAGGCTGGTTTCGGTGAGTTTCGCGGTATGGGCGCGCCATGCGTCCTCACACCTATCCAAAAACGCGGACACCCTTTTCACAAACTCTTCGACGCTTATCTCCCCCTTGAACACGAGCGGAGAAAGCGCCTCTGAAAGCCTTTGCCGCACCCTCTCTGCGCACTCCCTTTCCCCATCCTCGCCCAAGGTGAAGGGGCGGGTCATACGGGAGCGGTCCGCATTGTAACGAAGGCAGTAATTTTCAAATCTGAACACCTCGTCCTCTCCGTCCTCCGCCCCGTGATGGAAGAGAGGGTTCTTGACGAACTCCGAGACCTCGGCAAGCCGCATACCGCTCCTTACGGCGGCGATCGCGGCGAGGAGGAACCTGGTCTTGGTCTGCTCCGAGAGCAACTCCCGCGTGTCTATGAAAAAGGGGATGCCGCACCTCAAAAACGCGCTCTTCAACTCCGCCTTGTATGCGTCGGTGTCCGAGAGCACCACTTCGAAATCGCGGTACCTCGCCCCCGCCGCGACCTTTGAGACTATCTCCCGCATGAGGAAGTCTATCTCTTCCGAGCGGGTACGCGCCGCGACAAGCCTCACCTTGCCGTCGCACTCCGTCCTCTTTTCGGCGGGTTCGTAGGAAAAGAGTCTGCGCGAGATGGCGTCGAGGGCGGGATGCAGTTCCTCGCGGCTTCTCTCGATATCCCCTCCTCCGCACGCCTTTATCAGTCTGCGGGCGGCGGCGTCGCAGTATATCCTGGCATTGGGCTCCCCCTCTCCGCTCACCATGCCTACGGTGAGTGAGAGCGCGGAACGCGCGAGCCCGCTCAAAACATCCAGCTCCGGCGACTTGAAATCGTAAAAATCCACCACATAAAAGTGCGCGGGGATGCTCTCGCATCCGTCAAGATATTCGGCAAAAGCCTCCAATCTGGTGGAGGGATCGCTGTGTCTTTCCCCGAGCGCGGAGAGATACTCTTCGTATATCAACGCCATATCCGCGAATTTCCCCCTCACGTTTTCGGGAGCGCGGAGGGAGACGTCGCGCAGTTTTTCGGGGGTCACGCCGCTGTTCCTTATCGCGGTGAGAGCGGCGTAAAACTCCTCTGCGAATCCCGTCGTCCTTGCGGCGCGGGCGTAATAGCCGAGTTTTGCCGCGTTGCGTTCTATCACCTTGGCAAGGAGCAGGACGGAACCCTGAGGCGTGAGGCACTTCTTTATGCGCGCGCCGATCGTCTTTTCAGCAAGGCGGGTGAAGGAGGTCACGCTCACGTTGAACACGGAATCCAGCCCGAGAGTGGCGATGACCCCGCGCTCGGAAGAGGCGGTGAATTTGTCGGGCACGATGACGATGTGTTCCCCGCCGTCGCCGAGCCTTTTTTTGAGCTCGCCGAGGACGCGGTGATAGGCGTCGTGAGCGGTGTTGGAAAAAACGATCTTCATGCAAGCAGTATATCACGTCCCGTCCCCCTTTTCAAGACGAGGCAGAGGTCGGACGCGATTTCCGCATTTTGGGCAAATCCGTTGCGCCGCGCGCGCATTTCGGTTATAATTACTTTATTATGAAAAAGACAGCGACTTTTATCCTTCTCATCCTCGTGGTGACCGCGCTCGCGTTCGCGCTTGCCGCGTGCAACAACGCCACCACCCAGGGACAGCTCGTGGACGCGTGGAAAAACGCCCGTCCCTATGAACGCTACACCTACACCGTGGACGACAGCGCCTACGAGGGGACGGAAGGCACCTATGTCAGCGAGATAATCTATTACGCCGCCTACGACGCCGAAGAAAATACCGATAAAGTCACCGTCGGCGATTACTCATTCGAACAGCGCGAGGGCTATCTGATAAAAAGCACCCTGAACGCCTCGATAGACGGCAAAAAACTGCTCTTCGAGACCGCGTGCTACTTCGCCCTGACGGACGGCAGGAACTATCTCCTCCCCTACGCCACTTTAAGGAGCGAGACCGTGGACGGCAAGCAGACTTTCAGGATGAACGGCGTATACAGCGGCAGCACTCTTGAATACACTCTCACCGCCGACGGCGAGACGAAGAGCGGCTCGGTGGGTCTCGGCTCTCCGTACTACGACAACAACGAGTTCCACCAGAGCCTGCGCGGAGTCTCCACCTTCTCCTCCTCCTTCTCATTCGGGTTCAGCACCGCCGCCGTCAACGCGACGGAACAGACCTCAGTCTCCCTCACCTTCTCGGTGAGCGGCACGGAGGAAGTGAAGGATCTCCCCTTCCCCTCCCTCGGCAAGGACGACGAGGACAAGGAAGTGCAAAACGCGACTACCGCCCTCAACTGCTACTGCGCATCTCTCTCCCGCGCGACGACGGTGGCGGGCGCCTCGCAACGCCTCTACTACACGGTGGATCCCGTCTACGCCGCGAAAAACGCCGAGGGGACGCACACCTCCCTCTCCACCTACGCGCGCGACGATATGTGGGCGCTCCCCCACGTCCTCGTGAAGATAGTGGAGCCCTACAACGACGCCGACCGCAACGAACATACGGTCACCTACACCTTGCAGGACATCTCCCTCATCCCCGACGCGGAGTGAGAAAAGGAGCATATGAAAGGAAAACGCACGGCGCGCCGTGCGTTTTTTTTGACAACATCTCATTCGCGCAAGTTCTCGTATGCCGGACCGTAATGATACGGATCGGATGTCGCGCCGCCGATCTCCGCCCGAACCGCGCCTTTCGCCTCGCCGATATACCATGCGTTCGGCGGGAGAGGACGTGCGCAAGCTATTTCCCGAGCCCGAGATAGCGGCATATCTCGGCAAGGCTCTCCTTGGGGTGCATCGCCTCTTCGAGGGAGAATCCCTCCTCCCCGATATCCGCCGCCGCGCCCTCTTTGCGCGAGGGCTTCCCCGCCGCGAGTTTTTCCTCTCTCTCCTTGCGCTCGACGGCTTTCAGGAGCTTCTCTTTGAGCTCTTTCACCTGCCCGTCCTCCTCTGAAAGCCTGTCAGCTTCCTCCCTGAACGCCTGCTCTCTCTCGTCGGAGGGGTCTCCGCGATCCAGAGAAAAATCCTCTGCGAGGAAGCGCTCCAATTCCAGCTTGACAGAGAGCGCGACGCTCTCCATATTGAGCGCGTCCTTCGCGAAATCATACCTTTTCTTTATCTCTTCGTACGCGCCCGTCCATTTTGCGCGGAAGAGTTTGAGGCGGTCCAGCTCCATCGCGTAACGGAATTTCAGGTCCAGCACCGTCTTTTCCGCCTGTTCGCCCGCCGAGAGTAGAGCGCTCTTTATCTGCTCCTCCCTGCCCTTGAACACCGCCAGCTCCTCCTCCAAAGCGTCGCACCTGGCTTTGAGCACTCTGATACGCTCCTTTTGTTCCAACCCCGCTCTGTCCGCCTTTTCGCGTTCCATGGCGATGTACGCCTCCACGGAATCCATATCATACCCCTTGCGCACGACGGCGAAACGAGGCTGCACCTTGCTCTTTCTCTTCATAAGTCCTCCTTGCCACGAGTATAACCTCGCGTGAAGGACAAAAGATTTTCTCTTGCGGCGAAAAAGCGCGATTGCTGTCTTATCCGACCTGCTCCTCACGCGATGTCGGACGGAACGCGGACGGGACGGACGCGCCCTCTCTCATACCTGCGACCCGATGCTCTTTTCCCGCCGCTGCTCTTGCTTTTTTGAAACCTCGGGCAAAGGGGAAACGCGCGTGAATAAAATGTTAGCAAAATGACAAAAGCGCGGCGTGAACCGCGCTTTTTTGACGTACAACATCGGTTTCGGTCAGTTCTGCGCCGTTGCCGAGAGGAGTTCGTTTTTGAGTTCCCACAGCTTTTTGCTGAGGTCCACCTTGTAATACTGCGTATTGACCACGCGTTTGTATTCGGGGAAAAACTCCGCCCAGGACTCGTCGTGATGTCTGCCTATCTCCTCCAAAGAGGGGAGCGGCGCGACGAGCTCGCCGTCCTTTATCACTTCGGTCATGAGCTCTTTCACGGTGAAATCCTTGAATGTGGTGCGCTTCCACGTATGCTCGGGGTGGAATACGGTGAGGGGACGGGAGGTGTCCACATTCTCCTCTTTGAGGCAGATGAGATCCGCCGCCGCCATGCCGCCGCGATATATCCTCACAGTCTTTTTCACACCGGGATCCGTGGTCTTGTCATGGCTGTCGGACACCTTTATCTTGGGCACGAGCCTTCCCTCTTCTTCTATGGCGCAGAGCTTGTACACTCCGCCCAGGGAGGCGTTGGAGAAACTGGTGATGAGCTTGGTGCCTATGCCGTAGACGTCTATCTTCGCGTCTTGAGAATTGAGGGCGAGCAACACTTTCTCGTCAATGTCGTTGGAGGCGAATATCTTGCAATCGGAGTGCCCTGCCGCGTCCAACATCTTCCTGGCTTCACGGCTGATATAGGCAAGGTCGCCGCTGTCGAGACGTATGCCGACGGGCTTGTGTCCTGCGGCTTTTAATTTGTCGAACACCTTTATCGCATTGGGCACGCCGCTCTTCAGAGTGTCGTAGGTGTCCACGAGGAGGAGGCAGTTGTCGGGATAGATGTCCGCATACGCCTCAAACGCTTCGAGCTCGGTGGGGAAGGTCATCACCCAGCTGTGGGAGTGAGTGCCCGCCACCGCTATGCCGAACATCTCCCCCGCGAGCACGTTGGAGGTGGAGCGGCACCCGCCGATGTACGCGGCGCGCGCGCCGTAAGTGCCCGCGTCGGGACCTTGCGCGCGGCGGAGCCCGAACTCCAATATCTTGCCGTCTGTGCACGCCGTGAGCCTCGCCGCCGTCGTCGCGATGAGGGTCTGATGGTTGATGATCGTGAGCAGAGCCGTCTCTATAATCTGCGCCTCGAAAATGGGCGCGGACACGGTGAGTATGGGCTCTGAGGGAAAGACCACCGTACCTTCGGGCACGGCGCAGATATCGCCCGTGAAACGGAACTTCTTCAACCTTTCCAGAAAGTTCTCGGGAAAGATGCCGAGGGAGCGCAGATAGGCTATGTCCCCTTCCTCGAAGCGGAGGTCTTTGAGATACTGCACCGCCTGTTCCAGCCCCGCCGCCACGGCGTAGGAATAGCCGCCGCTACCCCTGTAAAAGAGGTCGAACACCGCCCTCTTTTCGCTCACGCCGTGTTGGAGATAGCCGTTTGCCATCGTGAGCTGATAGAGGTCGGTGAGCATGGTAAGATTGCGTTCGGAAGAAAGCGGAGTCAACATTTCAAACCTCCGCGGCGGGGACGTCCTTCTCTTTGGAAGGCTTGGGAAGTTTCCACGCCGTTCTCACTTTTTTTATATAGTCGCCCTCGGCGAGCTTCGCCACGGGCACATCCGTGACCCCGTAGAATCTCCAAAGGAAGGAACTCCCTTTCGCGAGCATACGGGTGACGAACCTGTAATTCGCCACATCGAAGCGGCTGAGCTCCGTGATGTCCAGCCTCCCCTCCGCCGCGGCGGAGTTGACCATGCGGAAGCTCTGACGGGTGAGGCAAACGAGGACGTACGCCGCGCCGAGCACGAGCGCGAGAGGCGCGACGACTATGCACGCCACCTGGGTGACGGGCACCGCGTCTATGCGCAGGGATTCCAGCCACCCCCTGCCCAGGAAGTACCAGAAGAAGTAGCAGAAACCGAGCAATCCCGGGAAGCGCCTGTTCTTGCGCCATATCGCAAAGAAGATGACCGCGCCGATGGTGTTCCACACCATCTCGTAAAAGAACGTGGCGGCGAACCATCCCGGGGTGTTTCTCTCCACTATGGGACGGAAAGCCTCCTCCACCCCCTGGGGATCGTCTATCCACACCGCGAACGGGAAGGTCTGTAAGCGGGAATCCGTGATGGGGATGCCGAACGCCTCCTGATTGACGAAGTTCCCGAGCCTGCCGATTATCTGTCCCGTGAGCAGAGGCACCACGATGAGATCGACGATGTTGCCGAAGTTGCACTTTTTGCGCATACGGAAGGCGAATATCCCCGCGCCGATGAGCCCGCCGACCAATCCTCCGATTATCGTTATGCCGCCGTCCCAGATCGCGATGACGTCCACGAAGTCGTCCCAGCTCTCCACGGGGAAGTATCTGTCCGGACGCGCGCCGACGTA
The DNA here is from genome assembly GCA_944363035.1 of uncultured Clostridia bacterium. Taxonomy (GTDB): domain Bacteria; phylum Bacillota; class Clostridia; order Christensenellales; family CAG-917; genus Limadaptatus. The sequence continues at coordinate 31,515 of CALVTS010000006.1, forward strand.
AAAGACGCGGCAGAAGATGACCGCAAGGGGGATGACCCACAAAAAGAGTTCCACGGCGTCGTCCACGTTGAGGTTGACCCGCTTACACTCCAAGCAGATGATGACGAGCCCCGCGATCATGCCTATCACGATGATTATGCCGTACCAGGCGACGGGGACATCGCCGACATAAAAGGCTATTTTGTCAATTGCCGACAGCAGATTCATTTTTCCTCCGTGAGAGGCACGCGGCACGCGCCCGACTCGCGAATCAAGAGTCTGAACACATTATTTTTGCCGAACTCGGCGTTCAAGATATCGTTTACGGCGTCTGAACGGTCTTTTGCAACAAAGAGCAGTATCGTGCCCGCAAATCCGCCGCCGTGCACGCGCTTTGCCAAGACCCCGTCTATCCCCGCCGCTTTTTCGAGAGCGAGCTCTATTGAGTGATCTCCTTTTTCGGAATAAAGATTTTGGAGTTTCTTTGCCGAGCTCTCGCCCGAGGCGTTGACAACGGCGAGGAATGCCTTTTCGTCGCCTGAAGCGACCGCTCCGAGAGCCTGCTCCACTCTGACGTTTTCCTCATAGAAATGCTCCGCGCGAAGGAGCGCTCTCGGCGGGAGGGTCCCGCGCAGGCTCTCCTCTGCGGCGTAAAACTTTTCGGCGGGGACATCCCTCAGCACCTTGCCGCCGAGCGCGGACGCCACGGCTTTCATCTCGGCGGGGATCGCCGCATAGTCGTCCGTGAGGTCGCTGTGGTCTCCGCCCGTCGCGACGACGTAGATGTCGAGGTCGTCAAAGCACCATCTCGCGCCCACCACTTCGGGGTCTTCGAAACTGCGGAAGTCTATCATATTCACCCCGCCCAGCGCGATCGCGCTCTGATCCATGAGCCCGCTGGGTTTGCCGAAGTAGACGTTTTCGGCATACTGGGACGCCTTTGCCATGAATATGGGGGAAAGCTCTCCGCCGTTGTAATATCTGTTGAATATCTCGGCGATGGCGAGCTCGAATGAGCTCGAAGAGGACACCCCGCTCCCCTTGGGGACGCTGGAATCCATGCACGCGGTGAAGCCGCCCGCCTTTTTCCCGGCGCGGATGAAATACTCCGCGACCCCCTTGATGAGGGCAACGGAAGTGCCCAACTCGGACTGTCTGAACGCGAGGTCGTCCAGAGAGACTTCGAGCATGGGATAGTTTTCGGATTTCACCCTGATGCGCCCGTCGTCCGTGGGACGCGCCGCGGCGAGGGTATCCACCGTGATAGCGGCGGCGAGCACTTTGCCCGCGTTGTGATCGGTGTGGTTGCCCACGATCTCTATCCTGCCCGGAGAGGAGAAAAAGTCCGTGCTCTCTGTGCCGAAGGTGTCGAGGTGGCGCGCGGCGAGTTTGCCGTAGCGGTGCGCGTTCTCGGGCGCGGGATCGCCGTAAAGCGCGCGGAGCACCTGCATGGAGGAAGCATTCTTTTCAAAATAATCCGCCGAAATCGTTGCCATTGCCGTGAACTCCATATATAATGTAAATAGTATTTTTTATGATAACACAGCATTATTCCGTTTGCAAGGGAAATGCCCGTGTTAAGGGGTTTTATGTCTCCACGCAAATCGTTTGAGGAACTTGCCAAGATCAACGTCTCCAACCTTGTGGACTACGCCGTCAACAACCTTTCTCTGGACGAAGCGGACGTAGTTTTCGCCACAAACACCCTGCTTGATATGCTCCGTCTCACGGAGCCGTCCGACGCGCCCGTGGGCAAATACGACTTTTACACCAGTCTTACCGCGCTTTCGGATCACGCGATACGCAAGGGCATCTGCGAGGAGAGCGACCGCGCCCTCTTCGAGACGCGCATAATGGGCGCGCTCACTCCCGCGCCGTCCAAGGTCATAGAGACCTTTGACAACATCGCGGCGCGCGACGGGAGCATGAAAGCCGCCGAATGGCTGGAAGCGCTTTCGGAAAGATCGGCGTACATCCGCCGCCCCGACATAGACCGCAACGTGCAATGGGAATACGACAACCCCAGGGGGAAGATCGTCATCACGATAAATCTCGCGAAGCCCGAAAAGACCCCCGAGGAGGTCAGGCGCGCCAAGGAAGCCAAGACGGGCTATCCCAAATGCCTGCTCTGCGCCGAGAATGTGGGCTTTTGCGGCAACGCGGCTCATCCCGCCCGCCAGACCCTGCGCACCATCCCCTTTGAGCTGGACGGCGAGGACTGGTTCATGCAATTCTCCCCTTACGTCTACTTCGAACAGCACATGATAGCGGTCTCCCGCGAGCATCGTCCCATGAACGTCAACGCCGCGACATTCCGCCGTATGCTGGATTTTGTGGATCTCTTCCCGGGCTACTTCATCGGCTCCAACGCGGCTCTGCCCATCGTGGGAGGCTCCATCCTTGCGCACGACCACTATCAGGGCGGCAAAAAGGTGCTCCCCATCTTCTCGGCGGGAGCGCGCAAACGCTATCTGATGAAGGACTTCCCCGACGTCAACGTCTCCATCGCCGAATGGTACAATTCGGTGGTGAGGCTGGAAAGCAAAAACCGCGCCATGCTCCTGGACGCGGCTGAAAAATTCCGCAGCGCGTGGGAAAACTACTCCGACGAGGGCGCGGACATCATCTGCCGCACCGCGAATGCGGACGGCTCTTCCACTCCTCACAACGCGGTCACTCCCACCGCCTGTTTCAATGACGACGGCGAGTATCAGATAAACCTCATCCTGCGCAACAACCGCACGGACGAGAAGCACCCCTACGGCATCTTCCACCCCGCCGAAGAGCTTCACAACATCAAGCAGGAAGCCATAGGCATAATCGAGGTGCAAGGGCTCTTCATCCTGCCCGGCAGACTGCAACGGGAATCCGAACAGATAAAGGACATCCTGACGGGCAAGACCCCCCTGGACTTCAAAGCCATCGCCGAGGATGGACATCCCCTCAACAAGCACCTGGGCATGATAGCCCAGCTCGTCGCGGACGGCGGCACCGAAATGTCCGAGGAAAAGGCGGAAAACGCCATCACGGACTATATCAACTCTGCCTGCGAAAAGATCCTGGACACCACGGCGGTCTTCAAAAACACAGAGGACGGTCAGGCGCGCTTTGACAAGTTCATAAGGTCGGTGACCGAATGAGCGCGCAGGATATGACGCCATGAGCCGAAAGCCGCTCCCCCGAGCGGCTTTTTCATACCCTGCCGAAAAGCGGGAGACGTCCTCCGGAAGGGCGGAGCCCCTCCTCTTTTTCATCCACCCTCCTTTTGGATCATCTTCCGACGGGAGAGCATAATGTGTCTCCCTCCCGCGCCCGCAACGACTGCTCTCCCTATGCCCTTCCGGCATGCCGGAGCGGAATAATACGGATCGGGTCCCGCGCCGCTGATCTCATCTCGAAACGCGTCATTCGCTTTATCTCTCAGCCAATGATCGGGCGGCGCAGAACTGCTCGCACCTCAGAGCAAAAGATTTTCGGATGATTTTTTGCTGATGGGGCGCAGTCAATAGTATACATATTGGCAAGCCCCAACTGCGGAAAAGCGCCGAAAAGAATTACTCTGAGGCAGATCCGTATTATTTCGGCCCGGCATCACAAAAAAAACGCATATTTCCGGGACGGGGGTTGAAAATAAACTTGGCGTATTATATAATATGTCACGAAAAAAACGGTTCGGCGTGCCGCGCCGTATCATGAGAGGTGATATAATGGCTAAAAAGATCCAAACAACCGCCAAAATGACGGACAACAGCGTGATGCTTTGCCTGCTCTTCATCGTTCTGGGTGTGCTCTTCATCTGGCTGGAAAGCGCAGTCGCCGCCATCGCGATGATGACCATCGGCGTCATTGCCACAGTGCTCGGACTCTTTGAACTCTTCCACAAAAACTGGGTGATGGGCGTCATCGAACTGCTCATCGGCATAGGGCTCATACTTGTCGCGGCGCTTGCTCCCGATGTGGTCATCCTCATCCTGGGCATCGCGATAATGCTCTTTGCGGTGCTTGTGCTCGTGATGGGGCTGAAGAGCTTCAAGGGGATGTCCACAGTCTCCAAAGTGCTGTATATCCTCACCATCCTGTTCGCGCTGGTCGTGGGCATCCTGTTCGTGGTCGCCTACGTAGAGGGCGGTATCGAGGGCATCTACGTCGCCATCGGCGCGATAAGCCTCGCGGTGGGCGTTGTCATGCTGGTGAAAGCGGCGCTCACGAGCGGACGCAAAGCGGTCTGACCCGCAGACGCACATCAAAAAATCCCGTTGCGCTCGCAACGGGATTTTTTCTTTTGTATTCGTTTCTTTCTTGTTTATCGTACTCATGACCGTACTCATGACCGCGCGCATGACCGTGCGTATATCGCGTGTATATCGTACGGGTAACGTGCTCTTATTATACGGATATGGCGCTCGTATCGTACGCATACCGTGCGCATACGCCCGCTTTTCCGTCGCGAGCACGTCCGAGCGGACGGCGAAGGGGGCGGACACTCTCCCCTCCCGCCGCCGAAGGTCACTCGCTCCTGAGCGCCACGGTCGGATCCTTCTTGGACGCCACCCTCGAGGGGATGAACCCTGCAAGCACGCTGAGCACAATGCTTATCCCGAACATCACCAGGCACTGCCACCACGACACCGCCATGAGCCCGCTTATGCCCAGCACCGCCGCGAGTATCGCGCTGCCCGCGAAGGAGAACGCCACCGCGACCAGCACTCCTATCGCGCCCGAATACGCGCCGAGTATGGCGGATTCCGCAATGAACACTCGGGAGATATCCTTCTTTCTCGCGCCCAGGCTTCGGAGCACGCCTATCTCCTTGCGGCGTTCGAGCACGGAGGTATAGATGATGATGGCGATCATTATCGTGGACACGATGAGGGATATGGCGGCAAAGCCCACGAGCACCTGAGTGACGGTGTCGCTCATCTCCTCCACGAAGGACATTATGATGGCTAGCTGATCGGTGTACTTCACCGGTCTGCCCGTCTCCTCGGTGTAGTTTTTGAGGAAAGCCTCGATCTCAGCCTTGCTGTCGAACGAATGGCTGTATATCTTGATGGTCTGCGGAGTTTCGGGGTCGGCGACGCCCAACTTGCGCATGACTTCGGTGTGCATGGCAAAGGAAGTGATCTCGGTGCCCACGCCCACCGCGACGCCGTCCTCGGGCACGTTGTCGCCGTCGTATATCACGTTGCCGACGTTGACGACGGACTTATACTTCTTGAAATTCTGATAGGTTATCTCCGTCACGGGATAGTCGCCCGTGTTCTTGTTCGCGGCGGCGAGAGCGGCTTGGAGCTGAGACTGCGCGGCTTCGCTCTCCTCCGCCTTTTCGAGCATGAGCTCGCTCAACGCGTGCGTGTAACCTATATACCCGTTGATGGAGGTGACGGTGACTCCCTTTTTGGGACGGACAATGCCCACCACCTTTATGGGCACGGAATCCATCGCGTCCACGGTGGCTTTGTCAAGAGTGTTGCGGGGAAGAGGGGTCGCGGAATACACCCATTCGCCGTTTTCGTCCTGTTGCATATAATATTCCGCGTCAGAGACCACCTTGTATTCCTTGCCGATGAGGTCCTCGATGTCGAAAGACTCATAAAATTCGCTGTTCTTATCCCCGCTTCCTATGACCGTGCCGAGATCGTCCTGAGAGCGGAGCCCCAGGATGAACATCGCAAAGTCGGGAAGGGAGTTGTACTTGTCCACCACGATGACCACTTCGTTGGCATTCTCGGGCCAGCGGGAACCGTCGCCGATGAGGTCGTACTGCCTGTCCAGCAGATCCCTGTTTGCGGAGATCTCGTCCCAGCCTGCGCCAAAGGTGCTCGCCATCGCCGCCATGTCCGAATTGAGCCAGGGAGGCATAGCGTCGGTGAAGGGATTGACCTTCATATACTTGTCGTCATTCTTCGGGTCGTCGGTGTAGATGTTGAGAGTGGTCCCGTATTCATACTTGACCACGCCCATCTCGGACACCTCATCTTCATGCGCGTCGAGATATTTTTTGAGTTCTTTGAGGTTGTTTTTGGTGAGCAGATCGCCGTGGAGCAGCTCCTTGAGCACGTTGCCGAGCACGACGTCCACGTTCACTTTGTCGTCAGAGGGATATTCCTCCCCTTTCTCTCCCGTCTGCCCCAATACCATGTCGATGAGCTGACCGTAGTCTATGCCCTGGGACTCTATCGTGATGGGGTACTGCGAAAGAGCGTTCTCCTCAAGACCTGCGATATAACTGCCCACGCCGTTGGAGAGAGCGAGCACGACCACTATGCCGATGATGCCTATGCTCCCCGCGATGGAGGTGAGCAGGGTGCGACCCTTTTTGCTGAGCAGGTTTGTCCACGAAAGATTGACCGCCGTGCCCACGGACATATAGGATTGCTCCCTCTTTTTGATGGCGCGTATCCTCTCCCTTATGCGGGCAAAGAAGCCTTTTTTTGCGGCGGGCGCCTTTTCCTCGGCGGAGACGGGATTGCCGTTTTCGTCCAAAACGATGTTTGAACTTGCGTTTTCTGTGCCGTCAACGTCCTCTTTTGCAAATTCCGCCACTTTGGCTTCCTCGGCGTGATCGTAGGGCATGGTGTCTCCCACCACCTCGCCGTCTTTCAGTCTTACGATGCGGGTGCTGTATTCCTCGGCGAGCTGTCCGTTGTGGGTGACCATGATGACCAGCCTGTCCTTTGCCACCTCTTTCAGAAGCTCCATCACCTGCAGACCGGACTCGCTGTCCAGCGCGCCCGTGGGTTCGTCCGCGAGGATGATGTCGGGATTGTTGACGAGCGCGCGGGCTATCGCCACGCGTTGCATCTGACCGCCGGACATCTGATTGGGCTTCTTTTTCGCCTGTTTTTCCAGCCCCACCTTTTTCAGGGCTTCCATGGCGCGCTCTCTGCCCTCCTCCTTGGACACGCCCGCGAGGGTAAGGCTGAGTTGCACGTTTTTGAGCACGTTCATGTGCGGGATGAGGTTGTAGGACTGGAAGACGAAACCTATGCGCCTGTTGCGGTAGGTGTCCCAATCCTCGTCGCGGTACTGCTTGGTGGAGACGCCCTCCACCTGTATGTCGCCGCTCGTATAGCGGTCCAGTCCGCCTATGATGTTGAGCAGAGTTGTCTTGCCGCACCCCGAGGGTCCCAGGATGGAGACAAATTCGTTCTGCCTGAACTCGATGGACACGTTGCGGAGCGCGAGCACGCTCTCGTCCTCAGTCCTGTACTCTTTCGTGATGTCTACAAGTTTCAGCATAGTCACCTCTCTAGTCCGCCCCACGCGGACGAAACAAGCGTTTTTTCTCTCTCGTATCCCCCAAACTATTGAACGCAAAATATAATAACACAACAAGTGTTGAATTACCATTAAATTTCGCTTAAAAATACATCTTATTAAAAAAAATAAAAAATACAAAATAAGCGTATGCGTCCGCGCGCATACGCAGACGGGACGCATACGGGCTCGGACACGGGGAAGAGGAGCAAAACTATTTTCCCTCTTCGACGTCTTTTTACAATTTTGTGACAACTAAATGACATGTTCCGTGTTAGACTGAGACCGTAAGCGACAGAACACGGGCGCGGCGAAGCGGGCACGCGCCATACGGGGCGGCTCCGCCTCGGTCCAAAAAACAGGGATAACGGTGAACAATGGAATACGCATATGCTGTATTTGAGCTCCTCGCAGGGCTCGGCGCCTTCCTGATAGGCGTCAAACTGCTCTCCGACAACATGGAAAAGCTGGCGACGGGAAAGATGCGCTCGCTCTTCCACCGCGCTTCGGGCAAAGTCGAGATCCCCGAGGGCGCGACCAAAAAGGAAAAATTCCGCGCCAAGGCAAAAGAGTGGTCCGGCAATCTCGCGGGCGTAGGCATAGGCACGGCGGTGACGGCGGTCATACAGAGCTCCTCTCTGACGACGGTCATGGTCGTGGGTCTGGTCAACGCGGGGGTCATGACTCTGACGCAAGCCACCACCATCACGATGGGAGCAAACATCGGCACCACCATCACGGCGCAGATAGCGGCGCTTTCGGCGTTCGACTTCGCGGCGTTCGCGATGGGGCTCACGGGCATAGGCGTCCTCATCGCCTACGCCACCAAAAAGGAGAAAGTGCAGACGATATGCTACGCCTTGGCGGGGCTCGGGCTCGTGTTCGTGGGCTTGGACGTCATGGACGCGAGCATGGATTTCTTTCAGGAAAGCCAGGTCATCGTGGACCTTTTCGCGAGCATAACCAATCCTTTCCTGCTCTTCTTCCTGGGCATGGCGGTCACCGCGATAATCCAAAGTTCGTCCGCGCTCACGGTCATCCTCATCGCGATGGCGGAGAGCGGCATCCTGATAGGCGGAGGCGGGAATGCGGTGCTCTACGTCGTGCTGGGCACCAACGTCGGCACCTGCGTGACGGCACTCCTCTCCTGCATAGGCACCTCAATAAACGCCAAGCGAGCGGCGATGATACACCTGCTGTTCAACGTCATCGGCTCAATAATATTCTTCATCATACTGGTGTGCTGGCCGGATATGAACAAGGTGACCCTCGAAACATGGCTCCCCGACAACCCCGGGATGCAGATCGCGATGTTCCACACCTTCTTCAACGTGATAAGCACCATTCTCTTCCTGCCCTTCACCAACGGGCTCGTCAAGCTCTCCGAGCTCATAGTGCGCCCGAAGAAGAAGCCCGGGACGGAGGAGGACGAGGCTCCCTCCCGTCTGGACAAGCGTCTGCTCCCCACCCCCGCGCTCGCGGTGGACAGCGCCACGGAGGAAGCGGCGGTCACCCTGTCCAAGGCTGTCGGCAGTCTGCGTACGGCTGTGGAAGGGTTCATCGAACAGGACGTCGGCAAGACGGATCTCGTCATCGCGGAAAATACGGCTGTGGACGAGGCTCTCGGCAGGATAGACGCCTATCTGGTGCAAGTCTCATCCTACGACTCCACTCTGGACACCGAGAGGCGCATCGCCGCCCTGCACTCCTGCCTCGGCGACATCCACCGCGTGGGCGAACTCGCGCAGAACGTCACCAAATATACCCGCCGCACCCAGAAGGACAGCCTCTATTTCTCCCCCAAAGTCAAGGATGACGTCAGGGATATGTACGAGCTGTTGGAAAGGATGTCGAAAAAGGCGGGCGAGATACTGACCTCGGGCGCGACGGAGGACATCGCATCCATAGACGAGCTGGAAAACGAGATCGACGCACGCCGCAAACGCCTCATCAAAGAGCACGTCGCAAGACTGGGCAGCGGAGAATGCCGCCCCGAAAGCAGCGGTGTGTTCGTCAACCTCGTGTGCAACCTCGAACGCGTGGGCGACCACCTCAACTATATCGCTCACTCTTCCGAAACCAACTGATCGGAGACGGTATGGAAAAACTCGTTTATCTTCTCGAAGACGACGACGGCATCGCGGACCTTGTCAAATGCACCCTGCAACTCGGGGATGTGGAATGCCGCACCTTCGGCACCGTGAAAGCATTCGAGGACGCCTCGGCGGAACGTCTGCCCTCCATCGCGGTGCTGGACATCATGCTCCCCGACGGCAACGGGCTGGACGTGCTCACCCGCATGAAACGCAGACACCCCGAAGTGTACTGCATCATGCTCTCCGCCCTCGGCAAGGAATCCGACAAAGTGACGGGGCTCAACCTCGGCGCGGACGATTACATAGCAAAGCCTTTCGGTATCCTGGAATTTTCCGCCAAGATAGCCGCCGTCTTCCGCAGGATAAAAAAGAGCCCTACCACCCTCTCGGCGGGAGAAGTGGTCATGGACCTCGAAAAGATGACCGTCACCCTGAAAGGGGAAGAGGTCTCCCTCTCGGGCAAGGAATTCAAACTGCTCAGATATTCCCTGGAAAACCCCGACAAAGTGCTCACCCGCGACGAGCTACTCTCCAACGTGTGGGGCTACGAGGGGGGAGAGACCAGGACGATAGACAACTACGTCAGCCACCTGAGAAAACTCGGTTTCAACTATGAGACCGTGTTCGGAGTGGGCTACAAATACAAAGCGTGATGAGAAAGCGCATCCTCCTTCTCACTCTTGCCGTCACTCTGCTGGGACTCGTGATATTTTCCGCAGTCTCTGCAAACATTTCCTACCGCACCCTCATCGAAAACACCCGCAGGATAGCCTCCGCTCAGCTGAACGCCCTCACCGCAGAGGACGTGGGCGCGGGGGACGAAGCCGCGGCTCTCGCGCTCTCCCGCCATATGGGAGGTCTGCGCATCACCTTTTTGGACTCCGAAGGGATGGTCACGGGGGACAGCTTCGGCGTCGCCGCAGGGGACTCCCGCGCAGACAGGGAGGAAGTCTCCGCCGCCATGGCGGGAGGGGAAGGCTTTTCCACCCGCCACTCGGACACCACGGGGGAAGAGATGCTCTATGTGTGCCGCGCGCTGGGAGAGGGATATGTGCGCATAGGACTGCCCGTCTCCTCCCAGACGGACGCCTTTTTGGACTCCCTGCCCGCGCTCATAGGCTTCCTCGTCCTGGACATAGCGGTGTGCCTCGTGTTCTCCTACTTCGCCACCGACTACGCGCTGAGACCTGTCAAGGAGCTGGCTCTGCGCTCGCGAGGCGAGGAGCTCCTCTCCACATCCTATAAGGAGCTCTACCCAATAGCGGAGATACTCAACCGCAAGAATGAGGAGATCCGCGCGCAGATGAACGTGATCGGGGAGGAACAACAGCGCGTCGCGCGTGCGACGGAATCCAAAAACGAATTCATCTCCAACATCTCCCACGAGATGAACACCCCCCTCACGAGCATAAAGGGGTTCGCCGAGCTTCTGGAACACGGAGACCTCGACGAGGAGACCAAGAAAAAAGCCTACCGCATCATCAAATCCCAGGCGGACAGGCTCTCGGGGCTCATCGCGAGCATAATCAATTTCAACGAACTGGACAACGACGAACTGCCCTGCTTCGACTGCGACGTGGCTCTCGCCGCCAAAGAGACGGCGGAATCCCTGCGCGCGGACATAGAAGGCAGAGGGCTCACCCTCACCGTGGACGCCGAAGAACCTCTCATCGTCCCCACCCGTCCCGAGAGACTTCAAGAGATATTCGGCAACCTCATCCGCAACGCCACAAAGTATAACAAGGAAAACGGGAGCATCTCGGTGGTGGTCAGGGCGGGGCGCGCGCCTTACGCCGAAGTGTCCGACACGGGCATAGGCATTTCCGAGGAGAACCTGAAACGCGTATTCGCCCGCTTCTTCACCGTGGACAGATCGCACAGCGGGAAGCACGGCGGATTCGGGCTCGGGCTCGCCGTCGTGAAAAAGCTCTGCGACCGCGCGGGTTGGCGTCTCAAAGTGGACAGCGAGCTCGGCAAGGGCACGACTTTCAGGATAGAATTCTGAACTGTTTATAACAAAAAAGCGACTTTCATACAACAAAAACGCCGCGTAAAGCGGCGTTTTTGTCATTTCATGTGTTTGCCGTCTTTCCGGCTCATTCCACCGTTATCGTCCAGATGAGCTCATACGCCGCGCGGGGAGAGAGCTCGAACATATCCTGCTTGGTGGCGAGGTCGTCCACCTTCCCGTCGTATGCGGGGAGGGAGGTCCAGGGCTCTATGCAGACGTAGGGAGCCTGTTTTTTGGGCGCGTGCCATATGCCGAGATATTTCATCGCGTCGGGCACTTCCACCGTCACGCTGTGCGGGTCGGCGTCGCTTTTCAGGGTGATGCGGCGGGATGCTCCCGAGAGTATCACCGCGTCGTGGTCGAACAGGGAGTGTTCGAGGCGGAGAATCTTGCCCTCTTCGAGGGGGAAGGGTACCCTCCCCTCCGTGGTGAGGCAGGCGTCGGACATCACCACCTGCTCGGGCGCGCAGTCGGGGCAGAATTCGAGATGCCAATCCTCGAATTTTCCATCCCCCGCGAGGGGGACGTTGAATCCGGGATGCCCGCCGATGGCGAAGGGCATGGTGCACTCGGAATGGTTGACCACCGAGACCTCCATCCTGACCGTGCTCCCCACCAGGGTATAGCAGATGTGATATTCGAAGTCGAAAGGATACATCGCCTTCGTCCTCTCGTCCGAACGCAGACCGAAATCCACTTTGTCGCGGGCGAGGACGGTGGCGTCCAACGTGCTCTTGCGCACGAAACCGTGCAGGTTCATCTCGTAGGTGTTGCCGAGGAAGGTATATTTCCCCTCGGCGAGCCTGCCGCAGATGGGGAAGAGGTTGTACGCCCTGCCCGCCCAGAATGCGGGATCCCCCTGCCAGAGATACTCCGTGCCGTCCTTTTTGGACCTTATCGACATCAGCTCCGCGCCGACGTCTGAAACCGTGACTTCGATGAGATCGTTGAAAATCGTGTAGTTCATAATCCTCCTGACCTTTGGCGGAAGTTGCCGCCGAGTACATTATACTCCAAAAACGGAAATAGTTCAACAGTAAATTTTTGACGCCCCCGATACGGCAAAAAATGATGTCGTACCGGAATGATACGAAGAGGGTCCCGCGCGCCGATCTCCGCCCCGACTGCGGCATTCGTCTTGCCGATACGGTGTGGGTGCGGCGGCGACTGCCCGTCCTGCCCGAGGCGCGTCCTCCGCCCGACGGACGCCCCCTCTCCCGCACTCTCCGCAGAGCGTAAACACATGAAAAAACGCCCCCGAAAGGGGCGGTCGGAGAAGTCAGTCCCCATTTGACCTTTCGGGAGGAGGGAGGGTGCGGAGATATCTTTTGAGCTCGAATGGGACTCGGAAGCTGTCACAGGCTTTCTGCACCGCTTTGACGTGCACCTCCCGAGAAAGTCTGCCCTCCTCGAAAAAGGGGAGAGCGTCCGCCCCGCGTTTGATGAGCGCGTCGCAGAAGAACCATGCCGCCGACATATCGAGATAATACTCCCCGCCTACTCCCGCCACGCGCCCGAGGACCTCGGCGCGATAGGCGTCCCCGTCCAGACAAAAGCTCCTGAGGCAGTTCACTCCGAAACGCGCGGTGTAAAGACGCTCCTCTTCGAGGCACTCATATGCAAAGTCGCGCACACGAGAACTCTCTTTTGCGAAACATTTCGGCGAAAGCGCGTCGCACACCGCCCAGTTGTCGATATGAGGCAAAAACCCTTTCACTCTCGGCAGAGTCTCCGAAAACCCGCGCATCCCGGACAATAGCACGGAATGCAGCATATTTTCATCGTAGAACTCGTGCGGGAGCTCGCCGAGAAACGCGAGCCTCTCCTCATCCGTCATGCTCTTTGCCAAGGCGCGTATCGCGGGCACGCGCACCCCGAGCACGTTCTCGGGAGGAACGCCCGGGATGAGGCGCAAATGAAAAGCGCGGTAGTCCGCGTCCGCCAGTCTCAAAAGTCTGTCTTTCACGTCCATACCGCACTCCTATGTCCCGCCCAAACGATACCGACCTGTTTCGTTGCCGCAGGTCTCAGCCCGAGCCGCGTCATTCGCCTTGCCGACGCGGGCAAACATCATCGGGCACTCAGCCCGCGTTTTTTACTTTCTCTTCCTCCGCGTTCTCTTCCTGCGGGATGTCCGCTTTTCCCGCCGAGGGGAACTCTGCGGCGCGCGATGAGCTTTGCTGTCTTTCGAGCTGTCTCTCTGCGCGGAGCATATCCGCCTCCCGTCTGCGTTCGGCGCGGCGGGCTTCAGCCTCTCTTTCCGCCTTTTCCTCCGCCTTTTGACGGAGTTTGTCAAAGTTGACGATGAGATACATCGTACACGCGAAGAGCACCGTGATGAGCGCGCCCAAACCGACGAGCGCCCCGCCCGTCGCGTTGTCGGCGTCCGTGACCAGCAGGTATATCCCGCCCGCGAGCAAAGCGAGCCCTATGAGCAGACAGAATACCGCCATGACGGTGTTAGCGGTCTTGTTGATCTTTTGTTTCATCATCCACTTCCCCAAGCAAACTTGCGATGAGCGCGTCCGTTCCTGCGGACAGATCGAGGTAAGTCGCTTCGAAATCCCCTGTATACCAGACAGGAATAATACGAACCAGCCTCAGAGCAATTCTTTTCGGCGCTTTTGCACAGCCGAACCTTGCCAATATGTATACTATTGCCTGCGTTCCGCCAGAGCAAAATCATCCGAAAATCTCTTGCTCTGAGGTGCGAGCAGTTCCGCGCCAACCGATTTTTGGCTGAACAAGGAAGTCGCTGCAGCTAATACTTGACTGTATTAGCAAGGCGAATGACGCGGTTCAGGCGGAAATCGGCGGCGCTGAACCTGATTCGTATTATTCCTGTCTGGCATACCAGGGGTCGGCGACCTCGTGCGGCGAGCCCGTATATTCCGAGACGGCGTGTATCCTGTCCGCAGCCCCTTCCCCTAGGATGCGGCGCATTGCCCTGATGTTGTAGCTGTCCATGCCTATGAACAGATCGTATTTTTCCGCGTCCTCTGCGCGGAGGAGCACGGAACTTCTGCGGTATGTCGGCACTCCGTACTTTTCAAGGACGGCGAGGGTGCCCGGATGCACCGATCTGCCCTCCTCGCAAGCCGTTGCGGCGGACGCGACAAAGAACATTTCGCCGACTCCCGCTTTTTCCGCTCTGTGACGGAAGATGAACTCCGCCATGGGCGAACGGCAGATGTTGCCGAAGCATACGAACATTATCCCGAAAGGTCTTTTCACTCTTTCATCTGAGATAGACGGCGATCTCCTCCTCCGCCTTTCTCTTTTTGGGACGGGGGACGGAAGAGACGGGCACGCCGACCGCGATGACCAGCTCCACTTTGCGTTTGTCGCGCTTGCCGAGCCCTATGCATTCCTTGACCTTGCTCTCGGTGAACATACCGAGGATGCAGGTGCCCAACCCCCTTTCGGCGGCGGCGAGCACGATGTTTTCCACCGCCAGCCCTATGTCTATCGCGGAAAATTCCCTGCCGAAGAGCACCTGTCCCACTCTCTCGGAGTAATTGGGCTTTTCGCGGAACACCACGATGAACGCCGAGGCTTTCGCGGCGAACTTGTTGTTGCCCGCGATCTGCGCGGCAAGACGCATCTGCTCCATACGTTCGCCGCCGCTCATCACGACGTAAAACTTCCAGGGCTGCGAATTGCACGCGGACGGAGCGAGCCTGCCCGCTTCCACTATCTCGCGAAGGAGCTCGTCCTTTACGGGTTCTCCCGTGAAAGAGCGGCAACTCTCCCTCTTTTTCACCAGTTCGAGAAGATCCATAATACTCCGATGCCGCCCGAGGTCTCCCGAGCGTCGGGATAATTCTAGCCCAACTTTCCCTTTAAGTCAAATACAAAAGTTTCTCTTGCGACGTCGGTCCGACATATGTCGGAGCGGAATAATACGAGCAAGCCTCGGAGCGATCCTTTTCGGCGCTTCCGCACAGCCGAAACTTGTCGATATGCAAAGATTCAGCACTCGAAAACGAAGGAGAGAGGTCCGTCCTGCTCCTGCTCGATGAACATATGCGCGCCGAACACCCCCGTAGCCACGACGACGCCCTCCTCGCGCACCTTGCTCACCACTCTTTCGTAAAGAGCTTTGGCGCGGACGGGGTCTTCCGCATTGCCGAAATCGGGACGGTTCCCCGAGCCCTTGCCCAGCTTCCCCGCGAGCGAGAACTGGGAGACGAGAAGTATCTCTCCTCCCACGTCCAGCACGCTCCTGTTCATTTTGTCATTCTCGTCGCGGAACACCCTCAGCCTGACCAGCTTGCGTGCGAAATAGTCCGCCTGTTCCTCGGTATCCCCACGGCATACGGCGAGAAACACCGTGAGACCCGATCTTATGCTCCCCTTCACCTCGCCGTCCACCGACAGCACGGAACGGAACGTCCTCTGTATCACCGCTCTCATATACCTTTCTCCTCATCGGAGGGCTTGTCCCCTCCATACGCGTCCTTCTCCCGCAGTCTCGCGGGCGGCGCGCCCAGAAATCTGTAAAACCTGCATTCCAGCTCGGAGTTGTAAAGCACCCTCACCCTGTCGGCGCGTCTGCCGAAATCCCTCTCGAAAGAGGGACATGAGGTGATGACGTACGCGCTCCATTCCTCCATGCGGGAAAACGCGCGTCCGAATGAGGCGTAAAGCTCGGAAAGTTCCCTGCCGCGCATCAACCTCTCGCCGTAGGGCGGATTGGTGACGATGACGCCGTGCGCGAAACGCGAGGATATCTCCCTCGCGTCCTGACGCTGGAAGTGTATATATCCGCTCATACCCGCCCGCGCCGCGTGCTCTCTTGCGAGCGCGAGCGCGCTCTCGTCGATGTCTCCGCCGCGTATCCTCGGTTTTGCGGAGCGGTCTATCAGTTCCTCCGCCTCCCTGCGCACGCTCTCGGCTACGGGCGGCGCAAACGAAAATCTCTCGAAGGCGAACCCTCGTCCCAGCCCCGGCGCGGTGCGGGTGCCTATGAGCGCCGCCTCGATGGGGATGGTGCCCGACCCGCAGAAGGGATCGAGGAAGGGTCTGTCCGCCCTCCACACCGAGAGCAGGAGCATAGCCGCCGCCAAAGTCTCGCGGATGGGAGCCTCCCCCAGCTTCACGCGGTAGCCGCGCTTGTGCAATCCCGCGCCCGAAGTGTCCAGGGTGAGGGAACACAAGTCCCCGACTATGCTCGCCTCAACGTCATATCTTTCCCCTCTCTCTGACATATTCCCGAAGCGGGAAGCCATGCGCTCCGCGACCGCCTTTTTGACGGTTTTCTGGATGTCGCGCAAGGAAAAGAGCTTGCTTTTCGCGCTCTTCGCGCTCACCGCGACCGCTCCGTCGCGGGGGATGAGCTCCTCCCATGGAAAAGCGCGCGTCCCCTCGTACAACTCGTCGAAAGTGCGGGCGGGAAATTCGGCAAGCAGGATGCGCACCCGCCCCGCCGTGCGCAGGAATATATTGGCGCGCGCCACGTCCCTCATATCCCCGTTGAAGTCCACTCTGCCGAGGTTCGCGCCCCCGGGGGAATAGCCGAGGTCGATGAGTTCCCTTTTGAGCACCGCCTCGGTGCCGCTCGCCGCCGAGACGCGTATGGTGAGCCCGCCCTCGAAAAAGCTCATACGCCCTCACCCGTGATGCGTCCGATCACATAGCCCGCGAGCATGAGCCCCGCGATCGCCGGAACGTAGGAGATGCTGGAAGGTACGCGCCCCTCCCCGCCCCTCGGCGTTTCGGTGGAAAACAACACATCCACTCCGCTTGTCACTCCGCGCTCGCGAAGCTGCTTCCTGACCGCCCTCGCAAGGGGGCAAACGGTAGTTTCGGAAATGTCCTTAATGACAAAATCGGCGCTTAATTTGTTGCCTGTGCCCATTGAACTCACGATATTGACATTTTGCGCCTTTGCTCGGCAGATGAGCTCCACCTTGGCGGCGACGGTATCCACGGCGTCTATCACCCAGTCGTAACGGGTGAGATCCACCCTCTCCGCCGTGTCGGGGAGATAGAACAGGTCATAGGTCTCCACCTCGCATTCGGGAGACACCGAGAGCGCCCTCTCTTTTGCCGCCTCCGTCTTTTTCATGCCCAGCGTCCCGACCGTGGCGAGGATCTGACGGTTGAGGTTGGAGGGGGTGATGACGTCGCCGTCCAGCACGCCTATGCGCCCGACGCCCGCTCGCACGAGGGCTTCCAGCGCGTATCCTCCCACCCCGCCGAGCCCGCATACGAGCACGGAGGAAGCGCGGAGCGCGGCGACTCCTTCCCCGCCTATCAATGCCTTTGTCCTGTCTGTCGGAGTTTCCCGCATGACTGCCTCCCCGCCCCCGTTCGGGGGCTTCTCATATGCGGATTTTAGCATTTTAAGCGCGTCTTTTCAAGCGCGGGAAGAGAAGAATACCGAGATGATATTTTTTCTTTAATGCTTGTCCCCGCGCATTGACATTAGGGGGGTGCGTAAAGTATAATGTTTTTGTATTACATTTTAATGTAGTATAGTCGCGGAATTTCGGGGGCTTCGGGCGCTTTTTGTCCGACTGGTAGGTGCTATGCTGAAACTCGTCAACATCATCAAGGATTACAAAATGGCGGATTCCGTCGTCCACGCGGTGCGCGGGGTCAATCTCAACTTCCGCAAGAGCGAATTCGTCTCCATACTGGGACCGTCCGGTTGCGGCAAGACCACCCTGCTCAACATCATCGGCGGGCTGGATCAATACACCGACGGCGACCTCATCATCAACGACAGATCCACCAAGGAATTCCGCTCCCGCGACTGGGACGCCTACCGCAACCGTTCCATCGGTTTCATCTTCCAGTCCTACAACCTTATCCCCCACCTCAACGTGCTCCAAAACGTGGAGCTCGCGCTCACCATCTCCGGCGTCTCCCGCAAAAAGAAGAGGAAACTCGCCGTGGACGCTCTCGAACGCGTGGGGCTGGGCGCTCAGCTCAAAAAGAAACCCAACCAGATGTCGGGCGGTCAGATGCAACGCGTCGCGATAGCCCGCGCCATAGTCAACAATCCCGAGATAATCCTCGCCGACGAGCCCACGGGCGCGCTGGACACCAAGACTTCGGAGCAGGTCATGGACCTTTTGCAGGAGATCGCGGATGACAGGCTGGTCATCATGGTCACCCACAACCCCGAGCTTGCCCAGCGCTACTCCACCCGCATAATCGAGCTCATGGACGGCGAGGTGCAACACGACAGCAATCCCTACGACGGTATGCCCACCATCCTCTCTCCCGTCACCGCGATGAGCGACGACGGCGTCACCCCCATCGAGGAGTACATAGCCAAGAGCGAAGAGGAGGAGGAGGCAGTCTCTGCTACGGAACAGGAACAGAAAAAGGACAAGAAGGACAAAAAGGACAAAGCCAAGAAGGAAAAAACCAAGAAAAAGTCCAAGTCCGACCTCGTTGCCGACAGCGCCGAGCATGAAGAGACCTCTGCTCTCTCTCTGGACGGCGCGTCCGTGAGCGAGCCCGCAGGAGAGGAGAAAGCGTCGCTTGCGGACGCGACCGCCGACGCGAGCGCGCCCGCAGGAGAAGATACCGCCGCCGACGAGAAGTTCGTCGCCGTCGTCTCCCCCGAGGTCCCCGTGCTTACCCGCAAGCGAAGCGGCAAGCCCAAGCGCGAAAAGAAGGAGCGCACCTCGATGTCCTTCCTCACCGCGCTCTCCCTCTCTGCGCGCAACCTTGTCGCGAAGCGCACCAGGACATTCCTCACCGCGTTTGCGGGAAGCATAGGCATCATCGGCATCGCGCTGGTGCTCTCCCTCTCCAACGGCTTCGACATATATATGAACGACCTCGAAGGGAGCATCCTCAACAGTATGCCCCTCACCGTCAACACCGTTGGGCTGGACGTGGACGTGGAATCCCTCATGAATATGGAATTCCAGCAGGGTGAAGGCGAGCAGTACCCCGACAAAGACGACTATCCCTACATCAAGCCCTACAAACCCTCCGGCGTCATGGGCTTGGAGGGCATAGACTTCGGGCTCAACGTGCTGACGGACGAATATATGGAGTATGTGCAGAACATCCCCGACGAACTCCCCGGCACCCTCAACGCCATACGCTATTCCTACGCCATAGAAATGCCCCTGCTCCTTAAAACGGGGAGCGGCAACACCAATTCGGACTATACCCTCATCGAGCCCACGGGTTCGAACGTGATAAGCGACGCCATGTCCTCCATGGGCATGGGCTCAAATCCCATAGGCTGGCAACAGCTCCTTTGGGACGACTTCATGCTCTCGCAGTTCGACGTGCTCGCGGGCGGCTATCCCGGCACGGATACGGCGAATGCCGTCCTCGGCGAGTCCTATGAAGGCGGCGAGACCTACGACGGCAACAAGGCTCGCTCCGCGGTGCTGGTCATCAACTCCTACAACATGATCGACTACTCCATCCTGGAAGCCCTCGGCATGGAGCTGGAACAGGACGCGGACGGCAATTATCTGCCCATAGACTTTGAAAAGATACTCGGCACCGAGATCACCGTGGTGGGCAACAACAACTACTACACCGTCCCCGAGATAGCCTATGCCGACTCCGAGACGGGCTTTGTGAGCGAGAGCGAGGTCTATGACGAAAACGGCTCCTTCAAATCGGAGTATCGCGCCTCCGTCAACGAGAACTTCGCAGGCTACGATCCCGAAGAGAACGTGACCGTGAAGATAGTGGGCGTCATGCGCGTGAAGTCCGAGATCCTCACCCCCCTCCTGCAAACGGGCGTGGCGTACACCGAGGATCTGGTGCAACTCTGCCTCGACAACGCGAAAGAGAGCGAGATAGTCAAATATCAGAGCGCTTTCTCGGGCGCCAACGTGGTCACGGGCAAAAAGTTCACCTTCGATTTCAGCCAGATCACTTCCCTCATCGAGACGTTCGGTCTGACGGAAGCGAGCCTCATCGAGACCTTGTTGGATTCCCTTTTCGACGGCAGTCTCATCAAGGCGATCTGCAGCCAAGACGAAAACGGCAATTATTACATCGAGATCGACATCAACGGGATACCGGGGAAACTTACGTACGATCAAATAATGAATATACTCAACGAGATGATCGACGAGGAGCTAAAAGAAGCGTTGTACGCCTGCAAGACCATCAACCAGTTGTTGGAGACCATACAGTCCATCGACAACGTCGGACAGTATCTTTCGGATGCCAACATCAGGAAGATGCTGAAAGAGATGGACGACATCGCCATCCCCGGCACCTCCATCGCTCTGAGCGGGGCTTCCATCCTCGCCCTCATCGACAGCTCGTACGACACGGTGATGCAGGCGTTGGGCGGCAGCGATACCCCCACGGGCGCGTACATCTATCCCACCACCTTCGAGGCGAAAGATCAGATCTGCGCCTATCTCGACGCGTGGAATGAGGAAAATCCCGGGATGTCCGTCAAATACACCGACTCCGCGGGCATGATCTCCTCCCTGCTCACGCAGGTGGTGGACATCGTGTCCTACATACTCATAGCCTTCGCCGCCATCTCCCTCGTGGTGTCCAGCGTGATGATAGCCATCATCACCTACGTCTCCGTGCTGGAACGCACCACCGAGATAGGCGTGCTCCGCTCCATCGGCGCAAGAAAGCTGGACATCAGCAACCTCTTCAACGCCGAAACCGCGATAATCGGCGCGTCGGCAGGCATATTGGGCGTATTCCTGGCGTGGATCATCGACTTCCCGATAAACGCGTGGATAGCCTCCCTCGCAACGCAGGCTCCCCCGAACTTCGCCGTGCTCAATCCCCTGCACGCCCTCCTGCTCGTTGCGCTGAGCATAGGACTCACCGTGCTCTCCGGTCTCGTCCCCGCCATTGCCGCGGCAAGAAAAGACCCCGTGAAAGCGTTGAGGTCGGCGGGATGATCGCAGGCGCAAGGCACTTTTCGCTCAAAACCCACGGCAATGCCGTGGGTTTCGTATATATGCGAATAACTCGCCCAAAGAGTACGGAGTGCTCGGGGAAATAAACAAGCTACCGTCCTCTGACATGGTAGTAAGATACCCCCTCCTCCCCTTCGGGACTCCTCCCCCACTCGGGATAGAGGACTGTCCTCCTAAAATGCGGGATATACTTTTTCATAAAGGCGCAAACCGCGCCTTTATGAAAACACCTCTTGAAAAAGGTTTGAGTCTCGCACTCACATAATCAAGCGGATACCAGTATCAACTGAACGTCGCTCGCGGGGCGAGGAGGGCGACTCGACGCGCACCGAGCCCGTGTCTACTTAATTTTTCGCCTAGCTTGCGAGATCGCAGATTCGCGCCGCGACTTGCAAAAGCGGGCGCAAACGCCCGCTGTGCAAGTTTGGCTGAGCGGCGCGTAATTCCGTCTCCGAAAATGGGCACATCGTACTCGGGGACGCTCCGAATAAGTGTTCATCACAATGATGCCCCACCCTCCCGCCCTATGGCGGCACCTGCGCGAGTGTACCCTCGCGCAGATGCCGCATCTTTACTAACTTACTCTTCCCTTACACTCGTTTTGTCAAGGAACCCCGCCGAAAAATTTAGCTGGCAACGCCCGCTAAATTTTTCGCGCCCTTGACAACGACGACAAGTTAAAATAAAAACACGCGCGGAGCGGTCTCCCGCCCCGCGCCTTGATTGCAAACTACACACCCTGTTTATTGCTGCCACCTTATCTTTTGATGTGTGCTTGTTTCCTTCTCACTTTTCCGTTTGTTGACGGTTCCCTTTTGCCCCCTTGGACAAGGGGGCGAATGTTGCGCTCGTTCTAAATATTCCCTTGTGGGGGTATGAGGAGTTTTCGGGTTGCAAGGGGCGGACTCGGAAAACAGCCCCTTGCCGCTTTTGTTTCTTTTGGCGTCCAAAAGAAAACATATTTTCCTTATCCGCTTGCAAACAAACTCTGTCTTTGTTTCTTTCAAAGTGTAAGAAAGAAACCCTCCTCCCTTTGCGCACAAAAGGAAGTCCTGCACGGTATGCGAAAGCACCCCTCTCCTCGGTCAGAGTTTCAAGCAAATTTTTTTAACAAATTCGCGATGATACTTGACTTATCCGTGCGACGGGCATATTATGTGAACGACGGTTCATATGAATGTGCGTTCATTTGACCGCTAACGCGAGGCGCAAACGCGCTCCGCAAAAGGAGAAAGATATGGCTGTTCATTCCTGCACGATGCATCCCGAGGTGGTGGATGAGGTCGCAAAGCGCATGGTGCGCGGCGAGACCTTGACAAAGATGTCCGCCTTCCTCAAAGTGGTCGCGGACCCGACAAGGCTCTCCATCGTGAGCGCGTTGCTCATACGCGAAATGTGCGTATGCGATCTGGCGAAGCTCCTCGGCATGGAGCACTCCGCCGTCTCTCATCAGCTTGCGGTGTTGCGAAAGAGCGACATCGTAAAGGTGCGGCAAGACGGCAAGGTCAAATACTACTCTCTCAGCGATGAACACATAAACACCGTGTTCAGCGTCACATTTATGCACGTAAACGAGTGATACGTGCATTTGCCGCGCGGGAGACGACTTTCCCGCAAGGCGCCCGCAAAGGAGATATCGCAATGAAAAAGACTTTCCCCCTTGAAGACCTCGACTGCGCGAACTGCGCCGCTAAGATGGAACACGCCATCTCCAAGATAGACGGAGTCAACGAAGTGAGCGTCAGTTTTTTGATGCAACGCATGACCATTGACGCCGACGACGATCGCTTTGACGACATCCTGAAAGAGGCGGTCAAAAAGTGCCGCAGGATAGAACCCGACTGCAAGATAAAGCTGTGACATCGGAGGCACCGAATGAACGCTAAACAGAAAAAAGAATTGCTCCGCATCGCGGTATGTCTTGCCGCATTCCTCGTCCTTCTCATCACGGACAAGTGCATTGACGGCGGTCTTGCGGGAGCGGCGGGCGGAAAATACGGGTGGTTGCTCCCCTTCGGGCTCTTCCTCTCCGTATATCTGGCGATAGGCTACGACGTGTTGTGGCGCGCTCTGCGAGGAGTGCTCCGCGGTCAGATGCTGGACGAAAACTTCCTGATGTGCATCGCCACTCTGGGCGCCTTTGCGCTCGCGATATACACCGGGGTGACCACGGGACATCCCGAGGGCTTCGACGAGGCGTGCGCGGTGCTCCTGTTTTATCAGGTGGGAGAATTTTTCCAGGATTACGCCACGGGGAGATCCAGGCGGTCGATATCCGAGCTCATGGACATCCGTCCCGACAGCGCGCACGTCCTGCGCTGCGGCGAGACGGTGACGGTGGAGCCATCCGAGGTCGCCGTCGGCGAACGTATAGCCGTCAACCCCGGGGAAAAAGTGCCCCTCGACGGCGTTGTCGTGAAGGGCTCCTCCTCTTTGGACACCCGCGCGCTCACGGGAGAATCCCTCCCCCGCGAGGTGACGGAGGGCGACCGCGTGGTGAGCGGTTCGGTCAACGTGACTTCACGGCTTGAGATCTCGGTGGAAAAGGCGTTTTACGACTCCACGGTGTCCAAGATACTCGACCTTGTGGAACACGCCGCCTCCCAAAAATCCAAGGCGGAAAATTTCATCACCAAATTCGCGAGATGGTACACCCCGATGGTCGTCACGGCGGCGATACTGCTTGCCGTCATCCCGGGGGCCGTCACGGGAGACTGGATGGACTGGGTATATCGCGCGCTGAGCTTTTTGGTGGTGTCCTGCCCCTGCACGCTCGTCATATCCGTACCCCTCTCCTTCTTTGCGGGGATAGGCGCGGCGTCTGCGGCGGGCGTACTCGTGAAAGGCTCCAACTATCTTGAAAAATTCGACAAAGCGGACATCTTTGTCTTTGACAAGACGGGCACTCTCACCAAAGGCAATTTCGCCGTGGTGAAAGTCACTCCCGAGCGGGACAGAGAGCGCATACTCGCCCTCGCCGCCTCGGCGGAAAGGGATTCCTCCCATCCGATAGCGCGCTCCATAGCGGCGGCATACGGCGGGACGCCGAAGGAGGGATATGTCCTGACGAATATAGCGGGGGAAGGCATATCGGCGAACAAAGAGGGCTCAGAGGTGCTGGTCGGCAACGAAAAACTCATGCGCAGACACCTTATCGACTTCCTCCCCGAGGAGGGCGCGGGCACCGTGGTCTATGTCGCCGAGAACGGAAAATTCCTGGGCTCTCTGCTCGTTGCCGACGAGCCGAGACCCGAAAGCCGCGATGTCGTCGCGTCGCTGAACGCCATGGGCTGCAGAACTGTGATGCTCACGGGAGACAACGAGCGGATCGCAAAGAGCGTCGCGGCGGACGCCGGCGTGACGGAATACAAAGCATCCCTCCTCCCGCAGGACAAAGTGGCTGAGGTTGAACGCGCCCTCTCCTCCAAAAAGCCCAATGACGTGCTGTGCTTTGTGGGCGACGGCATAAACGACGCTCCCGTGCTCATGCGCTCCGACATAGGCATCGCGATGGGCGGCGTGGGGAGCGACGCGGCGATTGAAGCCTCGGACATCGTGCTCATGCGCGACGACCTGAAAGGGATACCCGTCGCAAAGCGCATAGCGCGCAAGACCATGCGGGTGGTCTACGAAAACATATGGTTCTCCCTCATCGTCAAAGTCGCCATACTGATACTCTCCGCCGTGGGACTTGCGGGGATGTGGCTTGCGGTGTTCGGGGACGTCGGAGTCGCGGTCATCGCCATACTCAACGCGATGAGAGTGAACTCCAAGCGCAGACAAGAACGCGCGATATAAAGACTGCAAAGCAATATATCCGTTCGGTCTCGATACCGACCAAAAGGGGAAAACGGGCGCTTAGATGCCCGTTTTCCCCCTTTTTTGTTCACATGGTCATCCGAACATATGTCGAGGCGGAGCGCCCGCACCGCCCTCATCCCCTCCGCCTCTCCCCCGCGCAGGGACATATGCGCACATCTTCGCATTTTGATATTTGCCAACGCGCACATATCGGCATTTACATCCTCCCGTATGCGCACATATATCGACATTTACGCCATCGGATGCGCACATATTCTTGTTTGATACGTTTTGTTTGCGCATATGTTCACCGACGACCGAACGGATATATCCGCGACTTCCCTCCGCGCCTCTCACCGAAAAGCTGCCGACGCGACCTTTAAGAGCAAGCCCGCGCCGTACTTCACAGAGACTCCTGCGGCTAAATAAACACTAATCGTGTGTTGACAAAACGGAACGGGGAGGATATAATACACTTATCGTACACAAAAGAGGTGCTTTATGCTGAAAACCTGCTTCCCGGAAAGACTCAAACAGCTCCGTCGCGACAATGGGATGTTGCAAGCCGATCTTGCAGAGCATTTCAAGGTGTCCAAGTCCGCCGTGTCCGGCTGGGAAGTGGGCAGAAACCAGCCTAATTACGACATTCTGATAGAGATGAGCATACTTTTCGGAGTGAGTGTGGACTATCTCATAGGAAGAAGGAACTACTGAAAAGCAAGACCGTTAAGGCAGGACAGTCTCCTCCCGCGAAACTCTCCTTCGGCAGACGGCAAAGCAAGACAAAAGCGCGCCAAAAGGCGCGCTTTCCTTTTTCACGAAGGGATGCCGGACAGGAATAATACAAACCTAGGTCGGCATACGCAATACTTTTCGTGTTTTATGCCTTTGCTTTCGGCAATATCTTTCTCAAAAACTCCGCAGTATAGCTCTTCCTGTTTTTCGCCACCTCTTCGGGTGTGCCCGCCGCGACGACCTTTCCGCCGCCCCCTCCTCCGTCGGGACCCAGGTCTATGATGTAGTCCGCCACCTTGATGACGTCCAGGTTGTGCTCTATGACCACTATGGTGTTGCCGGCGTCTGCGAGGCGGTTGAGGATCGCAAGAAGTTTCGCCACGTCATGGGTGTGCAGTCCCGTAGTGGGCTCGTCCAGGATGTAGAGGGTCTTTCCCGTACTGCGTTTGCTGAGTTCGGTGGCGAGTTTCACCCTCTGCGCCTCTCCCCCCGAAAGAGTCGTGGAGGATTGCCCGAGCTTGATATAGCCCAGTCCCACGTCGTAGAGGGTCTGGATGCGGGAGCGGATGCGAGGCACGTTTTTGAAAAAGTCCAACGCCTCCTCCACCGTCATATCCAGCACTTCGGAGATATTCTTCCCCTTATACCGCACTTCCAGAGTCTCGCGGTTGTATCTTGCGCCCTTGCACACCTCGCAGGGGACGTAGATGTCGGGGAGGAAGTGCATCTCGATCTTGATTATGCCGTCGCCGTGACAGTTCTCGCACCTGCCGCCCGAGACGTTGAAGGAAAATCTGCCCGACTTGTATCCCCTGGCTTTCGCGTCGGGAAGTGCGGCAAACAGCTCCCTTATCGGCGTGAATACGTCTGTGTACGTCGCGGGATTGGAGCGCGGGGTCCTGCCTATCGGGCTTTGGTCTATCGCTATCACCTTGTCGAAATACTCCACGCCCTCTATGCCGTCGTATTCCCCCTCGACAAGGTTGCTCCGCATGAGGCGGTTGGACATGGCGGGATAAAGTATCTCGTTGACCAAGGAGGATTTGCCGCTCCCGGACACTCCCGTCACGGCGGTGAACACTCCGACGGGGAACTCCACATCCTCTCCTTTCAGGTTGTTTTGTCTCACTCCGCGCAGGATCAATTTTCTATCGGATATGGCGCGGCGCATTTCGGGGACTTCTATCCTCAGCTCGCCCGACAGATATTTGCCCGTCACGGAATCGGGCGCGGCGATGATGTCCTCCACGCCGCCCGCCGCCACGACCTCTCCGCCGTGCACGCCCGCGCCGGGACCTATATCCACAATGTAGTCCGCCTCGCGTATGGTCTCCTCGTCGTGCTCCACCACTATGAGGGTGTTGCCGAGGTCGCGCAGTCCTTTCAGGGAATTTAGCAGTTTCCGATTGTCCTTTTGATGCAGACCTATGCTGGGCTCGTCCAAAATGTAAAGCACTCCCGTGAGCCCGCTCCCTATCTGCGTCGCAAGCCGTATGCGCTGGCTCTCTCCGCCCGAAAGGGAGGAGGAGGATCGCGCGAGAGTGAGATAGCCGAGCCCCACGTCCGAAAGGAATCTGAGCCTCGCGTTTATCTCTTTCAGGATGCGGTGCACGATGAGTTGCTGGGTGTCCGTAAACTTGACCTCGGACAGAAACTCGGCAAGCTCCACCACCGTCATACAGCACGCCTCGTAGATATTCTTGCCGCCTATCGTGACGCTGAGAGCCTCGGGTTTGAGACGTTTGCCTCCGCACGCGGTGCACGGCACCTGTTTCATATAGCGGGATATCTCCATCTTGACCATCTCGGAATCCGTCTCATTGAAACGGCGCAGAAGGTTGTTGGCGATACCCTCGTAGGCGCTATGGAATCTGCCGCTGAAACTGCCCGTGGAGTACTCCATTGGAATCTTGTCCCCGCCGTTGCCGTAGAAGATGAGGTCGAGCACCTTCTCGGGGAGATCCTTGACGGGCACGTCCAGCGAAAAGCCGTACTCCTTGGAGAGCGCACGGAACTGCATCTGCGACATTTTGCCCGTGTCGATATACCAGCCGCTCGCGCGTATCCCGCCCTCGCGCAGAGTGGCGTTCGGATCCGCGATGAGCTTTTTGGTGTCTATCTCGTTGGTGAAGCCCAACCCCGCGCAGACGGGACAGGCTCCGTACGGATTGTTGAAGGAAAACAGTCTCGGAGTGAGCTCCTCGATGCTTATCTCGCAGTCGGGACAGGCGTAGCGCGTGGAATACAGCACCTCCTCGCCGTCGTAGTCCGCGATGACGAGCCCGTCGGCGAGCTTTATCGCGGTCTCGAGCGCCTCGGTGAGACGGCGTCCCGCGCCCTCTTTGACGACGAGCCTGTCCACCACAACGCCGATGTCGTGCTTGACGTTTTTGTCGAGGTCTATCTCCTCGTCAAGGGTATAATTTATGCCGTCTACGCGCACGCGCACGAACCCCGCGCGCTTATAGGTCTCCAACTGCTTGACGTACTCCCCCTTTCTGCCGCGCACCACGGGAGCGATGATCTGAAGTTTGGCGCCGAGGCGGGTCATGACTTTGTCCGCGATCTGGTCCACCGTCTGACGCACTATCTCCCTGCCGCATTTGGGACAATGAGGAGTGCCCGCACGCGCGTACAGAAGACGCATATAGTCGTATATTTCCGTCACGGTGCCCACCGTGGAACGGGGATTGTGGGAGGTGGTCTTCTGGTCTATGGAAACGGCGGGGGACAGCCCCTCTATATACTCCACATCGGGTTTCTGCATCTGCCCCAAAAACTGGCGCGCGTAGCTGGACAGGCTCTCCATATACCTGCGCTGTCCCTCGGCGAATATGGTGTCGAAGGCGAGGGAAGATTTCCCGCTCCCGGAAAGCCCGGTGAACACCACCAGCTTGTCGCGGGGTATCTCCAGGTCGATGTTTTTGAGATTGTTTTCCCTTGCGCCTTTTATGAATATCTCTTTCATACTCTCACTTCCGAAAACCGCGCTCTGCGCCTCTGCGCCGAGACGCGGCGTCCGCCGTCACGCCCTCATCCGAAGAGGCTCGGCGACGCCGTCTATTTCAGTTTCTTTATCTGCTTTTTTAATTCGTTCATCTCGTCGCGGAGCAGGATCGCACGCTCGAAATCCAATGCCGCAGATGCGGTCTTCATCAGTCCTTTGAGGCGTTCTACTTCACGAACAAGGTCTTTAGGCGACAATTTTGCGTTGTCAACTTTCTTTTTGGTGATTTCGAGGGTGTTCTTGAACTCGCTCTTTATCGTGCGCGGCACTATGCCGTGCTCCAAGTTGTACTCAGCCTGTATCCCTCGTCTGCGGTTAGTCTCGTCGATGGCTCGGCGCATACTGTCAGTCACCTCGTCGGCATACATGACCACCCGTCCTTCGGCGTTTCTCGCGGCTCTGCCCACCGTCTGGATGAGCGCGCTCTCGCTCCTCAGGAACCCTTCCTTGTCCGCGTCGAGGATGGCGACGAGCTCCACTTCCGGAAGGTCCAGCCCCTCGCGCAGGAGGTTGATGCCCACCAGCACGTCGAACTCCCCTTTCCTGAGGTCTCCGACGATGTCGATGCGTTCAAGCGTGTCGATGTCGGAGTGCATATATCTCACCTTTATCCCCACCTCTTTGAGGTAGTCCGTGAGGCTCTCCGCCATCTTTTTGGTGAGGGTGGTGACGAGCACTCGTCCTCCCTTTTCGGTGACGCGGTTTATTTCGCCGATGAGGTCGTCCACCTGTCCCTTGACGGGCTTGACCGCGATCTCGGGATCCAGAAGCCCCGTGGGGCGGATGAGCTGTTCCGCCACTTCATCCGCTCTTTCCAGCTCGTAGCTCCCGGGGGTCGCCGAGACGCACACCATCTGCCTTATCCTGCTGTCGAACTCCTCGAAGTTGAGGGGACGGTTGTCGTAGGCGGCGGGGAGACGGAAGCCGTAGTCCACCAGATTCTTTTTGCGGGCGCGGTCGCCGTTGTACATCCCTCTGAGCTGCGGCAGAGTCATGTGGCTCTCGTCCACGAAGCAGATGAAATCCTTGGGGAAGAAGTCCAGAAGGGTGTAGGGAGGCTGCCCCGGTTTTCTGCCGTCGAAGTAGCGCGAATAGTTCTCTATCCCCGAGCAGTAGCCCATCTCCCTCATCATTTCCACGTCGTAGTTGACGCGCTCGTCTATGCGCTGGGCTTCGATGAGTTTGCCGCTCGCGCGGAAGAACTCCACCCTTTCCTGTTTGTCGGCGAGTATGCGCGCGAATATCGCCTCCCTGTCCCCGCTCATGACGTAGTGGGTGGCGGGGAAGATGACGGTGTGTTTCAGGTCGTTGACAACGGAAGCGGTGAGCGCGTCTATCTCGCTTATCCTCTCCACGGTATCCCCGAAAAACTCCACTCTTATCGCGATCTCGGAGCTTCCCGCAGGGAAGACGTCCACCGTATCCCCTCGCACGCGGAAGGTGGAACGCACGAAATCGAAGTCCGCCCTCTTATACTGTATGTCCACCAGACGGCGCAAAAATTCGTCCTGATCCAGGGTGTCCCCCTCTCTCACCGAGACCGCCTGCGCGTAATAGTCCACGGGCGCGCCCAGGCCGTATATGCAGGAGACGCTCGCCACGACTATGACGTCCCGCCTCTCGCAGAGGGATGCCGTGGCAGAGTGGCGGAGCTTGTCTATCTCATCGTTGATCTCCAGCTCCTTCTCGATATATGTGTCCGAGCGCGGGATGTACGCCTCCGGCTGATAATAGTCGTAATAGCTGACGAAAAATTCCACCCTGTTGTGGGGGAAGAACTCCCTGAACTCGTTGCAAAGCTGAGCGGCGAGGGTCTTGTTGTGGGCGATGACGAGGGCGGGACGCTGGAGCCTTTGTATGACGTTCGCCATAGTGAAAGTCTTGCCGCTTCCCGTCACACCGAGGAGCACCTCGGTGGAAAAGCCGCTCTCGAGCCCCGCCGCAAGTTTTTCTATCGCGGCAGGCTGATCCCCGCAGGGAGAATATTTGCTGACCAGCTCGAAAGGTCTCATAGCCCCGAAAGTTGCTGAATGAGCAGTTTCACGCCCCATGCCGCCGCGCCCGAGCATATCCCTCCCGCGACGGCAAGCAGAATCTTGAATTTGAGATTGCTCCTGAACGCCTTTTCGACGCGCGCATACGCGAGCCCTTTGCGGTGCATATTGATGCAGTAGACGAGCTCCCCCTTTTTGTCCGAGCGAGTCACGTCGAAATAATCGTCCAATTCCAGACTGTCCAAAGTGACGTCCAACTCCTCCTCGTCGAAGTCGAGATCGAGGGAAAGTTTGTCGAAAAGCTGTATGGGCGACATGAGACAGACCCCCGACTTTTTGTCGGCTGCAAGATACACCGCGCGCATCACCGCGCGCTCCTTTACGGTGAGGACGTGTTGTCTCTCAGGCGCCATATCTTCTCCCGTTATTTTGCGCAAAACTCATGTTTATACGCCAAAATTTGTCATTAAAGCGCGAATTTTTGCAACAGTATTGCGATCGCCGCCACTATCGCGCCGCCCAGCATCCCGCCGAAGAACGCGGCAAGGAGCACCTTTTGCAGAAGCCGCGGAGGAGGCGTCTTTTCCTCTCTTTCGCTCTTTGAAGGGGCGGGCGCCGCCTCCTTTTCCGGGAGGGGATCCTCCTCTCTCGGTTCGGGGCGGAAGAGCTCCGCGGCGCGGCGGGTCACCAGCAGACAATATTCGTCCGGCGTGAAATATTTCACCTCTATGCAACCAAGCCCGCGCAGGTCGCGTATCGCCGTCCCGAGGGTCTGTTTGTCGGGGCGGTCCCCTTCGGGGAGGCGCTCCAATATCTCGTCCGCCTCCACCACTTTGTACACGTCGCCCGTGCCCGTAAGTTCGATGAGAGCCTTGGCGACTTTCCCTGTGATATCTTCTTGCATGACTCTCTCCTTGAACCACTTGATTTTAGCATACCGCCGCATGATAGGCAAATATTTTTTCAAAACGCTACACAAACGTGCCCGCGTATGATATCATATATCAAATGTCATTCATCGGACCTCGGGTCCGCGCAAAGGCTTAAAAAGGACGATATGGATCTTCTTCACAAATTTCTCAACCGCACGGATTTCACCGACTACGACGATTTCGCGAAAAACGTGAAGTTCTCGGTGCCCGAAAATTTCAATTTCGGCTACGACGTGGTGGACGAATACGCTCGTCTCGCCCCCGAAAAGCGCGCCCTCGTGTGGTGCAACGCCGCCGGCGAGGAAAAGATCATGACTTTCGCCGATATGAAGAGGGAAAGCGACCGCGCGGTCAATTTCCTCATCGCGTCCGGCGTGAAAAAGGGCGATTACGTGATGAGTATGCTCAACCGCAGATGGGAGTACTGGGTGCTCAACATCGCGTGTTGCAAACTGGGCGCCGTCATCATCCCCGCCACTCATCTGCTCACCGCTAAGGACATCGTATACCGTTGTGATTCCGCCTCCGTCAAGCTGCTTGTCGCCACCGCGGAAGAGGACGTCATAGAGCACATCCGCCACGCCCTCCCCAAGTGCAAGACCCTGAAAGAATGCGTCTTCACCACCCCGGTGGAAGGGTTTCGCAGTTTTGACGAGTGCCTCGCCGACATGAGCGACGTTATCCCCGCCCTCCCCAGAGCGGCGTGGGACGATCCCATGCTCTGCTATTTCACCTCGGGCACTACCGGCATGCCCAAGATGGTGCAACACAATTTCGAATATCCCGCGGGCTTCGTCTTCAACGCGTGCTTCTGGCAGAAAGTGGTGGACGACGGTCTGCATTTCACCGCCGCAGAGACGGGCTGGGCAAAGTGCAGTTGGGGCAAGCTCTACGGACAATGGATAGCGGGGAGCGCGGTCTTTGCCTACGACTACCACGGCAGGTTCACCCCGACCGACCTCCTTCCCCTCATCGCGAAGTACAGGATCACCACCTTCTGCGTGCCTCCCACCATCTACCGTTTTCTGGTCAAGGAGGATCTCACCAAATACGACTTTTCCTCCCTCACCCACTGCACGACGGCGGGCGAAGCGCTCAACGCCGAGGTGTACAGGCAGTTCTACGAGGCGACAGGGCACAAGATCTATGAGGGATTCGGTCAGACGGAATCCTGCGTCATCCTGGGCACCTTCCACTTCATGGAGCCCATCAGCGGTTGCTCCGGAAAACCCTGCCCCCTCTACGACATCGACCTCGTGGACGACGAGGAAAATCCCGTGCCCACGGGCGCGGAGGGAGAGATCGCCATCCGCCTGCGTCCTCACCAGTACGGGCTCGTCGCAAGCTACAAGAACGATCCCGAACGCACCAAAGCCGCTCGCGGCGGGAAGTACTACCACACAGGCGACCTCGCCAAAAAGGACGAGAACGGGCTCTATTGGTTCGTGGGAAGAAAGGACGACATAATCAAATCCAGCGGCTACCGCATCG
Organism: uncultured Clostridia bacterium; assembly: GCA_944363035.1. Classification (GTDB taxonomy): domain Bacteria; phylum Bacillota; class Clostridia; order Christensenellales; family CAG-917; genus Limadaptatus. The sequence continues at coordinate 64,708 of CALVTS010000006.1, forward strand.
GACCCTTTGAGGTGGAATCCGCCCTCATGGAACATCCCTCCGTCCTGGAATGCGCGATAACGGGCGCGCCCGATCCCATACGCGGCACCGTCGTGAAAGCCACCATAGTGCTGGCAAAGGGCTACGAGCCCTCAGACGAGCTCAAAAAGGAGCTCCAAAACCACGTCAAACGCGCCACCGCACCCTACAAATATCCCCGCATCATCGAGTTCGTCAGCGAGATGCCCAAGACCATTTCGGGCAAGATCCGCCGCGTCGAAATAAGAGAAAAGGACAACAAGTAACTCCTCGTCCCCCTCCCGCTCGCCGTCGGAGATCACAAATACAGAAATCGTATAAAAAACGGAAACGCCATTTTACGTTTCCGTTTTTTTGTTGTCAAAATGCGTTTTTGCCGATCGCCGTCCCTCACCGTACTGCGGACAGGATGCGGACGACAGCCCGATCATCCGTCGCTTTCGGCTGCAAAAGCATCGAAAGAATGTCATGCGACGGCTCGTATCATTTCGTCCGTATATGTCGGGTCTGCATATGGCGACTGTTCAGAACTTGCTCCCGCCGCGCGTATCGAACACGAACTCGAACCAACCGTCCTCCTTGGTCCCGCCGGCATTAAAAATTTGATCCATCACGCCATACACGGTCACTCTGATGACGTAACTGCCGTTCGCGTCGGGCGCTATCACCACTTCCTCACCGTATGCCTCTACGGGCTCTCCGTCATTGCCCACAAGGCGGGCGGAGGAGGGATCGTAGGCAGGGTCGTTTTGGTTGTACATCTCATCCGCCCCGAATTCCTCGAAGTAATAGTCCTCGGGTCCGTACAAGGAGATGTGCAAGAGGCTTCTGCCCTCATCACCCTCGAAATAGTACTCCCCTCTGCACCAGTTGTCGTTCGCCGACATATCGGCGCCAGACCCGCCTATGTACATGATCCAATGTTTCTCTGAGACAAACGTCAGCGTGCCGGTGATGATTCCTCTGCACGCGGAAGAATCTGCGGAATAGCTCACCAGCTCCACATCGGGATCGTCGGGATCTTCGCCCTCCTCCCTCACGGGCAAACCGTTTATCGTCTCCTCCGGGACTGCCCCGTCCTGATCGGAATAAACGCGGTAATACTCGCCGTATCCGTCCTCCGCTTTTTGGTAAATTACGCCATTGTAGTGAACATAGTCCGCCCAGTCTGCGTCATACGCAAGAGCTTTCACCTCCTCGGGGATGACGACATCCGTCGCGTTGACTTTGCTGTACACAAACTCATAAGAATATGAAAAATAACCGTCTGTATCACTTTCCTTGTAAGTCCATCCGAAAGCCAGCCTGTCCCCTTCGAGGCGAGCATACGGATCAACGTAAGTCCCCTCGTCTCCATCTAATATCTCGGTATTAAATACGATTTTCCCGCCTTTTTCCGTCAAATAATAAGACAATCCTTCAATGTAATAGTCAACAATGGGCGCGGAGTTTATCAGAAGGTTCTTCTCTTTCTTCGTCACCACCATCTCGTCGAGGGTCACATCATCAGTATCGTTTGAACGAGTTATATCATAAACTTCACCTTTTTCCGCAAACTCAGCGTGATCCGCCCTATATATCTCGTTCCCCGCTCTTTCCGTGATGGTCTCATACACGGCATCTCTGCTCACCGTAGAGATATAATCGGATCCTTCGGAATACGTCTCTTCGCCGTATACCGCCGAATAGTTCATATTTCGCTCCAACGTAAAACTCTCCGCATTCTCGAGCGCGGCAATGACATCGTCTAAGGACGCACTCTCGGTGAAGATCTTTTTCCCGGCTCCGCCTCCGTCCTTACCGCCCTCGTTGCAAGCGGCAAGCCCTATCGCGGCGCACGCCACAAGAGCCAAAACCAGCAACAACGCAACCGCCCTTTTTCTCATATTCTCCTCCTTTCTCGGCGCACCCTGCGCCGATTTTTTTATATATTGTAAACTACCCCCCCCCCAGACGTCAATACCTTTCTATATATTTCCCCGATTTAACCTTAGTTTGCTTTCCTTCGGGCAAAAGGTATCATCTTCTGACATGGAAGTATTGTACCCCCTCCTCACTATACCCCACAAAATCACCTTTGGTGATGTTTGCGGGGACCCCGACTTCGGGACTCCTCCCCCACTACGTCGCAGCTCGTGCTCGCCTGCGCGGCGGCGTAAACTTCGCCGCTTATCTATCGCACGGCTACTCCTTTCCCCCTTCCGAATATCCATTCGGCGGGGACCCCTTGATTGGACTGTCCTCCTAAAATGCGGTACTTACTTTTTCATAAAGGCGCAAACCGCGCCTTTATGAAAACACCTCTTGAAAAAAGTTTGAGTTTCGCACTTGCATGATCAAGCGGCGACCAGCACTTACCGAACGTCGCTCGCGGGGCGAGGAGGGCGACTCGACGCGCACCGAGCCCGTGTCTACTTAATTATCCGTCTAGCTTGCGAGATCGCATTTTTACCCCACCGAAAATACTTTCGGCGGGGACCCCGGACGCGCCGCGACTTGCAAGAGCGGGCTCAAACGCCCGCTGTGCAAGTTTGGCTGAGCGGCCCCCTCACATCGACACCTCTCTCTCTGATTTGGACACTTGGGGACGTGTTTATTTTGTCCATTTTTTGGACATTTTAAACACGTCCCCAAATGTCCAAAATTACAATATAAATCGCTATCTTTCGCTTCATGTCTTTTTCTTTCTTTACTCTTCCCTCACGCTTGCGATTATCTTCAAAACTCTACTGTTTACTGACATTTCCTCCCCTGCTCTTCTCCTCCCTGAACCAAACATTCGCCCTATTATAGACATTTCTCTCTCCAATTTGGACACTTGGGGACGTGTTTATTTTGTCCATTTTTTGGACATTTTAAACACGTCCCCAAGTGTCCAAATCGGAAAGGTGATTTTAAAAGTATTGTGAAAATAGAAAAAAGAAAAAGCCGCTCGCAGGAGCGGCTTCCTGTTGGTTCGTTGAAAAGCGAAGCTCAGTACACGAACTGTTCCGCAAAGTAATCTTTGAGGTTCTCGACGGGGATGCGCACCTGCGCCATGGTGTCGCGCTCGCGCACCGTGACCGCACCGTCCTCCAAGGTGTCGAAGTCCACGGTCACGCAATAGGGGGTGCCTATCTCGTCCTGACGGCGGTAACGTTTTCCGATAGAGCCCGTGGCGTCGAAATCGCAAGCAAAGTGCTTGGTGAGCTCGGCATAGATCTCCTGCGCCTTTTCGGCGAGCTGTTTCTGGAGAGGGAGCACCGCGACCTTGACGGGAGCGACGGCATGATGGAAGCGGAGCACCACCCTGGTGTCTCCTTCGCCGACCTCTTCCTCGTCGTAGGCGTTGCAGAGGAGCGCCAGCACCATGCGTTCCACACCGAGGGAGGGCTCGATGACATAAGGCACATACTTTTCATTGGTCACGGGGTCGGTGTAGGAGAGGTCCTTACCGCTGGTGTTGATGTGCTGAGTGAGGTCGTAATCCGTGCGATCCGCGACCCCCCAAAGTTCTCCCCAACCGAACGGGAAGAGGAACTCGAAATCCGTCGTGGCTTTGGAATAGAAGCAGAGCTCTTCCGCGCTGTGATCGCGCAAACGGAGCTTTTTGTCATCGAAACCGAGCCCTAAAAGCCATTCATGGCAGAATTGACGCCAATAGGCGAACCATTCGAGGTCGGTGCCCGGCTTGCAGAAGAATTCCAATTCCATCTGTTCGAACTCGCGCACACGGAAGATGAAGTTGCCTGGAGTGATCTCGTTGCGGAAGGATTTGCCTATCTGTCCTATGCCGAAGGGCACGCGCTTTCTCGTGGTGCGCTGGACGTTCTTGAAATTGACGAATATCCCCTGCGCCGTCTCCGGGCGAAGGTATATGGTGTTCGCGCTGTCCTCGGTGACGCCCTGGAAGGTCTTGAACATGAGGTTGAATTTGCGGATGGAAGTGAAATCTGACTTGCCGCACACGGGACACACTATCCCGTTCTGTTTGATGTAATCTTCCATCTCGGCGTCCGACCAGCCCGCGACTGAGCCGTCGATGCCCTTCTTTTTCATGTAGTCCTCGATGAGGTTGTCCGCGCGGTGGCGGGTCTTGCAGGACTTGCAGTCCATGAGGGGGTCCGAAAAACCGCCTATATGCCCCGAAGCCTGCCACACCGAGGGGTTCATCAGGATGGCGCAGTCCACGCCCACGTTGTACGGGCTTTCGGTGACGAACTTCTTCCACCACGCCGCTTTGACGTTGTTTTTGAGCGCCACGCCGAGAGGACCGTAATCCCAGGTGTTGGCGAGCCCGCCGTATATCTCGCTGCCGGGGAATATGAACCCGCGGTTCTTGCAGAGCGCGACCAATTTGTCCATTGTGAGTTTTGCCATATATCATACCCTCTTCAGAAATTGATTCGGAGTGAAAGCCGCTTCGGCGGCGCGCGTCCGCCCGCGAAAGGACGGTCGCTTCAATAAATAATACATATAAGGACAAAGGATGTCAATCGCGGCGGCGTATCTTGAAAATAATGGCTTTCCCGCGCGTTTCGGCGTTATCCGCACATCGCGGCGCACCGCCGATGCCGCAGTCCTCCCCTCTCCTCGTCGGGCGTACCCTCTCAGTAATCGCGCACGCCGAGCAGGAAATCCACCGAAAGATTGTAGACCTTTGCGATGAGGTAGAGATTTTCGGCAGTAGGCTGTTTCTTCCCGCTCCTCCAATAGGACACGCAGGCGGCAGTCACGCCGATGTTGGCGGCAAACTGTCGTTGCGAGATCTTCTCCTCCCTCAAAAACTCCGACAAACGCTCCGAAAACTTATTGTTCATACCGATGATTTTCATTCAAGTGTTAAATAAAGTGATTGTTATTAACTATAATTTACACCGTTTTAATGATGTGAAATTTTTATTTATTTTACGCTCCGTCCTGCCCGCGTCGAAGCGGAGGATCTTACCCTCCGACCCTCCCGTGCCGAATGGGGGATTACGGGGCACACATCCTGCTCCTCCGCCTCGGGAGGTGACGGGTCGGGATGATGGGGGCGCCCCTTACGGATATTCCGCCCGCATACATACTCGCCGTCTCTCTCGGAAAACGACAAAAAAAGGGCTCTTCGCCCCCTCGGACATACGCGTTCCTCCCCGAGCATATCCTTTTTTGTGTGGCGCGCGGCTAAGGTATGCTTTCTTTATATAGGTACGGTGATCGGCGCGGGGTTCGCCTCCGGGAGGGAGATCGCTCTCTTTTTCGAGGACACCGCGCCCCTCGGCGTGGCGCTTGCCGCGCTGTTCATGGCTGTGCCGCAGGCGCTCTTCCTTATCGCGGGAAAAACGGGAGCCCTCCCCTCGGGAACGGTGGTGAAGACAGGGGTGTTCCTCGCCGCGTTTTCCTCCGTCGCGGCGATGCTGGCGGGATGCGAGACCGCGCTTGCCGATCTCACGGGAGTCGCGGGCACGGGAGTGGTGGCGGCAGTCGCCGCAGGACTTTTGGTGACGGGCGGGACGGAAAAGATGAAGCTGGCGAACGCCGTCCTCATCCCCCTCCTGCTCGCTCTGCTCCTCCTCATATATCTCAAATGCGGGACTCCCATCTCGGGCGGGAGCTTCTCATTGCTCAAACCCGTGCACTATGCGGGGCTGGACGTCCTGATGGGCGGGATGATAATTTCCCGAGAAGGGAAACGACTCGGAAAACGCGAGATATTCTTCACCTGCGCAATGAGCGCGCTCTTCCTCGGGATAGTGCTGTTTGTGCTCCAAAACATAGTTTTAAGCGACAAAATGAACTCGTCAATGCCGGTTTTGGCTGTTGCCGAGAAAGTAGGTTTGAAGACGGCGGCAGGAGTGCTCATAGTCATCGCGGTGTTCACCACCCTTGTTTCCTCCCTTGACATCCTCACCGAAAACCTGCGCGGAGCTCTGTCCTCTTTCGCCTCGGCGGGAGGGGGCGCGATGTGTCCCGCACGTAGGGCGGCGGCATTCCTTGCCGCCCCCTCGCACAGAGCGCTCACAGTATTTTTCTGCCTTGCCGCGCTCTACCCCGTGAGCTTTTTCGGCTTTGAAAACATCGTGGACACCCTCTATCCTTTCGTCGGGCTGTGCGGAGTCGGGATGACGGTCCTGACGGCGTACGAACTGCTCCGCCGCGCATTGAGAGGACGCACGCTCTCCTCCTCGGACGGAGATGACCCCTCGGGCGCAAAGAAAAAGCGCTCCGAAGAGCGCTTCGCATCCGTATATCGCCGCGGCGGGGAGCAACTTAGCGATGATGGTCGTGACAGTCGCAGTCCTCGTCATCGCACTCGTCGCCGTGGCTGTCGCCGCAGTCGCATCCTTCCTCCTCGTCGTCCTCCTCGTCCTCGCGGGCGAACATCCCCTCGAAGGGAGAACGGCGGCTGTCCTCGGGCTCATCCAGACCTTTGAGATATCTGTAAAACGGATCCTCAGAATAGTCCTTATCGTCCGTCCAATCGCCGCCAAGCTGTTCGACGGCGTTGCGGACCTCCATATACTCGTTGTAATCGAGCTCGTATTCTTCGGCGAAACTTTTCAAAAGATCGACGGCTCTCTCGTCCCCGTAGCTCCCGAGCAGACGGGCGAACAGAGCGACGTCCTCGCCCTTGTAAAGATAGCTGACCAAGCCCATGTATATCGCGGGGTTCCCTTTGTAGCCCGCAAGTATCTCGATGAGCATCTGTCCCGTCTCGCCATCTGAGACGTAGAACCTCGCGAGCATATCGTCAACTATCTCCTCGCAGTCTTCGAGGAGGTACTCATACGCTTCCAGCCTCTTCTCGTAAGGCATGGACTCGTCCGTGAGGACATCCAGCATTTTGAGCATTTCCTGCTTAGTCTTCATAGCTCTCGTCATCCCCGAAGAATATCTTTTTGTATTTATAGTACGTCCTCTCGTTGAGGTCGTAGCGTCCCATGGCGTCCTCGTCGGGGTCGGGGTCGTCGAAGTAGACGCGGGCGAGCAACACGCCCACCATGGTCTCCTCGCTGCGGAGCATACCTATCTTCCTGCCGTTTTTGCATTTCCAGACGAGCTCCCCGTCCGCGTCGGTGGCTGTCATATCGTTGACGATGGTGGCGAGCCTTTCGAGATAGGTGGTGGGATCCTCGTCCGTATAGACGATGTCGCAAGTGGAGCGGTACACCGCTCTGCGCAGGTGTTTGGGGAGGGCGTGGAAGGTGCGCGGCAATATGAAATCCACGGGTTTGTAGCGGTTTTGAGTGACGATGTCGAACTCCATGCTTATCCCGCCGCCGAGCAGATAATCCAGCATTATCGCCATGGCGTCGAAGGAGACGTCGCCTCCTATCAACCTCTCGCGGAAGAGCTTCTCCACGCTCCTGTTGCGGACGCGCGCAAGGCACATCAGGGTGGGACACGCCACGAAATCGGGCGCATACCAAAGCACCCACCGCAAAGCCTCGTTGAAGTCCGCGTCGTACGCGAGCGCGGCGCGTATCTTGCCTATATCCTCTGTGTCGCACGCCTTCTTGACCCTGTTGACGAACTCCAAAGTGGCGACATTCGGCCATTCGTGCCCGTACGGCACCCTCTCGGGCTCTGTGCGGTAGAGCTTTATGTAATATCCGGCGGGAGAATACTGCCCGTAAATGTTGTTGAGCACCCCCATCACCCGCAGGGCTTCCTTGCGTCTGCCGAGGTTGTAGAGCGCCTCTGAGCGATACATCTCGCTGAACTGCTTGAAATGCGTGCTCCCGCTCACCTTTTCCGCGGCGGCGAGCACGTCCTCGTCGCGCTGTCTCGCGATGAGGAGGGGGAGGACTTTGAGCGCGATCTCCACGCTCGGACCATCGCCCGACATGATGTCGTCGAGGAGCGCGTCCGCCTCTGCGTCCCTCTCCTGCACGCTGTACGCCGTGGCGAGAGTGGCTTTGTTGTCGTCGGAGGGATCCTCTTTCACCATCTGTTCGGAGAGGGCGACCACTTTGTCGAAATCCCCTTTTGCGAAGAGGCAGAGTGTCTTTATCTTCTGCGCGGTGGTGCGGAAGGGCTCGGGAGCGTCCTCTATCTCCTCCACAGAGCGCAACGCGCCGTCCAGATCGTTTTCTGCAAGAGCCTCGTTGGCGCGGTATATCTGCGTCTCGTAGTATTCGATGTCCGAGCGTTTCGCCATACGGAAGCGTGGGGCACCCCCTCCCTCTGCGGCATTGAGCACGGCGCTGTCGTCCTCGCCGAGATAGCGCAGATAGTATGCCGCCGCCTCTGCGTCCCCCTCTTCGAGAGCGTTGGAACACAGTTGCCAGAGCGCGGGAGTCTCGTCGTCCTCGCACTTCGCCTTGCTCATCGCGGTATACAAAACCGCGTTGGATATCTCCAACGCGTGAATTTCGGCATAAGCGCACCCGAGCGCCGTATATGCGGCGCTGTCGTCGTCGAGACCGCAGGCAGTCTTGAGATAGCCTATCGCCTTCTCGACCTCGCCGCGCGAAAGTGCGCGCGCGCCCAGTTCGGTATAATCCGTACCGTCGAGCTTGAAATCTATCCGTTTAGCCATTTGCGCCTATTTTTTCTTTTTCTTCTTTTTAGGATTGACGTAGGGCTTCGGCGGCTGTTTGGGCTGAGCTTTCTTCTGCCCGGGCTGAGCCGAGTATGTCGTATCCCCCGCGTTTTTGCCCTTTTCACCGCCCTTTGCGGCGCTGTTTTTCCCGCCGCCCTTGCTGTTGCGGAGGGCAATGAGTTTCTTCTTGTCCGTATACGCTTTCAGAGCCTTGCACTTCGTCATGCCGCGCTCGGCGAGAGCGGTCCAGCACTGCGCCCAGTAGATGAACCCGACAAGCAGCATCGCGATGCAGATGATGATGGCAAAGATGTTGTTGATCATCAGGAGCAGGAGTGGCGCCGCGGAAAGTATGCCGCAGAACACCGTCGTGAAGGGATTGTTGGCGATGAGCACGAGCGCGTCCTTGAAGGTGTCTTTGAGGGACATCCCGTAGGTGGCGAAGAGGGACATCATCACCATGGGCACGGTGAGCAGAGGCGCGCCGAATATGAAGGACAGCACCACCGCCGCCATGCTCCCGGCGTTGTCGTCGCCGAGCTCCTGCAATCTGAGCTGATTGATGAGCGCGGTGCCCATCGCGAGCGCGATGAGTATCCCCACCGTCGCGGTGAGCAGATATTTCCACCAATATTTCGCAAACCCCATGAAGAAGGTGCGGGTGACTTTGGAATAATAGTCCTGATAATAGGAGCGCTTCGCGCAGTAGAACAACCCCGAGATAAAGGGGGCGGCGATGATGCCCGCGCCCGCCAGCATCATGAGGAAGGGCTGATACACTTCCCAGTAAAGTTTGGCGACGCTTTTGGCGATGCTGTCCCCGCCGGGGTGCATCCCGATGCCTATGCCCTGCATGAAGTTGTAGCCGCCGCCCATCACGAAGTCCTCAAAGAAGGGCTCCGCGACCAAAAACACGAGGATGAACACCAGCGCCGCAGGGGCGAACCACAGCGAACCTCTGAGCAACAGAGAGAAATTGGCGCGCAGGACCGCGCCCGCTTTTTTGAAATGACCTTCGGGGTACTCTTTTTTGATGCGCGCCTCCGTCATCCCGGCGACGACTATCTTTGCCGGCTCCTCGGGTTCGACGACGACGTCTGCGTCAACGAAGAATTTCCCGAGCAGGAAGCGCGGCTCTTTGGCGGGTCTGCCCGCCGTTTGGGTCTGATTTGCCATAACAACTCCTTGGAGTGACTGCGTACATTTTACACTAACACACAACAAATATCAAATCAATAAAATGAATTGGGCAAGAATTGTGAAAATTTTCTCCCGCATTTCCCCGCCGAGGCAGAGAATTGGCGCGGGTTCGCGAAAATTTATTGACAATCCGCGCCTGCGTACATATACTTTTCTTTACAATAAGAATGTGGATAAGGGGTCACAGGAGGTAATATGAAAAAATTTAACATCGCCGTAGTCGGCGCCACCGGCATGGTGGGCAACAAGTTTTTGGAAGTGCTCACCGAAAGGCAGCTCCCCGTCGAGAACTACTATCTCTTCGCGTCCGCGAGAAGCGCGGGCAAACAGATAGACTTCATGGGCAAGCCCCACACCGTCATCGAGCTCACAGAGGAGAACGTGATGGCGCTGAAAGGCAAGGTGGATTTCGCCCTCTTCTCGGCAGGCGCGGGCACTTCGGCGAAGTTCGCCCCCGTATTCGTGGAGGCGGGCGCCGTTGTGGTTGACAACAGCAGTCAATGGCGTATGAACGACGACGTTCCCCTCGTAGTCCCCGAGGTCAACCCCGAGGACGTGAAATGGAATTCCGGCATCATCGCCAACCCCAATTGCTCCACCATCCAGGCGGTGGTCGCGCTCAAACCCCTCTATGACACCTTCGGCATCAAGCGCATAGTCTATTCCACCTATCAGGCGGTCTCCGGCGCGGGCGTCGCGGGCTACAACGACCTCAAAAACGGCATCGCGGGGGAAGCTCCCAAGAAGTTCCCCTATCCCATCGCGTTCAATATGCTCCCCCACATCGACGTGTTCCTCGACAACGGCTACACCAAAGAGGAATGGAAGATGATCGAGGAGACCAAAAAGATACTGCACGATCAGTCCCTGCGCATCACCGCGACGACGGTGCGCGTGCCCGTCTATCACGGACACAGCGAGTCCATCAATGTGGAGTTCAAGAAGCCCTGCACCAAGGAAGAGGTGTTCAAGTGCCTTGACGGATTCCCGGGGCTCGTGCTCATGGACGACGTCAAGAACAACGTCTACCCCATGCCCATCCTCGCCGAGGACCACGACGAAGTTTTCGTGGGCAGGGTCCGCATCGACGAGAGCGTGGACAGCGGCGTGAACATCTGGTGCGTGGCGGACAACATCCGCAAGGGCGCGGCGACCAACGCCGTACAGATAGTCCAGCTTCTCATCAACAACGCTTTGGAGGCATAACATGATCTTTAAGGGTACTGCAACGGCGCTCATCACGCCTTTCACTCGCGACGGAGTGGACTTTGAAAGTTTTGACCGCATCCTGGACGACCAGCTTGCGGGCGGCGTGGACGCGGTGGTCGTGCTGGGCACGACGGGGGAACCCGCCACAATGACCGCGACGGAAAAGAAGTCCGTCATCGAATTTGCGGTGAACAAGCTCAAAGGCAAACTCCCCGTCATAGTCGGCACGGGCGCGAATTCCACAGCCGCCGCCGTCGAGATGTCTCTCCTTGCCGAGAGCCTCGGCGCGGACGCGCTCCTTTTGGTCACGCCCTACTACAATAAGGCGACCCAGCGCGGGCTCATCGCGCACTTCACCGCTGTCGCGGACGCCGTGCATACCCCCATCATCTGCTACAACGTGCCCGGGCGCACGGGAGTCAACCTCCTCCCCGCCACTTTTGCGGAGCTCGCCGAGCACGAAAACATCGCCGCGATAAAGGAAGCGAGCGGGAATATGGAACAGATCGAGGAAGTCATCCGCCTCACGGAGGGGAAAGCCGTGGTGTACAGCGGCGACGACGGCATCACGATACCCGTCATGGCGATGGGCGGCATGGGAGTCATCAGCGTGGCGAGCAACGCCGCTCCCCGCTTCACCGCCGAGATGACCTCCGCATTCCTTTCGGGCGACCTCAAAAAGGCGGCGAAGATGCAACTTGAAATGCTCCCATTCGTGCGCGCGCTGTTCAGCGAAGTCAATCCCATCCCCGTCAAAAAGGCGATGGAACTCAGAGGGCTGTGCAACGGTATCCTCCGTCTCCCCCTCACCGAGATGGGCGCCGAAAACGCCGCAAAACTTGAAGCTCTGCTTCCCTCTTTCGTGAAATAATGATAAAGATAGCAATTTCCGGCGCGGCAGGTCGCATCGGACGCACGATGTACAAATCTCTCATCGGCTCCACGGAGTTCCAAGCCGTCTTCGGCGTGGACGTCAACGGCGCCGACGACCTTCCCTATCCCGTCTATAAGAGCTTTTCGGCGGCTCCTCTCGACGCGGACGTGGTGATAGACTTCTCCTCTCCCGCCGCGCTCGACGACATACTCGCCTATTCCGCCGCCACCAAAGCCAAACTGGTGCTCGCCACCACGGGCTACACGGCGGAACAGGAAAAGCGCGTGGAATTCGCCTCCAAGGACGTGCCCGTGTTCAGAGCGAGCAATATGTCCCTCGGCGTCAACCTCCTCGGCAGTCTCGCCAAGGAAGCGGCGAAGTTTTTGGGGGAGGACTACGACATCGAGATAGTGGAGACCCACCACAATCACAAGCTGGATTCCCCCAGCGGCACCGCCCTCACCCTCGCGAAGGAGATAAATTCCGTGAGGGACGATTCTTTGGAATACGTCTACGGCAGGCACGCGGCGAAGCACCGCAGAGAGCCCCGCGAGATAGGCATACACGCCGTGCGCGGCGGCACCGTGGTCGGGAAACACGAGGTCATGTTCCTCGGCACGGGGGAAGTGATCACCCTCATGCACGAGTCCGAAAACAAGGAGGTATTCGTGCGCGGCGCGCTCCGCGCGGCGAAGTTCCTCATGGAAAAGCAGTCCGGGCTCTACGACATGACCTCCATCATAGCGCAGAATTACGCCGTCACCTCCGTCTCCTCCGAGACCGACGTGGCTCTCATCACCCTGCCACGCATCACATTCGACGGCTTCCTCTCCCTGCTCTCCTCCATAAAGAGCAACGACATCAACCTGGACATGATAAGCCATCACTACAATGCGGACGAGACCGTCGCGGTATCCTTCACTCTGGGCGGAGACGACCTCGGCAAGGTGGAAAGGCTGATCCCCTCGGACACCCTTTGCAAGACGGTGCGCGGAGCCGCGAAGATCACCGCAGAGGGCGCGGGGATGCAACACAGGAGCGGCGTCGCGGCGGACGTGCTCTCCATCCTGCGCGAAGCGGGCGCGGAAGTTTTTGCCATCACCACCTCTGAGACCCAGATCTCCTGCTGTATAGACGCAAAGTCCCTCTCCCCTGCGGAAGAGGCGGTCAAAAAATACTACGGCATAAACTGACCCGCCGACGGTCGGACGCGTCCCGAACTTCAACAAAAAACGCGGCTCATGCCGCGTTTTTGATTTGCTTTCGTTTGTGTTTTCCGTTCCGGACCGTTGCCCGTTTTCGCTTCCGTATGCGATCCGCTTTCGCTTCGCGCTCTGCGCGTTCTCTTTGCGGTCTGAGAGGATGTCAGTCCTCTCCCTCCTCGTCCGCCGCAGGAACGGGGACAAGTTCCTCCTCGGACTGCGGTTCCCGAGCGTCGGCGGCTTCAGCCCTCTGTCTCTCCACCACGGGAAGGGTGATGACTCCGAAGGGGAACCCCGTCTTCTTGAACCCGAGGGTCTGATCCTTTTTGACCGCGAGGATGCCCGTGAGAAGAGGGAATGTGATGAACACCAGCGAGAGGATGAGCATGACGACCAGCACCACCCACATGAGAGCGCCGTCTCCGAACCAAGCCACAAAACCCTCGTATATCCTGTCCGTGCGCATTATCGCGTCGACGGGGTTGAGCTGCTCGAAGGGCAGAGGATCCGCCGCATAGGGCATTATCGCGATAAAGACGTAGACGAGGGGGACGGTGAGCACGGTGGAAAACGCCGTGATGCCTATGGTCAGCCCGTTGCGGAGTTTCCTGTCCTCGACGGTGATGCCGACGTTGGAAAAGAGCATTATGCCGCACGCCATGGTGAGTATGACGATGATGTACTTGGCGAGGATGTTGTCCATCTCGCAGAACGCGGGGAAGAAGCCGGCTGCCGGATCCTCCTGCATGGCGTTGACCAGAAAGAGTATCCCCAGCACGATTATGACGCCGGAAAGGGCAAACAACCCTATCTGTATCTTCTCGTTCTTTTTGAGTGCACGTTTCATCGTCGTCCCCCCTTGCGCCGCACGCGGCTCGACATGGCGTTATTATATTATAAAACCCTCGTCATCGCAATAATTTTTTGCTACAAAATCCCTTTTTAGTGGAAAAAGGCTCACAGATGTACTATAATCATCTCGCGTGATACGCGCGCAGGAGAACAGTATGCTCACGGATATCGAGATCGCAAGAAACGCAAACCCCCTCCCCATAACAGAAGTCGCCGCAAGGCTCGGGTACTCCCCCGAGGACATCGAACCTTACGGCAAATTCAAAGCCAAAGTCCCCCTGCCCTCGGACGGCGGCAACGCGAAACTCATTCTCGTCACCGCCATGAATCCCACCCCTCTCGGCGAGGGCAAAACAACTGTCAGCATAGGGCTCGCGGACGGGATGCGCAGGCTCGGGCTCAATTCCTGCCTCGCCCTGCGGGAGCCCTCCCTCGGTCCCGTGTTCGGCATAAAGGGAGGCGCGTGCGGCGGAGGATACGCGCAGGTCATCCCCATGGAGGACATCAACCTGCATTTCACGGGGGATTTCCACGCCGTCACTTCCGCAAACGACCTGCTCTCCGCCCTCATCGACAACCACATCAAGTTCGGCAACGCGCTCGGCATAAAGGAAGTCATCTGGCGCAGATGCCTGGACCTCAACGACCGCGCCCTCCGCACGGTGGAGGTGGGGCTGGGCGGCGCCGTCAACGGCGTCCCCCGCGAGGACGGCTTCGTCATCACGGCGGCGAGCGAGATCATGGCTGTGCTCTGCCTCGCAAGTTCCCTCGCCGACCTCAAACGCAGACTGGGCAACATCGTGATAGGCTATGACGGGGAAGGCAGGGCGATACGCGCCCGCGACCTCAAAGCGGAAGGGGCGATGACCGTACTCCTCCGCGACGCCCTCCGTCCCAACCTCGTGCAGACCCTCGAAGGCACTCCCGCATTCGTGCACGGCGGACCGTTTGCCAACATCGCGCACGGATGCAACAGCATCCTCGCCACCCGCGCCGCCATGCAACACGCGGACTATGTGGTGACGGAGGCGGGATTCGGCGCAGAGCTCGGCGGAGAAAAATTTCTCGACATCAAATGCCGCAAGGCGGGGCTCACCCCCTCCTGCGTGGTGCTGGTGGTCACCGCGCGCAGTCTCAAATTCAACGGCGGAGTGCCGAAAGAGGATGCCTCCCGCGAAAACGTCGCCGCGCTCAAAACAGGCTTCGCCAACGTGAAACGGCACTTGAACAATCTGAAACAGTTCGGTCAACGCGTCGTTGTGGCAATAAATCGCTTTTTTGCAGATACGGAAGCCGAGCTTGACGCGCTCTCTTCCCTCTGCCGCGAATGCGGCGCGGAAGCCGTCGTCACCGAAGGTTTCGCAAAGGGAGGCGCGGGTGCGGAAGCGCTCGCGAAAAAGGTCGCCGAGCTCTGCGCTCTGCCCGCTCCCCCCGTCGCTTTTGCCTATCCCGACGACGCCGACATCATGAAAAAGACTGAAGCCGTCGCCAAAAAAGTGTACGGCGCAGGGAGTGTAAGTTGGTCTCCCCTCGCCCTCGAACACCTGGAAAAGATAAACTCCGACCCCGAATTCAAAAGGTATCCCGTTTGCATAGCCAAGACGCAGTACTCCTTCTCCTGCGACGAAAAGGCTCTCGGCGCGCCCGATGGTTTCGACTTCCTCGTGCGCGACGTCATCCCCCGCGCGGGTGCGGAGTTCGTCGTCGTGATAGGCGGCAATATGCTCCTCATGCCCGGGCTCGGTTCCTCCCCCAACGCGGAGCGCATAACCATTGACACCGAAACGGGCGAGATCGACGGCTTGATGTGAGCGAGGGTGTTACACCCTCGCGCTCCCTTGCTGTGTGGGACGTAAAATGACAAGCTGCCGCGCGTGAAACAAAGCGATCGCCAGCCGCCCGCTTAGAGCGACATAACTTCCATGTTAGGGAACGCAACCCCATTTAACCAGCCCTGAGCACGACGTGCACTCATTCGTAGCGTGCCTGAACCCCACGTACACTTATTCGAAGACGGTCTCACGCGCCGCTCAGCCAAACTTGCACAGCGGGCGTTTGCGCCCGCTCTTGCAAGTCGCGGCGCGTATCTGCGATCTCGCAAGCTAGACGGATAATTAAGTAGACACGGGCTCGGTGCGCGTCGAGTCGCCCTCCTCGCCCCGCGAGCGACGTTCAGTAAGTGCTGGTCTCCGCTTGATTATGTGAATGCGAGACTCAAACTTTTTTCAAGAGGTGTTTTCATAAAGGCGCAGAATGCGTCTTTATGAAAAAGTATATCCCGCATTTTAGGAGGAGCGAACTCTATCCCGAGCGGGGGAGGAGTCCCGAAGGGGAGGAGGGGGAGCAATACTTCCATGTTAGGGGACGTAACCCCCCATTAAACTAGCTTGGGCACGATGTGAACTTTATTTGAAGGGCTGACTCATTGTCATTCGGATGAAGAGCGCGAAAAAAGCCTCTGCCGAGAGGCGGAGCGCTTACTTGATCGTAAGTGAGCATCTACGGCAGAGGCTTTGACAAAGCTATTCGCCAAATGACAGCGTCAGATTATTTCTTGGAGAGGAAGAACGACGCTCCCCCCGCAATACCGCCGAGCATACCGCCGACCGCAAGCAGAGCCGCGCCGGCACCGACGACCATAAGGGAGAGTTCTGCAATGCCGGGAACCAATGCGATAGTAATGATACCGGAAATCAACGTCAGTATGCCTGCGACCAGCACGAGAAAACGGAACAAACCGGCTTTGAGGAACATTTTGAGCACATACAGCACAAGCGTGACGGCAACAAGAATGACGGTGATGATGGCAAATGCGACCATCGCGATCATCTTGCTGTTCTCCAGTCTGAACTCGTTGTATTCCTTCTGGGCTTGATCAAGCTGTTCTTCGACAAAATCATAACCCGGCAACCCTTCCAGCTTAGAAAGTTGCTCTTTCAACTCGTCGATAGAGTCTTGCATTTCTTCCATAGCTTTGTTCTGATTTTTTGCCGAATCAAGATAATCCGCGAACGAGGCATCTATCGTCTCACCCATAAACCCTTCCTCAGTGGTCGTCCAGTTGTCCACGGATAACCCAACGATCGCGAGCACCAGGCAGACGACAAGCACGCCCAGCACGACAAAATCGATCACACCGATCTTCTTCTTTGCTTTTGCCATAACAATACTCCTTTTTTTCTCGGTCGCCCGAGATTGATGATAATATTTTATCAAAACATTGTATGCGTGTCAAGAAACTTCCATTCCGCCACACAGTTGCAATTATGCGCACACGTGTCGGGTTTTACCGAATGATGTCACGCATTTTGGGACATCGCTTGACATGGCGGCGAAAGGGTGCTATCTTGCCTCTATGTTTCCGCCGTAGCGCGGAAAAGGAGGATCATATGGCAAAAATCAAGCAAAAGCCGAGTATGCTCGGCATCATCATGGGAATCGTGGTCCTGGCAATGTGCGCAATTTCCGTCACGGGTCTCGCCATCGACGAGTGGACGGTCTATGAGGTGAACACCGCTTACTTCGATACGGAAGATCTCGAGAAATACATCAATATGTCTCAGCCTTTCGGCGATTACAGCGACAGCGTGATCGGCGAGGAGGGTGAAAAGATCGAGGACATCGAGATATCCTTCGACACCGACGATCCCGCCGCAGTACGCACCACAATGGTCGTGTTCGGCTACATCGCAGTCATCGCGGTGTGTGCGCTCGCTCTGCTCTATCTGCTCAAGATGGTCGTCAACGTGGGATTGATGCGCTTCCTCGTCGGCATACTCGGCATCGTGACGCTGGCGGCGGGCGCGGTGCTCACGGCAATGACGGCGATCTACTGCGACAGCACCACGATATTTGTCAGTTTCCCCATCATCGGCGAGATCGATCTGGGACTTGCGCTGGGAGTCGGCGCCTACCTTTCCTGCATAGGCACCATGGCGGGCGGACTTTCCGCAGTCATCGGCGTCGCGAGGAAGTAAACCGCGCGAAAACACATAAAAAGCGGACGCATTTCGCGTCCGTTTTTTTTGTGTGATGATATGTATGACGAAAAATCCTCCCCATTTCGAGCCTGACGGCGTCATTTGGATGAGATGCGCGAAAAAGCCCCTTCCGCAAAAGGGAGCGTACTAAGTCGTACGTGACCGCATTGCGGAACGGGGCTTTGACAAAGCAGGTCGCCAAATGCCGCCGTCAGGACTATATCAGCTTGTCGAGGACGGCGGCTATCTCCTCCACCTTCTCCTCGGCGTCACCGCTCTCTATGGAGGCGAGCACGCAGGAGTGCAAGTGAGCGTTGAGCACCTCCTTGTTGACGCGGGAAAGGATGGCTCCCGCCGCCATGAGCTGGTTGCTGATGTCTATGCAATACTTCTTTTCCTCCATCATCCTGATTATGCCCTCTATCTGCCCGCCTGCGGTTTTCAGCATACGGATGAGTTTCGCGTCGTCGCGCACCATGATCTCCCCTCCCCGTTCACTCTTGCGTGACCGATGTCACAGGATAGTCCTGAGCCTCGACGGCGGCTTTCAGCGCGTCGGCGGACACCCCGTCCTCCGCTTTCACCACGGCGTTTTTCTCTTCCAGCGAGACGGCGACTTCCGCCACCCCGTCAACGCCTCTCAACGCCTTTTCCACTCTGCCCGTGCAATGCGAGCACATCATGCCTTCAATGCTCAAAACGTAGGTTTTCATGTCTGTTTTGCTCCTTTCAACATCGTTTTTTGTAATATTATCTCCCGAAAGGGAGTTGCCGTCCGTTTGTGCGGAAGGCGAGATATCCTTGCCTTTGTCGCCGCTCGCGTCTGCCGAGAGCGCTGTCTTGCACACCGCGCCATCACATCCCTCCGTCGCTCGCGTGGGTTTGAAAAATTTCAGCCTCAGCGCGTTGAACACCACAAAGAGGCTGGATACGCTCATCGCCGCCGCGCCTATCATCGGGTTGAGTCTGACGTCAAGCGGCAGATAGAGCGCCCCTGCGGCGATCGGGATGCACAGCGTGTTGTAGATGAGCGCCCAGAAGAGGTTCTCCTTGATGTTCCTTATGGTGCGGCGGGAAAGTCTCACCGCCGTGACCACGTCGAGAGGGTCGTCCTTTATCAGCACTATATCCGCGCTTTCCACGGCTATGTCGCTCCCGCTCCCTATCGCTATGCCCACGTCGGCGCGGGTGAGCGCGGGCGCGTCGTTTATGCCGTCGCCCACCATCGCCACTTTGCCCTGTTTCATGAGCTCGGCTATCCTTTCCTCCTTGCCGTCGGGGAGCACACCCGCAAAGACTTCGTCTATGCCCGCTTCCTTTGCGATGGCGCGGGCGGTGCGCTCGTTGTCCCCCGTCAGCATGACGGTGCGCACCCCGAGCCCCGAGAGGGCGGCGACCGCCTCTTTGGCGTGCGGTTTGAGCCTGTCGGCGGTGGCGATGAGCCCCAGATATTTTCCGTCCCCAGCCACCATGAGCGGGGTCTTTCCCTCTTCCGAAACGCGGCGGAGCTCCTCTTCGTATGCGGAGGGACGGACTCCCTCATCCGTCATCAGAGCGGCGTTGCCCACGGCGTAACGCACCCCGTCCACTTCGGCAACAACGCCTTTCCCGGGCAGAGTGCGGAAGTTTTCCGCCTCGGGGAGCGCGGCTCCACGAGCGGCGGCATACGCCACCACAGCCTCTCCGAGAGGATGTTCGCTCTTTTTCTCTATGCCCGCCACCGTTGCGACGAGCCTTTCGGCGTCCGCTCGGAAGGTGACGTCCGTCACCACGGGTCTGCCCTCCGTCACCGTGCCCGTCTTGTCGAAGACGACGAATTTCACGTCATGCAGAGTCTCGAGAGCCTCTCCGCTCTTGAAGAGCACTCCGCTTTCCGCCCCCTTGCCCGTGCCCACCATGATGGCGACGGGAGTGGCGAGCCCTAGCGCGCAGGGACAGGAAATGACCAACACGGACACTCCGCAGGTCAGCGCGTGCTCGAAGGGATATCCCCCCGCAAGCCAGCCGACGAACACTATGAGGGCTATGCCCATGACCACGGGCACAAAGACTCCCGCGATCTTGTCCGCTATCTTCGCGATGGGCGCCTTTTCCGCGCCCGCGTCCTCCACGAGCTTGATTATGCCCGCAAGCACGCTCTCGCCGCCCACGGCGGTCACCCTCGCCACAAGGTGTCCCGAGCGGTTGACGGTGCCTCCGATGAGTTTGCCCCCCTCAGTCTTTTCCACGGGGACGCTCTCGCCGCTTATCGCGCTCTCGTCCACAAAAGCGTGCCCCTCCGTCACGACGGCGTCCGCGGGCACAGCCATCCCCGCTTTTACGACGATGAGATCCCCCGCCGAAAGGGTCTCGCTGTCCACCTCCGTCTCCTCGCCGTCTCTCAACAGTATCGCGCCCTTGGGCACGAGCCCGCGCAGTTTGGAAAGCGCGTCCCCCGTGCGGCGTTTGGAGAGGGTCTCGAGATACTTCCCCACCGTCACGAGCGCGAGTATCATGCCCGCCGACTCGAAATAGAGATCGTTGAGATATCTGTCAACGATATCGAAGTCCCCCGCGCCCAGCCCGTAACTCATGCGGAATATCGCGAATATCCCGTATGCGAGAGAGGCGGCGGAGCCCACAGCGATGAGGGAATCCATGTTGGGCGCAAAGGAAAACAGCCTCTTGAAACCGTTGATGTAATAGGAGCGGTTGACATAAATTATCGGCAGACACAGCAGCACCTGCAAAAACGCATAGGACACCGCGTTTTCCCTGCCCGTGAGAAATGAGGGCAACGGTGCGCCGAACATATGCCCCATCCCGACATACATCAGGACCACCATGAACACCAGAGATATGATGAGCCTCGTCCTCATCTCTTTGCTCTCTTTCGCCCTAACCTTCGCGCGCTCATCTTCGGGGGCGACCCCGCGCTTTTCGCGCTCCTCCCCCTCCGGCGCGGCTTTGTAGCCGGCGTGCTCCACGGCGGCGACTATATCCTCGGGAGAAAGCGCCTTTTCGTCATATTCCGCCACCATGCCGCCCGTGAGCAGATTGACAGAGACGCGCACGACTCCGTCCAATTTGCCCACCGCTCTCTCCACGTGTGAGGAACACGCCGAACAGGTCATCCCAGTCACGACAAATTTCGTCTTTTTCATCCTTCCTCCGCGCGGGACATATCGCAGACCCGTATGCCCGCCATGACACCCCACGGGGGTGTGGTGTATTATATTGTATCCTCTTTTGTATTTTTGTCAACTCCCGAAATAATTTTCGACTTTTCGGCATATCCGTACGCAAGCTCTCCCCTTGCGGGATGTCAGAATATGCGGCTTCTCGGAAAAATTCGAGACCTCGCCGCTCTTCCCTCTCATGCGCGAGCCGCGATGCCAGACAGAAATAATACAAACCAGGTTCAGCGCCGCCGATTTCCGCCTGAACCGCGTCATTCGCCTTGCTAATACAGTCAAGTATTAGCTACGGCGACTTCCTTGTTCAGCCAAAAATCGGTTGGCGCGGAACTGCTCGCACCTCAGAGCAAGAAATTTTCGGATGATGTTGCGCGGGCGGAATGCAGCCAATAGTTTACATATTGGCAAGGTTCGGCTGTGCAAAAACGCCGAAAAGAATTGCTCCGAGGCTGGTTCGTATTATTCCTGTCTGGCATAGGGAGGTGATCCTCCCTCTCGGACATAAAATACCCGCAGGGCGAGCCCTGCGGGATGTCGGATCGGAATAATACGGTCGGGTTCGACGCCGCCGATATCGATGCGGCATAACGTCAATTTTTGTCATATTCTGTCGCTTTTCGGAGGATATGCGACCTTTCCTTCTCTTGTCAGATGAGGAATCGATAGTAGATATAAGAGCCGAAGTTTATCGGGATGAGGAATATCCCCAGCCTCTTGAGGTTTTGCAGGAACCTGCTCTCCCCCTTTCTCACCTGCGCGAGGTGCCGCACTTTGAGGGAGGCGGCGAACTCCTCCGCCGTCATGCCATCTGCGCGGACGGAGACCCTCACCTTTTCCCCGGGCAGGAGGTCGAAGAAGTTGTCCGAAAAAGGAGCCGTAGTCGCGTCGGTATAAAGACGCACGAAGCGCGCGTATTTGTCCGAGCTCACCTCGACTACCGCCTCGCCATCGTCAAACGAGATCACTTTCGCCTCCACCTTCGCCTCGGGCAGACGGAGCTTGTTCTCGTTCACGAAAAGCGCGGTGCTCCTCTCCGAAGCCACCCCGTCATTGTCGTACAGAGTGGCGCAGGCGTACAATTCTTTCAGCCTCTTTCTGCCGCCGAGTTCCTCCACGCTCACCCTCGCCGTCTCGCGGTTGAAACCGCTCTCCGCCTCCAAGGGGATCTCGCGGTCGTACACCGTCCCGCCGTCGAAGGTTCTCACCTCCACGCGCACCTTTCCTGCGAACTTCTCCGCCGTATCGTTGACGACGTGCACCGAAAGTCCCTCCTTCCCCGCCGTAGCCTGAACGTGAAGAGGCGCAAAAAAGTGCTTCGCGCGGTATTGCAAACACTTATAGTTGCCGAAATAATCCACGGACGCCCACGAACATACGGGCCAGCAGTCGTTGAACTGCCAGAAGAGGGAGCCGTTGCACCTCTCGGGAGTGCGCCGCCAAAATTCCGTGGCGTCACGCACGCACTCGCTCTGGCACACCTGGGAGAGATAGACGAGATCCTCAAAATCCTTGGGCAGATCAAAGCGGGAGGCGATGTAATACACCATCTTCTTGTTGCCGCTCGCGCACTTCTGGTGCGCATTGAACACGGGGGAAGACAGACTGCGATCCTCGGGAGAGGCGTAATAGCGCAAAGTCTTCTCGTCGGGAAGGGATTCGAAGCCGAATTCGCTGCAAAAACGGGTGGGACGGCGGCGGTAGTAATCGAGGGGCTGAAGCCCGTGCCACACCGCCCAAAGGTGGGTGTCGCCTATGCCGTCGCTCTGCACATCCTTGCATTGCGAAGTGCCGCAGGGAGACCCCGGGATGTACGGAGTGTCGCCGTCCAGCATCCCCACCCATTCGGGGAGGATACGATAGAAAAATTCCTCGTTCCACTTCATGGACTTGGGGTACGCCGCCCACAGATTGCTCATCGCCTCTATCTCGTTGTTGCCGCTCCAGATCGCAAGACACGGGTGTTCACGCATACGTTTTATGTTGAAAAACACCTCTTTCTGCACGTTGGCGAGGAAGTTCGGTTCGTAAAACGGATAGGTCATGCACGCAAACATGAAGTCCTGCCAGATCATGATGCCATATCTGTCGCACAGTTCCAAAAGAGCGTCCGAGGCGTAATATCCGCCGCCCCACACCCTTATCATATTGAAGTTGCACTCCGCCGCCGCCCGCACGTAATACTCCAATTTTTTCGCGTCCGTACGGGTGTCGAAGCTGTCAAACGGGATGAGGTTCGCACCCTTGCAAAACACCTTTTTCCCGTTGACGGAAAAGGAAAAATCACTGCCGTATCCGTCCTTCTCTCTGTTGAGTTTTATGGTGCGCAGACCTATCTTTTTGCGCTTGACGCACACCGTCCCGTCCTTGCCCTCAAGCCTCAGTTCGCATTCGTAAAGGGGCTGTTCGCGGCGGGAGGTCATGCCGTTTGCCCACCACAGTTCGGGGTTCTCCACCGTGAAACAGAAAGTGAGCTTGTCAGCGTACTCTCTCTCGCACACCTTCTCGGCGCCGTCGGGAGCGCGCAGTACGGCGACCGCTTTGAGATCCGCCCTTTCGTCGTATCTTTCAAACTGCGCGTCCCACCTGAGAGACACGTTGCCGTCCTCGTGGGTCTGCCTCACCACGAATTCCCTTATCTCTGCGACGGAGCGATAGTCGATGTATATATCCCCCGTTATGCCGCTCGGCGGGAGCACGGGACCCCAATCCCAGCCGAAATGACATTGCGGCTTGCGTATGCGATCTATGCCGTCTATGCCGTTAGGGTTGGCGGGAGTGCGGAAAAGTTTGCGCTGTTCGGTGATGTACTTCACCGGGGACGCGATGATTATCTCTATCTGATTGCGCCCGACGTGCAGAAATTTCTTGATGTCGAATTCGTAAGAGATGTGGCAGTTGTCGGCATACGCCACCGCCTCGCGGTTGACGAGCACCGTCGCGAGCGTGTCAAGCTGTTTGCACACAAGCACCGCCCTGTCCGCTTTGAGTTCCTCCGCCGTCACGTCAAAATGACGGAACCAGCTCCAATCCCTCTCGGCGACCCAAAGGAGGTCCTTCTCGTTGGTGCCCTTGAAAGGATCCTCTATGGCTCCGTTCGCCATGAGGTCGAGATAGTTGCAAGACGGCACGTCTGCGGCATATTCCATGTTGTCGGACACGTCTTTCAGCGTCCATCTTCCGTTGAGATCCGTCATATATACCTCCGCGCGCGCGTCGCGCCCACAAAATGATAACTTGTTTCAGACGTTTTTTCAATACTTGCCCCGCAATTTGCAAAAAACATTGTCCCACCGCGCCCGCGCCCCCTTGCTTTGCCGTGCAGACACTCCGCCCCCCCCCCGAGAAAAGAGCGTTACGCAAAAGAGTGCGGAAGCTCGCCGCTCATGCTATGGAAAATCCCACTCTAAAGAGTGGGATTTTGCTGGCGGAAGCGGCGAGATTCGTGAGGAGGAGCAATGCGACGACGATTTAGCGATTTTTCGAGGGGAATGGAAAGAGGTGCGTGAAAATCGTTGTCATACCGTAGATCAACGGTGTCTGTGCGTGTCGGTTATTGTCCCGAGAAAAAGAGCGTTACGTAAAAGAGTGTAGGATCTCGCCGCTCATGCTATGGAAAATCCCACTCTAAAGAGTGGGATTTTGCTGGCGGAAGCGGCGAGATTCGAACTCGCGGACGGTTGCCCGTCACCGCATTTCGAGTGCGGCTCGTTATGACCACTTCGATACGCTTCCAATCCGCCGAATATTGTACAATATACGCTCGGGATTTGCAAGCGTTTTAAGCGTGCAGGAGGTCGTGTCTGCCACGCGCGCTCTTTGCGCGGGAGGGGCGACTCTGCGCCGTCGAGGGGACGCACTCTTCTGTCGCGGCGACACATACGGGTGAAAGCGTGGGCTCCGCAGGTGCGGACGGGGTCTCTGTTCGGTCTGTCGAGGCGGCGAGAGCGGCGAATTTGGCTTTGGCTCGGGGAGACCTATACCATCTGCCCGCGAAGTACAGCGCGGCGGAGATCAAAGTGGACACTCCCCAGCCTATGGGCCAGGACCACCATATGCCCTCTATGCCGAGCACGGGATCCAGCGCGAAGCACAGCGCGACGCGGATGACCAGGTCGGTGAGGGTCGCGAACATGAACGAGAACATACTTTGCGCGCCTCTGAGCACCGCGTCGAACATGACCTTGCTGCCCACCACCATATAAAACGGGGGCACGATGGTGAGGAAGCCGACGCCCGTCGCGAGAGCCGAGGCGCTGCTCTCCTCCAAAAACAGAGACAGCATTGTCTCGGGCGCGAGGGTGTAGGCGAGCGTGAAGGGGAGCACCATGAAAAGGGACATCCCGAGCCCCACGAAAGTGCCCTTTTTCGCGCGATCGAGCTCGCCCGCGCCGAGGTTCTGCGCGGCAAAATTGGTGAGTCCGCCCGCCACGGTGGTGAGAGAGGTCACGATGAACGTGTTGAGTTTTATCGCGGCGGAATAGCCCGCAAGCACTGAGGCGCCGTAGCCGTTGACGAGATACTGTATGAGCAGATTCCCCACCGAGACGACGCTCTGCTGGATGACGCTGGGCACCGCGACATAAAACATCTTGCCGAGCAACGAGAGGGAAAACACCCGAGGTTTGCTCTCGACCGGAAGACGGCACACCCGCGCGAACATCGTCGCCATACACACTATCCCCGCCACTCCCTGGCAAAGGAATGTCGCCCACGCGAGTCCCGCGACTCCGAGGGGGACGATCATGGTGAAAACGAGGTCTAAGCCTACGTTGGCTACGCTGGACGCGATGAGGAATATGAGCGGGGTGCGGCTGTCGCCGAGGGCGGAATATACCCCCGTGCATACGTTGTAGATGAGCACGAAGACAAAGCCGCCGATGTAGATGTAAAGATATTCCATCGCGTCGCCCATGATGTCGGCGGGAGTATCCAACGCGACCATCAGCGCGCGCCCGGCGCCCATGCCTATCCCCGTGAGCGCCGCGCCGAGCGCCACGGAGGCTATGACGACCGTGGACACGCCGGAACGCAGATCGCGATAGTTCTTTTCGCCGAAAAATTTGGAGGTCACCGCAGAACACCCGAGGTTGAACCCGAACGCGACGGCGGTGAATATCATCGTGATGGGATAGGACGCCCCGACGGCGGCAAGCGCATTCTCTCCAAGCACTTTGCCGGCGATGATGCTGTCCGCCATATTGTAAAGCTGCTGGAATACCGCGCTCACCAAGATGGGCAGACAGAACATCCACAACACTTTTACGGGCTTGCCTTGCGTCAGATCCTTGTTCATCGCATTCTCCGTTCGAACTTTCTTTCCGACACATTATACTACACCTGATGTTATATCGGATATATCAAAAACTTGTTTTTGCTATCTCGTTATGATATAATAACTTTGCACGAATGCGGACGGACTGCGCTCAGACATTACGAGTATTGACGCGGACGCGCGGGCGCGCAGACGCGTATATGAAAAGCGGCGCCTATCTCGGCGCGGGAGGAAGGATATGGACATAAACACCCTGAAAAATTTCATCGTGCTTGCCGAAAGCGAGAGCGTGTCTCAGGCGGCGCGCAAGCTTTATATGGCGCAATCTGCGTTGAGCAACCGTTTGCGCGCGCTGGAAAAAGAGTGCGGCGCGTTGCTCATCGAAAGGGACTATCACAATTTCAGGCTGACGGAAAGCGGCAGGGTACTCTACGAGCGGGCGTTGAAGATAGTCGAGCTTGCAGACGCCGCCGTCAACGACGTGCACGTCGCCGATACGGGGGAGGGCGGGACCCTGAACATAGCCGTCACCCCCTCTCTCGCCACAGGGATACTGCGGGACATACTGCGCCGATATAGGTCTCAGCACCCCGCCGTCACGGTGAGGATATACGAGGGCTCCACCCCCTCCGTGCTCGACCGCATGGAGGACGGGAGTTGCGACATCGCTCTCGTCAGAACGCCGTATACACGCAACCAGACTTACGAGACTATGGTGGTAGATGATGACAGAATGGTCATTTTATCCGCACAAAAACTTGATCAAAACATGGGTTACGACGATTTGTTCGCCCTGCCCCTCATCCTGACCCACCGTTATACAGCCATGCTCACACGCATCGCAGAGCGCATCGGACGCACCCTCGACGCGCCCGTGCAATGCGAGGAAATAGCCACCTGCATCTCTCTTGCCGAGGCGGGGCTGGGCGCTACGATGATCCCCTACTCCACTTTCGAGAACCACCGCCGCCACGGACTGAGGTTGAACCATGCCCTGCTCGAGGAGGAGGAATGCAACACCGCCTGCGAACTGCTAAGGATGAAGACCCGCCGTCTGAGCGCCGCCGCCCGCGCCTTTTGGGAAACTATCTCCTCCCCCGCACCTTCCCTCTGACCCCTGCCACATCGACACTTCTCTCTCCAATTTGGACACTTGGGGACGTGTTTATTTTGTCCATTTTTTGGACATTTTAAGCACGTCCCCAAGTGTCCAAAATTAGAATATACATCGCTATGCGTCGCTTGATTTGTGGCAAAGGTATGCCAGACAGGAATAATACGAACCAGCCTCGGAGCAATTCTTTTCGGCGCCAACCGATTTTTGGCTGAGCAATTTCGGGGTCCCCGAGTGAAAATCTATGATTTTCAGTTGGGGTAAAAGTCGCCGTAGCTAATACTTGACTGTATTAGCAAGGCGGATGACGCGGTTCAGGCGGAAATCGGCGGCGCTGAACCTGGTTCGTATTATTCCTGTCTGGCATATCTCTCCGATCCCTTTGTTGTATGAGGGGCGCAAAAAATGGTGCTTGACTTATATCCCTCGCGGGGGTACACTCTTTTCAACGATATTCTTTGGGTGGGTCATGACCCAACCGGCGGTAATGCCGCGAAAGCGGACGAGTCCGACAGCCCCATCAGCCGATACGGTGAGATCCCGTAACCGCCTGTAAAGTCAGATTGGGAGAGGATAGCGTCTTCTCCTTTGCCATTGGCAAAGGTTTTTTCTTCCCCTCCTCCGCCCTTCGGAGGCAATATGCCAAATCAAACCAAACTCAAAAGCCGCTCTTTCCCTACGCGCAAGCTCGTTTTCACTGCGCTTGCGACTGCGCTCACGATGACGGCGACGGTGGTGCTGGGTTTCCGCACAGGGGATTTCTTTTTCAACTGCGGCGATACGGTGATATTCCTTTCGGCGGCGTTGCTGGGTCCCCTGCCCGCCATGCTGGCGGGAGGGTTCGGATCCTTTTTCGCGGACCTTGTCACCTATCCCGCCACTATGTTCTTCACCATTGTGATAAAGGGGCTCGAAGGCGGATTGTGCGGCTTGCTGATGAAACTCTTCCGCACATCCGAATGCGGGAAACGGCTTGCTCCCCTCACGGGAGGAGTCTCGATGGCGGTCGCGGGCGCATTCATGATGACGGGATATTTTGTGTGCAACTCCTTTATCTACGGCACACCCGCCTCCGCGCTCGTCGCGCTTCCCGCCGACGCGGTGCAAGCCTCGGTGTCCGTAGCTCTCGCCTGTGTGCTCCTTTACGTCATGCGACTGGACGGTCTGCGCGTCAAATTGCGCCTCGACAACAAAAAATACCCCGTCGCCCCTCCCTATCGCCGCGAAAGAGGCACATCCGAAGCGGAATGACGACTTTGCGATAGGCATACCGGACAGAAATAATACGGATCGGATCCCGCGACGCCGATTTCCGACCGAACAGCGTCATTCGCCTTGCTAATACGAGTCAAACGGTCGCAAGCTCTGCTTCGAGCTCTTCCGACCCGACATTACCCGAAAAAGCGAACGGACGGCAAATGCCGTCCGCTTTTTATGCCCTTCAAAATACGTACTACGCTTATATTCTTATCCGAGCGACTCCGCTCCTCTCCGCCGCGGCTTTCACCGCCGCCGCCACAGTCGGAGCGACGCGAGGGTCGAACGCCTGCGGAAGTATGTTTTCCTCATCGGGACGCTCCACCAACCCTGCGAGGGCGTGCACGGCGGCTTGCTGCATCTCGTCGTTTATATCGCTCGCTCGCGCGTCCAGCGCGCCGCGGAATATCCCCGGGAAAGCGAGGACGTTGTTGATCTGATTGGGATAGTCGCTCCTGCCCGTAGCCACTATGCGCGCACCCGCCTTTCGGGCGAGTTCGGGAGCTATCTCGGGGGCGGGATTCGCCATCGCGAACACCACGGCGTCCTTCGCCATGGAGCGCACCATATCCTCGGACAAGACGTCGCGCGCGCTGACGCCGATGAAGACGTCCGCGCCCTTCACAGCGTCCGCGAGCCCTCCCGAGACCTTTCTCGGATTTGTCCTCGCGGCGAGGGCGACCTGCGCGGGATTGAACACGCTCCCGTCCGCGCTCAACACCCCCGCCCTGTCGCAAACGACAAGGTCTTCGGCGCCCATCGAGAGCAGAAAATCCGCTATGGCGATGCCCGCACTTCCCGCGCCGTTTATCACCAAACGCGCCGTTGATATGCTCTTTTTGACAACTTTAAGTGCGTTTTCAAGCGCGGCGGCGAGCACGATCGCGGTGCCGTGCTGGTCGTCGTGAAACACGGGGATGTCGCATATCTCTTTGAGTCGGCGCTCTATCTCGAAGCACCTCGGCGCCGAAATATCCTCAAGATTTATGCCGCCGTATGAGGGAGAGATGTTCTTCACCGTGGCGATGATCTCCTCGGTGTCCTGCGTGGCGAGGCAGACGGGCACGGCGTCCACCCCCGCAAATTCGCGGAAGAGCACGCACTTGCCTTCCATGACGGGCATCCCCGCGAGAGGTCCTATGTTGCCGAGCCCGAGCACCGCGCTCCCGTCCGTTACGACGGCGACGGTGTTCCACTTGCGGGTGAGCTCATATGCCAGGGACTCGTCCTCGGCGATGGCGAGGCAGGGCGCGGCGACGCCCGGAGTATATGCGAGGGAGAGGGCTTCGCGGGAATCCGTCCTGACGCGGGCGGAGACCTCCAGTTTCCCCTTCCACTCATAGTGTTTCTTCAAAGATTCTTTCATGTAGTCCATATCCATAAGACTAATATAAACGCGCGCATAAATCAAGCGCGGGAGAGGAAACTTGCGCCGAAAACTTGAAAAGGGAGCCTTCGGGAGATATAATCTCATTATGAAAGAAATAAGTTTCGGTGAAATAGTTGCCGCCGTCCGCGAATGCGTGAAAGCGTGCGGCAGATTGACCCCGTCGGCAAAATGCGCGCTCGAAGAGAGCCTGAAAAAAGAGAGCTCCCCTGCGGCGCGCTTCGCGCTGTCCATGCTCGCCGAAAACGCCGCTACCGCCGAACGCGAAGGACTTGCCCTCTGTCAGGATACGGGCATGGCGGTGTTTTTCGTCAGGCTGGGACAGGAAGTGCACATCACGGGCGGGACCCTTCCGGACGCGGTGGACGAAGGCGTCCGCCTCGGATATGCCGAATGCGGCTGGCGTGCGAGCGTCCTGGACCCGCTGACCCGCGTCAACACCAAGGACAACACTCCCGCCATCCTGCACGTCGAACTCGTCGCGGGAGAGAGCCTTGTCATGGATTTTCTCCCCAAAGGCTTCGGGAGCGAAAATATGTCCCGCCTCTTCATGCTCACTCCCTCGGTCGGGATAAAGGGCGTGGAGGACAGCGTTGTGGAAGCGGTGCGCCTTGCGGGCGCGAACCC
Source organism: uncultured Clostridia bacterium (assembly GCA_944363035.1). Lineage (GTDB taxonomy): Bacteria > Bacillota > Clostridia > Christensenellales > CAG-917 > Limadaptatus. Next base: position 95,382 of record CALVTS010000006.1, read on the forward strand.
CTGCCCTCCCGTCATAGTGGGCGTGGGGATAGGCGGCACGGCGGAAAAGGCGATGGAGACCGCAAAGAAACAGCTCCTCCGTCCCGTGGGAGAGCCCTCTCCCGACCCCGACCTGGCGGCGCTTGAAAAGAGATGTCTTGAACGCATAAACGCGCTGGGAATAGGCGCGCAGGGCTTCGGAGGCGACACCACCGCGCTCGCGGTGCATTGCGGCAAATTCCCGACGCACATCGCGTCCCTGCCCGTCGCGATCAACATACAATGCAACGCGATGCGCCTCGGACATATCGAGCTCTGAGCGCTCAAATCGCAAAACGGCTACTTCTGCCGCAAAAATCAAAGGATAAACACCGAAAAATGAACAGTATGCCCGATTTCAAACCTATCACATCTCCCATCTCGGAAGAGGATGCGAAAGCCCTCCGCGCGGGGGACTATCTCCTCCTCTCGGGGGAACTTTTCACCGCGCGGGACGCCGCCCACAAACGTATGTACGAGGCAAAGACCTCGGGGGCGGCTTTGCCCGTCAAGACGGAGGGCGCGAGCATATTCTACGTCGGACCCTGCTTTGACAAAGACGGCAGACCGACGGGGGCGGGTCCCACCACGTCGGGACGTATGGACGCCTACGCTCCCCTGCTTTACGACTGCGGCGTGCGCGCCACGATCGGAAAGGGCGACCGCTCTCCCGCAGTCTACGACGCGATAAAACGCAACGGCGCGCTCTATCTCTGTGCGATAGGAGGCGCGGGCGCGCTTTACGCAAAAGCCATCCTCTCATTGGAGACCGTGGCGTACCCCGAACTCGGCACCGAAGCCGTGCGCAAGATGCGGGTGAAAGATATGCCCGTCATCGTGGGCATAGACTCGCTGGGGAAGAGCATCTTCGCCTCGCACAAGTCCTGACGCTTAGTTTGTTCGGCAGAGACCGCAAAAGGATCTCTCCTCAAATCAGAAAACCCCGTATCCCTACGGATACGGGGTTTCTTCATCACTTAGGGCATTCGCCCTGCCGCGCGCCCGTTCGGGCATGCCAGACAGTAATAATACGCACCAGCCTCGGAGCAATTCTTTTCGGCGCTTTTGCACAGCCGAACCTTGCGGGTAAGTATACTATTGCCTGCACCATGTCGCCGCAAGGCAAAGTTCGCGACACCTTGCACATATGCAAGGTGCCCGCATCAAAGCCTGCGACTCCTTTCCCCCACAAATCGTGCTCGCTATAACCCCACCGGGAATCTTTCGGCGAGGATCCCGCGCTGCGCCGCTTTGCGGGGACCCCGAAGCAACATCATCCGAAAATCTCTTGCTCTGAGGTGCGAGCAGTTCCGCGCCAACCGATTTTTGGCTGAACAAGGAAGTCGCCGTAGTTAATACTTGACTGTATTAGCAAGGCGAATGACGCGGTTCAGGCGGAAATCGGCGGCGCCGGACCCGGTTCGTATTATTCCTGTCTGGCATGACAGTTTGCGAACGCGTTGCTCTCCGTCTCGCAGTCGGGAGCGCAATGCGCCGTGACGGAGGCGGGATCGAAGGCACAGTTGTGGAAGGCGAGCTCCCCGATGAATCGGATAGCGGCTCCGTCGCCCTCCACGGTGACGCTCGTCAGCCCGTAGCAGTTCTTGAAAGCGTTGTCGCCGATCTGGGTCACGGTGTCGGGGAGGACGAGGGTGGAAAGCAACGCGCACCCCTCGAACACCGAAGCGTTGCCGAGGTCTTCGAGCTCGGAGCCGGACAGATCCACCGTGATCACGCCGCTTTCGAAAAACGCCGCCGCGCCTATCTCTTTGAGAGCGGAGCCTTCGCCGAGGATGAAGGAGGATATGCCGTCGCATCCCATGAAGGCGTTCGCGCCTATGCTTTCAAGCGCGGTTGCGGAGGAGAACTCCACGGTGAGGGAGGCGCAGTCGCGGAAGGCGTCCTTGCCTATCTCTTTCACGCTTGCGGGGAAGGGCTCGATGGTGCTGCCGGAGGAATGAGGCCTCAGCAGGTTGTTGTCGGAATACATATAGATCTGCGCCGAAGGCGCCTCGACGGCGCTTCCGAACACATCGTCTATGCTGTCGCCCGCGAGGGAGATGATGCTGTCGGGGATGTATATCGCCGCGGCGTTCCCGACCTTGTTGAAGACGTTTGCGCCGAGCCCCGTCACGGTGTACTCGCCTGTCACCGCCCCGTCCGCGGCATAGTTGCCGTCCGCGTCGAAGGTGCCCGTGAGGGTCGCGGGGATATATACGATATTGTTGGTCGCGCTTGCCTCGCCCGTGACTATGACCTCGCCGTATCTCGAAGTATATGCGACCTCTGCATCCGCATCCGCGCCTAGCTCTATGCCGCCGATGAGCACGGACATACCGAGGGACTGAGTGCCGTCATAGGTCTCGACGGTGAGGGTCTCCACCGCGCCGAGGACGTCGTAGAGCCCTTGATAAGCCGCAAAGACATTGCCGTCCGCATCCACGGGGATGCGCACCATGCCGTCATATCTGGCGTTGATGAGGTCCGCCTGGATGACGGTGACGGTGTCCGCCGACATGGTGAAGGTCATGGTGTAGTCCACGGTGATCTCGGCGCCGTCGACATAGAGGGTCTGCACCGCGGGATCGAGCTGATCCTTCTCCATACTGCCGACATAGGAGACCGTGGAGGGGAAGGTGATCGTCCCCTCGTTGAGGACGCCGTCGTTGATGCCGACTATCTCCACGGTGACCGTCGCCTCGCGGTATTCGGAGGAGATGGACGCGTCCGTGAAATCTATCGCGGGAGAGTTCACCGCGTCGCTGTCGTAGTCGAAGCCGTAGATGTCTTTGAGCGCGGTGCAACCGTAGAACGCGCCTTCGCCTATGACGGTTATGGGTCTGGGCAGATACACCGTGGTGAGCGCGGTCTTGTTCTTGAACGCGTTCGCGCCTATGGCGGTGACGGTGTAATCCTTCTCCCCTATGGTGACGGTCTCGGGCAACACGTATATCGCGCGGTTGCCTGCGACTGCGGTGATGGTGGCGGTGCCGTCCTCTGCGCCGCTCGCGTCAAGGTTGGGCTCGACGGTGTAATCGGTGTATACGGGCACCAGCTCGACGGAATAGATGAGCACGCCTTCCACGGGGATGGAGCCCGAACCCGCATTGTAGGAGATGACTGCGGTGTGCATCCCGGGCTCGTCGGTGACGAGTGAGGTCGCGGGCGCGCCGTCCACGCTCATTATGGTGGCGTTGGAGAGGGTGCGGGCGACCACGCTGCCGTCGGAATATATCGCGTCGAACTTGAAGGAGGAGTGATATGCCGTCGCCGACACGCCGAGGGGCAGAACTGCGGTGGAGGTCTGTTGCAACCTTTCCACCTTGGGTTCTCTCACGACGTAATCCAGAGACGCGGTGTACTCCTTGCCGTAATAGGAATACTTGACGGTGAGAACGCGCTCCCCTATCGTGTAGCTATACCCGCTCACCTTGACGTTTGCGGAATTCAGGGCGACGGAAGGCTCCTCGTTCGCGAGAGTGGCGTCACTCTGCTTGTCCCCGAACGAGAAGGGCTTATATTCGTACAGCATCGTGCCGGAGGTGTCGAAGGAACTCTGCGAAGTGTAGAACACCAACCTGCGGGAATCTCCCTCGCCGTCATAGCGATAGGAGTCGTCCAGCTCGAAGGAAGTCTCGTCTATCGCGGCATGGAGGACGTAAGCGAAGTTGATGTTCACGCCCGCATAGTTCACGGGCAGGATGCCGTTGGCTATCTGCTGACTGCCGGCGGGGAAGTTCGCGCTCTTGAGGCTCGCTTCCATGACGGCGACGGTGACGGTGTAATCCTCGTTGACGGTCATGCCGTCTCTGGTGACCGCGATGCCGTCGGGGATGAGCACGTATTGCGCGCCCTCCTCGCCGAGGATGACCGCGTTCCACGCCGTGGCGAAATCTTCGGGCGCGAAGGAACCGTCATCCGACGCCACATAGTCCGTCACGAACACCGAGGTGTTGAGCGCGATGACGGGAGTGGAGGTGGAAGCGGTCACTCTGCTCTGCCCGTTGAGGTAGGCAAGAGGACCGTCGTCGCCTATGCCGACGATGACGTCCGCGCCGAGATAGAGACTGAACACGGTGTTGGCAAGCGCGCTTCCGTTTGCGTTCGCGAATGCGTAAGGCTCTGTCTCGAGCTCATCGACGGAGAGACCGTTCTTGTATATGGCTATCTTGCCGAGAGAGCTCGCCGCCGCAAATGCGTAATTGCTTATCTTTTCGAGGGAGGAGGTGGTGCGGAAGACCACGTTCTGCACTCCCGCGGGGATGGCGTAAGGCGCGATGACGGTCACCTCGTCGGGGATGACGATGGTGGTCGCCGAACCGTAGTAGCCCGCAAGCACTCCGCCTATGACGACAAAGCCGTCCGCGTCTTTCTGCGCGTACGGGGTGCCGCGGAAAGCGTGTTTGCCGACGGAGACTATCCCGTCCTCGTCCTCAAAGGTGACGGTGGCAAGACTCCTGCACGCCGCGCACGCCTGATCCGCGATGACGGTCACCCCTGCGGGCACGTTGACGGAGGTCGCGGCGGAGGGCACGCGGTAGAGCACGTTGCCGATGATGACGGGTTGCGCCACGTTGTTGACGAACACCGCGCCCGCAAAGGCTTCGGCGCCGATATACTCTATCTTGCCGCCTTCTGCGGTCACGCCGCCCGCGAGCGCGGAGCCCGCGAACGCCTGATCCTCTATCCCGATGAGCGCGTCGGGCAGGATGACGGAATCAAGGTTGAAATCCGCAAACGCGCCTGACGCGATATACTTATATCCCGAATCCCCGAGGTCGGCGCCGCCCGCCCTGTATCTCACAAGGACGTCGCCCAGGACGAGATCCTCATCCGAATTCGCGGCGGCATTGAACCATGCCGTGCCATAGAACGCGTCCTTCCCGACATATTCGAGTGAGGTGAGAGCGTCGCCGCCGTGCACGTCCACAAGGGAGGTACAGCTCCAAAACGCACTGTTGCCTATCCTCACGAGGTTTGTCGCGTTGCTGAGATCCACCGTGGTCACGGAGGAGAGGTTGCTGCCGCCTTCCGCCACGATCTCGGTCACGGGTCTCCCGTCGTAGGACGCGGGGATATAGAGCACTTCCGCCGCCCTGTTCTTGACGGATATCGCATAGGTGTTGTCGGGTTTGAGGATGAAGTTGTAAGTCTCCTCGTAATAGTCGTCGCCCACCAGAGAGCTTTCGAGGCTCCAGCCGACATAGACGGTCTCGTTGCCGTTTATCTCTGCGCCGAGAGCGTTGTCCTCGGTGTGCGCCGCATCCAGCCACATCCCCGCGCATTTATAGATGGAACCCTTCGTGATGACGGAGGCGAGATCCGCAAGCGCGATATCCACGTCTTCCCCTCCCGAAGTGAGCGCGAATGTCACATAATAATCCTCCAAAGAGGTGCCGTAGTCTATCCCGCTGAGGGAGAAGCCGTCCACCCTGCCGTCCTCGCCGTAGGTGACCAGAGCGGTCGCCTGATCCAGCCCGTCCGTCGCGGTGAGAGTGAGCCCGTCGAGAGAGGTCACGAAAGTGCCGCCCCCAAAGTCGAAGGAGACTCTCGCGCTCTTCAACCCCCAAACGGCGTAGAGAGTGATGGTCCCGCGCTCCTCCGTCTGAGCCGCAACGCGGGTGTTGAAATTCCAAAGCGTTTCCCCGTCGGCGTCGGTCGCCCAGCCGAGGAGGTCGTATTTTTCGCTGGCGTAAAGCTGAGATACGGGTGCGGGGACCGTCGCCGTGAGAGCGACGTCAACGCTTGCGGGAGGGTTGGGAGCGCTGTCCTCAGCCCAACAGTCGTCCTCGGCGTTGAGGTCGAAGACCACGGTCACGAAAGTCTGAGTGTACACGGCGGTGAGCGTCATGCCTTCGGCGACCACGAGAGGAGTGCTCGCGTCAAAGACCTGCGGCGATTCGGCGTCCCCGTAGGTGTAGTGGGAGAGCGCGTAGCCTGAGGGCGCGAACACTTTATAGTTGGAAACGAAATAGGAGAAGTCCAGAGTCTGCCCCACCTTCTCGCTTATCGCATAGACGTTGACGAGGGTGACTTCGGGGTCCTCGGACGGAGGTTGGAGCGTCGCTCCGCCGCCCTCCATCTTGGCTCCCTCGCCGAGAGCTATCATTATGGTGGTGCTAGGCGCGGACGCCTCCTTCAAATGTATCTGGAAAACGCCGGTCAGAGTCTCCTTGCCTTCGCGCTTGTATTCCACGCGGATGGGACCGTCATAAGCGGTTTGCAGTTTCGCACGGTCTTCCGCCACGATCATATCCTCGGTGAGGGGCACCTCCTCCCCTCTCACGAAAGTTTCCGCGGCGGTCTGAAGATATATGTAAGCGACGACGTCCGTCGCGAGGTCGAATTCCCCGACTACGGCTTTGTCCAATGCGGAGCCGCCCTTCATCACGTTAAACACCAGAGCAACTTCCACGGGCTCGAAGGGAGTCGGAGCGGGAGTTTCGTTCCCTCCCGGGGTGTCGTCTCCTCCGGGAGTCACATCTCCGCCGGGAGTGTCATCCCCGCCGGGAGTACCGCCTCCGCCTTGAGTGCCTTCCTCAAGGTTGCACGCCGCGAGAGTCGCGATGAGCAACATCACAAGAAGCAACAAAAACAAAAATTTCCCACGTTTTCTCATAAGCCCCTTTCTCCTTCACGCGCGTATAGGCGCACGATATAAAGATACATCATTAATATATCACGCGCCCCGCGCGCGGTCGCAAAATGAAAACTATAATTAATTTATGACGGAAAACATTAAAAAGCGCGGACGCGGCAACGCACGTCGGAGCGATAGCTGTCCAAAAAAACACCTTGGCGGGGATATCCGTCACGAACAAAAATGCGCGGCGTCCCGACGCCGCGCGTATGACTCTCTTTTCCGCCATCTTCACTCCGCCGCCATGGCTTCGAGCGCGAGTGCGTATTTGGTGGACGCTTTGCGGGAACGGAACACCAGCCTGTACGTCACTCCGTCTCCGCTAAGGTCCAGCGAGACCCCGGGGAGAGTTGCCGCCGTGGGCAGATTCTTCACGGGGACGGATATGCGGGAAGGCGCGTCCTCCGCCCTGTCCGCGTCATCGGGATCGGCGACGAAGGACAGCTCCTCCCTGTCCAGCGAGAGGGTCCCTTTCGCGGCGTATCTGTACCCGTTTCCCTTTGCGTTGACCATCATCAGATCCACGCTCTCGCAGAGACGGAAATCCGAGGCTTCGACCTCTCTTTTCACGCTTTCGCGGATGAGGTCGTACCATTTGTCTATGCGGTCGGGGCATTTGCCGAACGCGGAGTCCGCGGGCAGTATCTTCCCCGTGTGAGAATACACCGCCGAAAAACCGCACTTGTCGCACATAATCGCGCCGTCGCGGGTCTTCATGGCAAACTCTTCTCCGCATTCCGGACAGCGGTAAAGCACGTTTTCCAGCCCCTCTGCGAACTTTCTGCCCCTGTATATCCTGCCCGTCTCCTCCTGCCAGGCGTGCTCGTTGTGCGCGAGAGCGCGGTCTATCCTCTCCATGACCTCGGCGGCGGAAAGAGAACGCGTCTCCTCTGCGGTCATGATCATATCCATCTCGCACAGCACTCCGCCCGTACGGGTGGTGTGCGCCCACTTGGGTCTGGTGAGCCCCGCGCCGCTTATCACCGAACTCGCCACGGGATAGCCCAGCCACTTCACCAGCTTCGCCACCGAAAACGCCATAGGGGCGGTGCGCCCGTCCGCGCTCACCTTGCCCTCCGGACAGAGGATGACCGAGACCCCCGCGTCCAGATAACGCTTGATATTCTTTATGCAGGTGTAATCCGCATAAAACTGCTTTTTGAGTATGGCGCGGTAGCCGTTTATCAGTCCTGCGAAAATGGGCTGGGAATATCTCATCGTCTCCGCGACGACAAAGCTCACTTTCTTTCCGAGAAAGGGGGTGGAAAACCACGCGAAATCAAAGGGGGAAACATGATTGGAAAGCACGAGCATCGCGCCCTTTTTTTTCTGTTCGCGGAAACTCGGCGAGAGTACGGACTTCGCGCCGAAGCGCAGTCTCAGCGCCCCGCAGACAGCCATGAGCAGGATGTAGTGAGGCAGGGAAAACACCTTTTCCGCCCTCTTATCCTTTCCTTTTTTATTGCGTTGAACAGCCATATGTTCATTATACCTCAAAAAAAGCCGTATGTCACTTCCTGCGCCGTCTTTTTACGAAAGTATTTGTATCTGTCGCTTTTCGGGGGAAAAACTCCTCGGACGCACCGAAATATCATCGCCTCAAAAAGGAAGGGCTGTTTTCGCCCTTCCGCAAATTTTTGACACAAAGATGTGTTTTTCGGCACAAATAAGCGGATAAACATCACATTTTGTAAAATGTATCCGCTCATGCTTCCTCGAAGATCATCCTTTTCACCCTTGCCGTTATCTCCTCCGTGACGGAATAGTCCATACAATCGGCGTGCAGTTTTTCCACCCTTTCGTGCGCCGCTTTGGCGTTCCCGAGCTCCCGCACCGCCTCGGAAATGAGAGCCGCGCACGCCTCCTCTTCCTCGGCGCAGGCCTTTCTCGCCCTGTCGTCGCCGAGCTCTATCCTCTCGGCAAGCGGAGAAAACGGACCCGCGTCCGCGACAAGCGCGCCGCCCTTCCACAGCACGCCCTCCCTCCTTTCGGGGAAAAGAGGGTCAAAGAGCACGCTCCCCCCGAGAAGCCCCGCCGCCTCTTCGGCAAACAGCCTCATACCGGGGACGCCTCCCCGCATCAGATACACCCGCCGTCCCGCAAGGTGATCGAAAAAGGAGATCTCCCCGTCAGGCGTTATCGCCCGTGAGAACAGTCTGCGCGCTCTGCCTCGGGAGGGCTCGCTCACGCGCAATGCGAACGCCGCCGCCATCCTCTTTATCCCGAGGACATCAGCCGCCTCGAAATATCTCTCTTCCGCACGCCGATAATGCCGCAATGCGGAGTTTAACTTGTCATATGCGCGCAAATAACTCTCTTTTTTGTCATTTAATGCCTCTATCAGCAACGCCTTGCGCGGCAGTAGCTTCTCCCTGGAAAGCGCGCGCGCCATATCCTCCAGCCTTTCCGCGATCACGGGCAACGCCGCCTCGTGCGGGTGCGGAGAGGTCGCGTCCGCGACAACTGCCGAAAGCTCATTTATATACACGCCGTCAAGGCTGGACGGGTCTCCCGAACAATGCCACAGCTCGCAGTCCAGCCCTCTTTTTGCGGCTTCGGACGCCACCGCGCGCATGAGAGTGCTCTTGCCCGTCCCCGGCGCGCCTTTCAGCAATATCACGTTCTCCGCCGAAGAAAGCTCCTCGCGATAAAAACTCCTGAACCCGAACGCGGTGTTCCCGCCAAGAAAAAACCTTTCCATATCCCCTCCCGTTCATCCTATGCCGTATCCGAATAATGCGGACCCGATCCGACATATCGGTCCGGTATGCCAGACAGGAATAATACGAACCAGGTTCCGCGCCGCCGATTTCCGCCTGAACCGCGTCATTCGCCTTGCTAATACAGTCAAGTATTAGCTACGGAGACTTCCTTGTTCAGCCAAAAATCGGTTGGCGCGGAACTGCTCGCACCTCAGAGCAAGAGATTTTCGGATGATTTTGCTCTGGCGGAACGCAGGCAATAGTATACATATTGGCAAAGTTCGGCTGTGCAAAAGCGCCGAAAAGAATTGCTCCGAGGCTGGTTCGTATTATTCCTGTCTGGCATGACATAAAAGTTTTGTCATGGCGCCGTTCCCTCTCCCTCGGCGGCAGGCATAAGAATATACCATGGAGGCGGTCATGGGAGAGTTTGTCGTCTACGAAACGGATGAAAGGATGTTTTTTCTGAAAAGACAGCTTGCGGGGTTCCGTCCCGTCGCGGATACGCACATTTTCGCGCCCAATCTCCTCCTCTCGAAGGAGAGGCTGGAAGGAGTGAAAGAAGGGGATCATCTGGTGTGCGGCAGACTGGAAGCGGACGCCCTCGACAAAGGGCGCGGAGCGATCGTGCACCCTATCCTGAAAAACGAGCGCTTTCAGGCTGTCAACGCGCGACTCACGGCGGAGGGCGCGCTCGGGATACTCATCGAGCACAGTATGCACTCCCTTTGGGATATGCGGGTGCTCGTGATAGGTTTCGGGCGCACGGGCGCGGCGATGTGCCGCATACTCGACAGGCTCGGCGTAGAGACGGATGTGGCGACAGAGGGGTCTCCCCGTCCCGCAGGGGCGTTTGCCCGCCGCGTGACGACCGCCTCCTCGGCAAATCTCGGCGATTACGACGCGATCGTCAACACCGTGCCCGCAAAACTCATCTCTGACGAACGCATCCTCGGGGTGCGGCACGACGTGGTGTACATCGACCTCGCAAGCACGCCGGGCGCTGACATAGACAGATTGAAGACGCTGGGACTGGACGCCGACATCTATCCCGCATTGCCCGCAAAATGCTCTCCCGCAAGCGCGGCGACGGCGATGCGCGACTACATCCTGGAGGTGACGGCATGAAAAAGATAGGCTTTGCGGTGACAGGATCCTTCTGCACCTTTTCTTCAATATTGGATGCGGTGGACGAGCTGGTGGAGCACGGCTACGACCTGACCCCCATATTCAGCTTCAACACGGCAAATCTCGACACAAGATTCTTCAAAGCGTCGGAATTTTTTGAGATAATGACCCGAAAAACGGGGAAAAAGCCCTTGACCACCATCCCGGAGGCGGAACCCATCGGCACCTCTTTCGGACTGGATCTCGTGCTGGTCGCCCCGTGCACCGGGAACACACTTTCAAAAATAGCGCACGGCATCACGGATACGCCGGTCACAATGGCGGTGAAAGCCCAGCTCAGAAATTGCCGCCCCGTGGTGCTCTCGGTGTCCTCAAACGACGCCCTGGGGGCGAACGCCAAAAACCTGGGGCTCCTGCTCAATACACGCAACGTGTACTTTGTCCCGTTTGCGCAGGACGCACCGTACAAAAAATCCAACTCTCTCATCGCGGACACGTCGCTGATACGCGCCGCTTGCGAGGAAGCTCTCGCGGGCAAACAACTGCAACCGCTGTTGCTATAACACGTTTCGTGCGCAAAATCGGCATGAACGCTTGAAGGCAGAGGAGAAACTTGCCGTTGCACCCGCCCATGAAACACGTATCGTGTTTTTGATCAAAATTCACGCTCGCCGCTACTTTCGCCGCAAGCCTTTACTTCAAAAAGCGACAAATATGAAAAGCGCCCGCCGACGCGGGCGCTTTTGCGCGTTTTCCTATTCCTCGGGCGAGAAATCCTCTTTGCCGACTCCGCAAAGCGGACAAACGAAGTCCTCGGGCAGTTCCGCCCATGTGGTGCCGGGAGCTATACCGTTGTCCGGATCTCCCGCGGCTTCGTCGTAGACGTATCCGCACACGTCGCATATGTATTTCATGTCTTACCTCCTTTTTGCGGCTCTGCCGCTCTTATGAGTATTATACCACGCCGACGCGCTCCTTTCAAGACGCATTTTTCCTTTGTACGTTGCGCGATGATCGCGCGTATCCGGAGCACGTGGGCTTTGTTTTCCCGATGCGTAGCGCGCTCGCACCTCACGCGCTTGCGCTGACCGTCAGAGAGCTTTCACGGGCAAACCGTTTATGCTTTCGGCGGGCTCGAGAGCATCGTCGTCTTTGTACAAAACGTAATAGTATTCGTCCTCTCCGCTCCCGCCTTTGTTGTAATGCACGCCGCCAAAAGAGAGGTATTCCGCCCATTCGGCGGCATCGGCGGCTTCCTTAGCTTCATCCGGGATGTGGACGCTCGTTGCGTTGACCATGCACCACACATACTCGCTGCTGTTGCGGTAGGTGCCCATGTTGTTGCTGTATTGGTGCGACCATCCGACGACGAGCTTGTCTCCTTCAAACCTCACATACGGGTCGTCAAATCTTCTTTGAAGGTTGGGGTGCGGGACGACTTTTCCGTCCTCCTCAGCCAAATATTCGTATATCATCGCGATATATTCGTCGGCGACGGGATCGCTGTTGCTCAAAAGGTTCTTTTCGGCTTTGCTCACCGCAACGCCGTCGATGACGACGTATCCCTCGCCCTCGACATACACCTGATTGGAGCGGCTTATCTCATAAACCACGCCGTCGCTTACAAACACGGAAATGTCGCTCGGCGAGACTTCGCCTCTGTATTCCGCCTTAGTGCTTTCATACACGGCGTTCTTACCGACCTGAGTGACTCTTATCGTCTCTCCCGAGTAGACTCCCTCGACGGAATCCTCCGAAGTGGCGGTCCTGACTTCGATCGAAAAATTGTCCGCATTTTCGAGTGCGGCGACAATATCCGACAAGGACATCCCTTCGTTGAACACCGCATCCCCCTTGGGAGTTTCGTTGCAAGCGGCAAGCCCGAAGACCGCGCACACAACTACGACCGCGACCAACGCGAGCGATAATAACGTCTTCCTCACTTCTTCCTCCCTTCCTCGGTAAATTTTGCCGACTTTTTTCTATATTATAAACTACCCCGCCTCGATATGTCAATACCATTCTATATATCAACCGATTATCCCCCATACATCGACTCCCCTCTTTCCGATTTGGACACTTGGGGACGTGTTTATTTTGTCCATTTTTTGGACATTTTAAACACGTCCCCATGTGTCCAAAACTGCAATATAATTTGCTATCTTTCATTTTAATGTTCTTCCTCTTTTCGCACCCTTTCTCTTTGCCACGATTTAGTCAACTTCCCAAAAATCCCCTACTAAACAGAGGCTTTCTTCGTTCTCTCCTTTTCTTCAGTTTTTCTTGTTTCGCACATTACATCGACTCTCATCTCTCCAATTTGGACACTTGGGGACGTGTTTATTTTGTCCACTTTTTGGACATTTTAAACACGTCCCCAAGTGTCCAAATCGGAAATGTGGTTTTAGATGTAGCGTTATATCGGCATAAAAAAAGACCGACGTCTCGTCTTAGGGAGTATCATGTGTTTCGAGACGTCGGTCTAAGGCATTTATCGACGAGCGTATCCCGCGCAAGCCTTCTTATTATCTATGCCAGACAGGAATAATACGAACCAGCCTCAGAGCAATTCTTTTCGGCGCTTTTGCACAGCCGAACCTTGCCAATATGTATACTATTGCCTGCGTTCCGCCAGAGCAACATCATCCGAAAATCTCTTGCTCTGAGGTGCGAGCAGTTCCGCGCCAACCGATTTTTGGCTGAACAATTTCGGGGTCCCCGAGTGAAAATCTATGATTTTCAGTTGGGGTAAAAGTCGCTGCAGCTAATACTTGACTGTATTAGCAAGGCGAATGACGCGGTTCAGGCGGAAATCGGCGGCGCTGAACCTGGTTCGTATTATTCCTGTCTGGCACACTTGGCCGGACACGGATCTGCGCACATTGTTTACTAAAACAAAAAGCCCACACGTTTGTGTGAGCTTTTTGTTTTGGAAACCGGCATCGACATACTCTCCCGGGCCGTGTCCAGCCAAGTACCATCTGCGCGGATGAGCTTAACTTCTGTGTTCGGTATGAGAACAGGTGGGACCTCATCGCCATAGACACCGGTAATCGTTGAAGGTCGCAGGCAAAAGCCTGTCGCACATTCACAACTGCATAGCATTAAGATTGCTGAATTATTATCAGGTTAGTGGTTCAATTGTATTAGATTGAAGCCCTCGGCCTATTAGTATCGGTCAGCTTAACACATTGCTGTGCTTACACACCCGACCTATCAACCTTGTGGTCTACAAGGGGCCTTACTCAGATTTCTCCTTAGGGATATCTTATCTTGAGGCTGGTTTCACGCTTAGATGCTTTCAGCGTTTATCCAATCCGTACATCGCTACCCAGCTGTGCCACTGGCGTGACAACTGATGCACAATAGGTACGTCCACCCCGGTCCTCTCGTACTAGGGGCAGAGCCTCTCAAATATCCTACGCCCACGATGGATAGGGACCGAACTGTCTCACGACGTTCTGAACCCAGCTCGCGTGCCACTTTAATCGGCGAACAGCCGAACCCTTGGGACCGACTACAGCCCCAGGATGTGACGAGCCGACATCGAGGTGCCAAACCTCCCCGTCGATGTGAACTCTTGGGGGAGATAAGCCTGTTATCCCCGAGGTAACTTTTATCCGTTAATCGACGGCAATTCCATACTCAACCGCCGGGTCACTAAGTCCTACTTTCGTATCTGCTCGACATGTCTGTCTCGCAGTTAAGCTCCCTATCTACCTTTACGCTCTATGGATGATTTCCAACCATCCTGAGGGAACCTTAGAACGCCTCCGTTACATTTTGGGAGGCGACCGCCCCAGTCAAACTGCCCACCTGACACTGTCCACCAGCCGGATTACGGTCTGGTGTTAGAAACCCAATAATTCAAGGGTGGTATCCCAAGGTCGACTCCGCATGAGCTGACGCCCATGTTTCCAAGTCTCCCACCTATCCTGTACATAAATTACCGAATTCCAATATCAAGCTACAGTAAAGCTCTACGGGGTCTCTCCGTCCAGTCGCGGGTAATACGCATCTTCACGTATAGTACAATTTCGCCGGGTCCCCTGTTGAGACAGCGCCCAAGTCGTTACGCCATTCGTGCGGGTCGGAACTTACCCGACAAGGAATTTCGCTACCTTAGGACCGTTATAGTTACGGCCGCCGTTCACTGGGGCTTAAGTTCCGTGCTTCGCTTGCGCTAACACATCCCCTTAACCTTCCAGCACTGGGCAGGCGTCAGCCCCTATACTTCATCTTTCGATTTAGCAGAGACCTGTGTTTTTGGTAAACAGTCGCTTGGGCCTCTTCACTGCGGCCTGCAGAGCAGGCTCCCCTTCTCCCGAAGTTACGGGGTCATTTTGCAGAGTTCCTTAACAAGGGTTCTCCCGTCCGTCTTAGGATTTTCTCCTCGCCCACCTGTGTCGGTTTGCGGTACGGGCGCCTAACAACATATTTAGCAACTTTTCTCGCCAGTGTGAATTCATCGACTTCGCTACTAATTTTCACTCCCCGTCATCACCCAGCCTTACGATGTGCGTACTTCACTACACATCAGCCTCATGATTTGGCCGCAGCAATCCAACGCCGCGGATCGACTATCCTACTGTGTCATTGCCTCATTTAAACGTCATTTGGCGGTACAGGAATATCTACCTGTTGTCCATCACCTACGCCTTTCGGCCTCGGCTTAGGTCCCGACTTACCCTGGGAGGACGAACCTTCCCCAGGAAACCTTAGGCATTCGACGGCAAAGATTCTCACTTTGCTCTCGCTACTTATGCCGGCATTCTCTCTTGTATGCAGTCCACGACCCCTTTCGATATCGCTTCTGCCCGCATACATTGCTCCTCTACCGATGCAGCAAGCTGCATCCCTAAACTTCGGTGACAAGTTTTAGCCCCGGTAATCTTCGGCGCACCCTCACTCGACCAGTGAGCTATTACGCACTCTTTGAATGAGTGGCTGCTTCTAAGCCAACATCCTGGTTGTCTTAGCATTGGCACATCCTTTACCACTTAACTTGTACTTAGGGACCTTAGTTGTAGATCTGGGCTGTTTCCCTTTTGACAACGAAACTTATCTCACGCTGTCTGACTCCCTCGCATCAAGTATCTGACATTCGAAGTTTGATAAGGTTCAGTAAGCTGTGAAGCCCCCTAGCCCATTCAGTGCTCTACCATCAGTACTCTAACGAGAGGCTAGCCCTAAAGCTATTTCGAGGAGAACCAGCTATATCCGGATTCGATTGGAATTTCTCCGCTATCCACAGCTCATCCCCGGTCATTTCAACGAACGTGGGTTCGGTCCTCCACAGTGTCTTACCACTGCTTCAACCTGTCCATGGATAGGTCATCCGGTTTCGGGTCTACGTCACGCAACTAAATCGCCCGGTTAAGACTCGCTCTCGCTACGGCTCCGTGACTTAATCACTTAACCTCGCTACGCAACGTAACTCGCCGGCCCGTTCTACAAAAAGTACGACGCCACACTTTAAGTAGTGCTGCGTCTGCTTGTAAGCATAGGGTTTCAGGTTCTCTTTCACTCCCCTCCCGGGGTTCTTTTCACCTTTCCCTCACGGTACTATACGCTATCGGTCACCAAGTCGTATTTAGCCTTATGAGATGGTCCTCACATATTCCCACTGGATTACACGTGTCCCGTGGTACTCCGGATACCCGCCATCTGAAATCGATTTCGCTTACAAGGCTATTACTTTGTCTCGCCCGGTTTTCCAACCGTGTTCGGCTATCGATCCTTCGAATTATGCAGGTCCAAAACCCCATCGAAATAAATTTCTCCGGTTTGGGCTCTTTCGCTTTCGCTCACCACTACTCACGAAATCGTTGATTTACTTTCTTTTCCTCCGGGTACTAAGATGTTTCAGTTCCCCGGGTTCCCTTCAACCGCACTATGTGTTCATGCGGAGATACCGTCGCATTACCAACGGTGGGTTTCCCCATTCGGAAATCTGCGGATCGAGGCTTATTTGCAGCTCCCCGCAGCTTATCGCAGCTTGTCACGTCCTTCTTCGGCGCTTGGTGCCAAGGCATCCACCCTATGCCCTTATTAGCTTTAATCTTATACGCTAACCTAATTAGACATATTGCAAATGTACTTGTTATAACTCAGCAAAATATCCTAGTGAATAGGTAAAACTCATTGAATTGTGATACATTCGATTGTATTACGCTAACTAAAGATATTTCTTGACTCTTAAACTCACAATGCCTGAGAACATTGTGAGTCGCTATGCAGTTGTCAATGTGCCGTGACCGAAGTCAACGAACCAATTGAACAGAAGGAAAAGCGACGAAATGCGAACTTTGCACGTTTTTGGTAGGTCGTGCAACCTTCGATTTCCGTCCTCTCGGACGACAGCTCCGAAGAACTGCCTTCACTAGGTTGCCTTTCGGCTCCTTAAAAGGAGGTGATCCAGCCGCACCTTCCGGTACTGCTACCTTGTTACGACTTCACCCCAGTCATTGATCCTACCTTAGGCGGCTGCCTCCTTGCGGTTAGCGCACCGACTTTGGGTATTACCAACTCCCATGGCGTGACGGGCGGTGTGTACAAGGCCCGGGAACGCATTCACCCCGACATGCTGATTCGGGATTACTAGCAACTCCGACTTCATGTGGGCGGGTTG
>CALVTS010000007.1 GCA_944363035.1 uncultured Clostridia bacterium
GCTTGCCTTTTCTGACAGTTATAAAAAGGGATTCGTATATATCCTCGGCGGCGGTATGTAATATCCCTGCGCCGATTCGACCCTCCGCCGTCCGCAACTCGAACAAAAATCTCTTGCTCTCGGGCGCGCTTTGCTCATTCCTAACGGAGAGGTGTTTTGCGAGCGCGCGGGAGGGGAGGGTGTTTTTTTGCAGAAAGCGGTGTTTATATTGTCAAAATCGAGGAATAAGCTATCGGTTTGGAGTCGAGTGTCAGTATGACGACTATCTCTGCGCCTGTCGGCACAGGGTGGGTCAGGGAGGCGAGAGGGAGAGAAGTTTCCTCCGTCACGGCGACGGTCACTCCGTTTGCGGTCACGAGTGAGACGCTTCCTTCCGGCGCGTTTTCCGTCCGCCAGGAGAGGGTCCCGTCATCGAGGGAAAGGTCCGTCACGGCGGGGAGGTCTCTGCCGAAGGCAAGCGAGTATGTTTCGGAGACGGAGGAGTTCATGCCCTCCGCCTCTGAGGTCACCGAAAGAGTCCCTTCCGTCGGCGAGGAGAGGAACGTGAGCGGGAGGGTCGCCGTGACGCTCTCTTCAGTCCGCTCGCAGGAGAAGGGGATCGTCGTCCCGCCTATCGTCATGCTTTCGCTCTCCAACGAGCCCTCGCCCGAGAAGGCTTCGTCTCTTCCTTGGACGAGGACGGTCAATTCAAAGCTCTCTGTGCGTGCGTCCAAAGCAAAGCGGAGGGAGGGCGTGCCGTCCGCCGTGTAGAAGAAGAGGAAGTTCCCTGCGGGAGAAAGGGTCTCAACGGGCGTTTCCTCGTCCGGTCCCTCTTCGTCCTCGTTCGGAGTGTCGGGGTCGTCCTCGCTCGGCGTCTCCGGCGTTTCGCCGTCGTCATCGGGTGCGTCGCCCTCGTCGGGTGCGTCGCCGCCATCGGGAGTTTCGCCGTCATCGGGTGCGTCGCCGTCATCGGGGTCTTGCGGGTCGTCGGGGGTCTCGCCGTCCTCCCCGTCCTCCGTATCGTCGTCCTTGTCTCCGTCCGTCTCCTCATCGTCGTCATCGGGCAGGAGGGAGGCAAGGATGTGCAGGTCGTTCACCGTGCCGGATATCTCGTATGAGGAGGGCGAAAAGGAATATCCCTCAGCGGCAAACGCGATGAGGTCTCCCTCTTCCAGCCCGGACAGGGAGAACACGCCGTATCCGTCCGTCGAAGAGGAGGGGACTCCGTTGACCAGCACGCTCACTCCCGCGAGCCCTTCCCCGTTCAGGGTGACGATGCCGGACGCGCTCTCGCCCGAGGGCGGAGGGGCGGGCATATCCTGCGTGCAGGCGGCGAGCCCCAGCGCGAGCAGGACGGAAAGGACAAGGACGAGTAACTTCTTTTTCATGCCGCGTCACCTCCCGTCGTTTTGGAAAAAGAGATCTCGAGAGGCGCGCTCCTCACCCCGTCGCGCAGGGCGTACAGCACGAAAAGGTATTCGCCATCTTTTGAGACGAGGGCGGAGAGGTCCGCATAATTTAGGGTGGTTTGTGCCGAAACCAGCACTTCATCTTCAAAAATCAACTCATAAACAAAGGCATCGGCGTTCTCGTCCTCACGTGATATCCAGCTTGCAAGGCAGATCCCTCCCGTCACGGACACCCGCGCGTCCTCGGGAGGAAGAGGAGGGACGGGAAGGGTGAACGTGCGGATGAAAGCCTCCGAATCCGTGTTGTAAGAGTCGCCAAGCGCGGTCACGGATACGGTGAAAACTCCTCCCGCCGAGAATTCCCGAGAGAGGTCTGCCGAGGGGAGTGTATACTCGCCCACGGGTATACCGTTGACGACGAGGGAGTATGACTTAGCTCCCGTCACCGCTGACCATGTGAGCACTCCCTCCGAAAGGTCGGCGAATGACGGCGGGGAAAGAGAGGAGAAAACGCTGACGACGGCGGACGCCGAAGAGAGTGGCGAGAGGTCTGAAAACGCGGTGACCGTGAGGGTATATTCTCCGCCGCAGGGGAAAGCTTCCGCAAGAGGGAATCTGGTCATCCCTCTCGTCTTTGCCGAAAACACTTCCTTTCCGTCCTCGTCTTTTACGGAGAGCACGTAGTCCGTCGCTTCGGGGATCGCAGACCACACCGCGACCTCCGCCGTGGCATCGAGGGCGAAATCGTCCGCTCTCGCCGTACCCGCCGCAGGCGCGGCGAGCGCCGCCGCAGAGAGCAGGGCGAGGAGGAGGAAGAGCATTACGGCGCGTTTGAGAGAGGCTTCCATACCAAAAAGATAAGGCAATATGCGAATGATGTCAATATTCTTCTTTTCGTGGGAGCGTTTGCCGCTCCCGCGCTTGTCCGTTTTTTCACGCGGGAGGGGAGAGGGGAAGAAAGTATGTGGACAAAAACGCTTGCCTTACGCGCGTGCGTGTGATATAATAACTTAAAATATTCATTAATATGTTTATTAATACTACTAATATTCACCGACAAGGAGGAAGCATGGAAGAAGTCAAACACAGCTACAATGCGACCGACATCCAGGTGCTCGAGGGGCTGGACCCCGTGAGGAAGCGTCCGGGGATGTACATCGGGTCGACGGACACGAGAGGGCTTCATCATCTCGTGACCGAAGTCGTTGACAACTCCATCGACGAGGCTTTGGCGGGCTACTGCACCCGCATCAAAGTGGAGATACTTTCGGACGGCGCGGTGCGCGTCACGGACAACGGACGCGGCATCCCGGTCGGCATCATCGAAAAGGAAGGGAAGTCCGCCGTGGAAGTGGTGCTCACCAAACTGCACGCGGGCGGCAAATTCGGCAGCGGCGGCTACAAGATCTCGGGCGGATTGCACGGCGTGGGCGTGTCCTGCGTCAACGCGCTTTCGGAATGGCTGGTGGCAGAGGTGCGGCAGGGCGGCAAGCTCTATCGCATACGTTTCAACCGCGGCGTTGCAGAGAGACCTCTTTCGGTGGTGGGGGAAGCCGAGGACACCGGCACCACCATCACGTTCTATCCCGACGGCGACATCTTCGAGACGTTGGACTTCAACTACGACACCATGAAATCCCGTCTGAGAGAGCTTGCCTATCTCAACAAGGGTCTGACCATAGAGATCGCGGACGAGAGGGTGGAACCCGCTCGTCGCGAGGTGTTCTGCTATGAGGGCGGCATAGTGTCCTTTGTGGAGAGCCTCAACCGCAACAAGGAGACCATTTTCGAAAACGTGGTCTATTTCGACGCGCAGTATGTGGACAGCGAGATAGAGGTCGCCATGCAGTATAACGACTCCTACACCGACACCATACTTGCGTTTGCCAACAACATCAACACCGAGGAGGGCGGCACTCATCTGGACGGGTTCAAAGCCGCAATCACCAAGGTCATCAACGATTACGGCAAGAAGGCGGGCATCCTGAAAGAGGCGGACAAGCTCTCGGGCGAGGACGTCCGCGAGGGGCTCACCGCAGTCATCTCCGTCAAGCTCGCGGAGCCGCAGTTCGAGGGTCAGACCAAGACCAAACTCGGCAACAGCAGTATGCGCGCGGCGGTGGCGAAGAGCGTCACCGAGGGGTTGGGGACATATCTTGAAGAGCATCCCCGCGAAGCCAAGGAACTCATCCTGAAGACCATAACCGCTCAGCGCGCCCGCGAGGCGGCAAGAGCGGCGAGGGAGACCGCCCGTCGCAAGTCGGCGCTGGAGAGCACCACTCTTCCCGGAAAGCTCGCGGATTGCACGGACAAAGACCCCAAAGTGTGCGAGATATATCTCGTGGAGGGGGATTCGGCAGGCGGGAGCGCGAAGCAGGGCAGGGACCGCAGGTTCCAGGCGATACTCCCCCTCAGGGGCAAGATCCTCAACGTGGAAAAGGCGAGATTGCACAAAGTGCTCGAAAACGAGGAGATCAAGGCGATGATCACCGCGTTCGGGTGCGGCATAAACACGGATTACGACGAGAGCAAACTGCGCTATGACCGCATCATCTGCATGACGGACGCGGACGTGGACGGCTCGCACATCCGCATACTCATGCTCACGTTCTTCTTCCGCTTCATGCGTCCTCTCATCGAAAACGGGCACGTTTATATCGCACAGCCCCCTCTTTACAAGCTGGCGAGAGGGAAGCAGGAGTGGTATTTCTACGACGACGACGCCCTCAACGCCTTTTACGAGGAAAACGGCAGGAAGGGCTATGACCTGCAACGCTACAAAGGTCTCGGCGAGATGAACCCCGAACAGCTTTGGGAGACCACTATGGACCCCAAGAGCCGCACTCTCCTGCGCGTGACGATGGAGGACGCCATCTCGGCGGACGAGATGTTCTCCGTCCTGATGGGGGAACAGCCCGAGCTCAGGCGCGCGTTCATTGAGGAGAACGCCAAACTCGTCGAGGAACTCGACGTTTGATGACGGGAGGAACAAATGAGCAAGGAAACTCAGAAAGACAAGGAATATCTCGAACATCTTGCAGACAGCAAGATAGTCAACGTAGAGGTGGAGAACGAGCTCAAAAAGTCCTTCATCTCCTACGCCATGGCGGTCAACGTCTCCCGCGCCATCCCCGACGTCAGGGACGGTCTCAAACCCGTGCACAGGCGCATACTGTACGCCATGAGCGAGCTCAACCTCACTCCCGACAAGCCATACCGCAAGAGCGCGATGGTGGTCGGCGAGGTGCTGGGCAAATATCATCCGCACGGCGACAGCTCGGTGTATGACGCGATGGTGCGTCTCGCGCAGGATTTCTCCATACGCTGTCCTCTGGTGGACGGGCACGGCAACTTCGGTTCCGTGGACGGCGATCCTCCCGCGGCGTATCGTTACACCGAGGCGCGTCTTTCCAAGATAGCGCTGGAAATGATACGCGACATCGACAAGCGCACCGTGGACTTTTATCCCAACTTCGACGACACCAGGGAACAGCCCGTGGTATTGCCCTCCCGCTTCCCCAACCTGCTTGTCAACGGTTCGGACGGCATAGCGGTGGGCATGGCGACGTCCATCCCTCCCCACAACCTCGGCGAGGTCATCGACGCGGTGGTCGCGCTCATCCGCGATCCCGAGCTCACGGTGGACGACCTCATGGAATACATCCCCGCCCCCGACTATCCCACGGCGGGTCTCGTGCTCGGCAGAGCCGCCATACGTCAGGCGTACCGCACGGGCAGAGGAGCGGCGGTCATACGCTCCCGCACGGAGATAGAGGAGCTCCCCGGCGGCAAGAGCCGTATCATCATCACAGAGCTTCCCTATCAGGTCAACAAGGCGAAACTCATCGAAAACATCGCCGATCAGGTCAAGGACAAGCGCATAGAGGGCATCTCCGACATCAGCGAGGAGACGGACCGCACGGGTATGCGCATCGTCATCGACGTCAAGAAGGATCACAATCCGCAGGTGGTGCTCAACACCCTGTTCAAGCAGACCAGCCTGCAAGTCAACAATTCCATCATCCTTCTCGCGCTCGTGGACGGCGTGCCCAAGATACTCAACCTCAAACAGATCCTGGAATATTACATCGCGCATCAGGAGGACGTCATCGTCCGCCGCACCCGCTTCGACCTTGAAAAGGCGGAGGAGAGGGAACACATCCTCAACGGTCTCGCCATAGCTCTCGCCAACATCGACGAGGTGGTCGAGCTCCTCAAAAAGAGCGCGGACAGACAGGACGCCATAGACAAACTGACGGAGCGTTTCCTCCTCAGCGAGAAACAGGCCGTCGCCATCCTCGAAATGCGCCTCCAACGCCTCACAGGGCTCGAGGTGGAGAAGATAAACGAAGAGCTGGAACAAAAACGCGCCGAGATCGCGGAGTACAAGCGTATCCTGGCGTCCGAGGACGCGGTCAAGGAGATCATCGTCGCCGAGATCACGGACATCAAGGACCGCTACGCCACTCCGAGACGCTCCGAGCTCAGCTACGACTATTCCGAGATAAACATCGCCGACCTCATCGACAAGGAGGACATCGCGGTCTCCATGACCCACGGCGGCTATATCAAGCGTATCCCCGTCTCGGAGTACCGTTCCCAGAGACGCGGCGGCATGGGCGTCACCGCGCACAAGGCAAAGGACGACGATTTTGTGGAGCACATCTTCGTCAGCAACACCCATCAGGATATGCTCTTCTTCACCAACCTCGGCAAGGCGTACACCATGATGGGCTACGAGATCCCCGAGGCGAGCAAGACTTCCCGCGGGCGCGCTCTGGTCAACCTTTTGCAGCTCTCGCCGGGAGAGAAAGTCCAGACGGTGCTCCCCCTCCCCGAGGAGAGAGAGGGCAAATATCTCATGCTCGCCACCAAACGCGGTCTCATCAAGAAGACCCCGTTGGAGGAATTTGCTTCCATCAAGCGCAACGGCAAGATAGCCATCAAGTTCATGGAGGAAGACGAGCTCATAGAAGCCGTTCTGACGAGCGGTGACGACCAACTCATCATGGCGTCCAGCGAGGGCTATTGCATACGCTTCAAAGAGGCGGACGTGCGTCCTACGGGCAGGACGGCGATGGGCGTCAAGAGTATGCGCATCCCCGAAGGCGCGCATATGGTGGATCTCGCCGTCGTCACCGAGGGGTGCGAAGTGCTCACCATCACCACCCACGGGTACGGCAAACGCAGCGACGCGTCCGATTACCCCTTGCAGGGCAGAGCGGGCAAAGGCGTGAAAGCGGGCGTCTTCAACGAAAAGACGGGCGACCTCGCGGGGCTCAAAGTCATCCCCGCAGACACCGACGTCATGATGATCACGGACGGAGGCATAATCATCCGCGTGCAGGCGGACGAGATCTCCAAGATAGGCAGAGCCACCCAGGGCGTGCGCATAATGAAACTGAAAGGAGAGGAGACCAAGGTGGTCGGCATCGCTCTCACCCCTCATGAAGAGCCCGAGGAGGAGCTCCCCGCAGAGGGCGAACAGCCCGCCTCTCCCGAAGAGGAAACTCCCGTCGGAGCGGCGGCGGACAGCGCTCTTCCCGAAGCCGCACTCGCTGAGGAGAACGCCGCCGCAGAACCCGCCGAAGAAGAGTAAGGACCCTTCTCCGAGCCGCTCGGAATAAAACAAAAACGGCAACTTTATCACACAAAAACGCACGTTAAACGTGCGTTTTTGTGATTTGCGGCAAAATGTATTCCCTCGAAAAACGGGAGGGGGACAAGTAAATGCGGGCTCGAATATGCTGTTCGTCTCATGGGTGAGTCCACCCGGGGTATTCGTCGTGTTCGGGAAAAATTAGCAACCCTCCCCTGACATGGGAGTAAGATCACGCCCCCTCCTGCAGGGTTCCCCCAAAAACCATTCCCCCCTGCGGGGCCCCACGGTTTTAGGGGGCACCTGACGCGATTGACACTTTGCGTAGCAATCGCTATACCTTCGGTGCGGCGCGACGCGATTGGCGCGGCGCGCAGCAATCGCTGGACCTGATGAGACGCGATTGACACTTCGCGTAACAATCGCTGGACCTTTGGTTCGGGCACGAGGGCGTCCGAGGACGGCGCCTCCACGGCGCCGCCATGTTATGCCGCTTGCAATGCGCCCGCGGAGCGATCAGATGGCGCATTGCTGGCGCACTCCCGTCCAGCCCTCGGCACTCACCCGGTCGCCGCCGACTTTCAAGAGGCGGCAATCCGCCTGTGAAGGTTTGACTGGGCGGCTCCACTCCGAACGAGATAACGTCGTGTCAAGCGACGTCACGCTCGGAGTTTTCGTTAATACATTTCTGTTCAAGGCATGGCAACGAACAGTTTGATGGAGCGTCTTTGAGCACGATGATTTTCTTTCGGAGACGGTCTCACGCGCCGCTCACCCGCGTCGCTATCCGCGCGGTGCTCGTCGCCTTGTGCCGCGTTGCGGCGGTAGGCTCGTCTGTCGCGCGGTCGCTCCTTTTCGCGTCGTGAAAATGCGGAGACGCTCGTTCACTCCGCGTTTTGCAAGCAAAACTATCCGTTCACTCGCTCATTTTCACTCCGCGGGAGACGAGGGTATGACCCTCGTCGGAATATGGCGGGCGTTTGCGCCCGCTCTTGCAAGTCGCGGCGCGTCAGGGGTCCCCGCCGAAAGTATTTTCGGTGGGGTAAAAATGCGACCTCGCAAGCCGGACGAGACACTAAGCAGACACGGGCTCGGTGCGCGTCGAGTCGCCCTCCTCGCCCCACGAGGGGTGCTCAATAAGTACCGGCATCCGCTTAGTTATGTGGGTGCGATCACCAAAATTTTTGGTAAAGTCCAAAAGTCAGTCCCGCATTTTGGGAGACGTGAGCTCTATTCCGAGTGGGGGAGGAGTCCCGGAATTTGGGGTCCCCGCAAAGTACCACAGCGAAGCGAGGACACTTTGTGGGGTTTCAGTGAGGAGGGGGTCTGTCACTCCCATGTCAGGGGACGGTAGCATATTTATATCTTCGATAAAATAAACAGCGTGATAGAATGTTTCGGGGCACGCCGAACAACTTTTCGAAGATGGTCCCATGTTTTGCTTTATGACCACAAAAACGCATGTTAATTGCGCGAAATCATGCGATAATCACCGTGTTTCGTCATTACGCAAAAGCGGAGCGGCGTCGGGATGCGGAGGGAAAGGGTGGCGGCGGAAGGAAGACGGAGGGACATACTGCGGCAGGAGGAGGCATTGCGCACATATGATGTTCGGGGTGCGGCAGAGAAGGGCGGAGCGCGGAGCGCATATATAATTTTTCGGACGCGCGGAGCGGGGGTGCGCGGAGGAGTGCGCGCGAAATGTTAAATTATTATTAAAGAAGCAATTTACAACTTGTCATCTTTCAACACGTGTGGTAAGATATAAAAGCCGAATATACTTACGGGTCATCCGAATCTACCTTTCGGCAATGGCGGGGGATTTAATGAGAAAGAAATTTGCCATCCTTTTCCTGGTTGCGATTTTCGCGATTTCTCTGTTTGCTTTTGTTGCTTGTGATGTGTCCGGTTCTGTCGCGTATGCTTCCGCCGCACCCTCGGAGGAGGGTCCCGTTGAGGGGGAGGAAGAAGAAAACGGTGCTTGGAAGGCAGATTCTTCCGCGTGCAGGGGGCTCATCACCGGCACGCTGACGTTTGTCTCAGAGAAACATTGGATCATGGAGATAGGCGGGTCTGCCGCCGATATGTCGACGAACGACAACTGGTGCAGAGGAGAGTACTATTTCGAGGGCGATGTGGGCAGAAGCCCCTTGCACATCTCTTTGTACGGACCCGATGACTATTACTTCGAGGATTTCAAAGCGGATGAGATGTACAACCAAAACGACCCTGCCTACGATCCCTCCTCCGTCCGCCTTGTGGGCAATGACGGGGAGCCCGTGAAGGCATACGGCGAGGAAGTGGTGATAGCGCCCGACGCGAACGGCAGTTACGTCATAAGGGTCACGTTGTACGGCATGATGGATCGGATCCTTAATGCCGGCGGGTCCAAGGAGGACGGGTGGTTCGTCTATACTCTCACTCCTCCTCAGGACGGCACGCAGGGTTCGGGCGGCGTGGTCACCGCTCCTCCCGAGGGAGACGGTCCCGATCTTCTCGCCATCATCATAGCTGTGCCCATCGCGGCTGTCGTGCTCATCGCGGGCATAGTCGTCACTGTCATCCTGGTCAGGAAAAACAAGAAAAAGAAAGAAGCCGCCGCGGCGGAGAGCGATCCGATGAGGTCTTATTCGGACGGCTCCGAAGACGGCGGAGTGCAATAGCGCCGTAAGGGCTGGGCGCACGGAAAGGGGAAGGCGGCTTTTTGCCGCTGAACCTGTATCAACGGGGAGGACAGGCTGTCGCGTGTCCTCTGCGCAGAAAAAAAAGGAGACGATTCTATGGATCAGTGCAGCAAGAACAAGGTCAAACTTTTCCGTACGTTGAAAGTGGTCTTTTACTGCCTGGGTCTGCCGCTGTTCTTGTTCGCGGTCATCATCACCGCGGCGACGGAATACGTGGGCGAATTCGCCTACGTCGGAATGGCGGAGTCGGAGCTGTTCGCCAGCATGAAAGTGCTGTTCAACGGATCCGCGCTCTACGGCCTTTGGGTGGCGGCAGGCGTGTGGCTTCTCATCGCCATCGCGCACATCATCGCGGTCAAGACCGTGAAGAACAGGCGCGCGCGCACCCTCATCGTAGGCGTGGTGGCGTTGGTGACGATGCTCCTGCCCGTGGTGGTGATGGACCTTGTCATCCCCGTCACTCTGGAGTCCATCCAGGCAGAGATGCCCGAGGGCGTGACTCTCGCAAGCTACGACGACGAGAAAGGGCACTTCTACACCCGCACCAGCGCGAGCTGGACGCCCAGCGGCAAGTACGAGAGCAACAACTACTATTTCACCACAGGGGTGGAGAACTTCCTCAACACCTACAAGATCGGGATGTTCGGCGGCACCAAGAGCGGCACGGCGAACAACACCGACAATACTCCCGTCACGTTCGGTGAGCTGTTCATCGAGGGCGAGGGCAGACCTTTTGCAGGCGAGCCCTATGCCGACAGGCTGGTCAAGGCGGACACCACGGTCACGGTGGGCGGAAAGTCCGCAACGGTGAGTACGAGCGGCGGCAAGCTGAAAGTCAACGACAGGGTGTTTGACGGATACTATCTCGGTTCCACCAACAGTCTGTGGTACAGGCAGTCCGCCTCTGCGGAGATGAAGGACGGCGTGTACGGCTACGCCTCCTACAACGCGAACGGCACCTTCTCGGACGGCTATGTGTACGGCATCGACGTTGCGCTCGAGATCCTCGAAGATTACTATTATTCCCAGAAGCGCATGACCGAGATATCCAACGAGTTCACCCTCGACGGGAAATCTCTCCCCTCCAACGCCGAGATAGTCGCCGAAGCGACCAAGGCGAGAGAGGAATATTACAACAGCCTTCCCGACACTTCTTATGAAAAATATCTCTGGGAGACCAGAGACACCCGCGCGGCGGAGCACAGCCTCACCGCAGACGAACTGAAGGAGGTGCTCAACGCCCTCGGCGTCGCCATCGGCGAGAGCGCTCTCGGTCAGGGCCTCAAAAAGTTGCTTGGCAGTTTCCTCCCCGGGATCATCAATACCCTTAAACCCTATCCCTCCAGGGAAGCGGCTGTCGGATTCTCCGTCGACATCGACGCGAACACGACGCTTGTGATCTATATCGCGGAGGATGAAGCAATAGGCGGCGAAGTCCTCACCATCAAACTGTCCGGCGCCACTTTCGGCGATCAGGAATATGCCCTCGGTCTGGATTCCAGACTGCTCGGCGGGCTCAGCGAACTGCTGGACGGACTCATCACCAACTCCGACTCTGCGGATCTTGCCAAGTATAAGGATCTCGGCGACAGAGCCACCGCTCAACTGCTTTACGACGCGATCAACGGCGGCGGCGATGGCACCATCGGTACGGTTGGCACCATAGTCGGTCTCGTGGGCGGGCTCATCGGCATCGTCGGCGACATCACCAACCTCATCGCGATAGACGTGGATGCGGACGGCAATGTGACCACCACCACGGAAGAGATGCTTTACGGCACCATCGGCAACCTGCTCGGCGGGCTGTATTGGTACAACGACAGTCAGATAAAGCCCGTGTGGGACTTCTACGGCGAGGCGATGGAAGCCCTCGGCTATGACAAAGAATCCAAAGACAAAGAGGATGTGCTCGCATTCGAATATGCAGAGCAGCTCAAGAGCTATGATATGTCTGTGAGCGAGGGCGGTATGCACGGCTATCTCATCGGTTCCGTGCTCATCCCCGGTTCCTCCCTCATCGCGGGCGACACCCTCGGCGACGGCAGCTATTCCGCCACCGTCCCCGCCAGCTACGAGGAAGTGGTGCAGTTCAAGACGGAGCTTTCCTACAAGAAGTGGCTCTATCCCATGCTCGGCGTGAGAGAGTGCCTTGTCTGCTTCCTTCCCTTTGTGGTGCTGTTCATCCTGCTGAGCGGCGTTGCGGCTGAAAAGGAAATGCTTTACGCCACCGGTCAGGAGACCGCAAAAAAATCCAAGAAACAAATGAAAAAAGAAGAGGAAGAAGCCGCAAATGCGGCAAACGACGCCGTGAACGCGGCGGGACAGGGGATACCCGAGGAGGGCAACGCCCCACTTGTCCGCGACGAATACGATAAGGAGGTGCTGTGAATATGAAAAACGCGAAGACCGCTGACAAGAAAAAAGATTTCAACGGGAAGATCGCAGGGCTCACAGTCCTCGAGGCGCTGTTCTATATCCTGAGTCTGCCCCTCATCGTGATACTCTCTCTGGTGTTCTGCATCAAGACCTACGAGCTGGTTCCGTACTATTCCTTCTGGCCCTTCGTGGGCGTCCTGCTCGCGGGCGTGCTCTGCCTGGTGTTCGTCATCGTCGTGATGTGCGTCTCCATGCGCAAGAAGAGCAAGCGCACCATCCTCATGCAGACCGTGTCCATCATAGTCGCGGCTCTCATGCTCACCTCCTTCATCGCGGTGCTCCTTGACGTGGTGCTCCCCGACGTGCTGGCGTATCTCACGGCCAACACCCTCTTTTACGAGGATCTGAGCAATGAGACTCTCGCCTCCGAACAGGCGGAGTTCAACGCGGAGCTGGACCGCAAGTTCATCATGATGAACCTGCTCAACGGCAATTACAGTTCGAGTCTGTATTACGACGACCTGAAAGCGGCTTCCTCCAGGAACGCTTCCGATTATCAAAAGCAAGTCAGAGATTATAGAGACCAATGGGCGGAAATGTTCCGCGAAGTCTTCCTCGAAGACGGAAGAAGCGAGCATTATGCCGAGCTCTATGACTTCATCTATCAAGAGTATATTATGACGGATATCCAATATGCGATGCTTTCTCCCGACACTGCGGGGCTCGGCAACTCCAGACGTATCGGAATGGCTCTCGCCATCACGGACGCCGTCATAGAAACCTACGAGTACATCCTGGACAACGGCGGGATGACGGAACCCCGCATCGCGGAACTTTACGCCAACAACTACGCCAGCCTCAAAAACGACGGCTACCTCACCTATGACGACTGCCTCATCCTTTACGCCACCTCCGGCAGGATGACGGTGCCCGTGGTCATCAGGCTGTTGCTTGACACCAACTACACCTACACCGAGGATCAGCAGGCGTACATCGACGAGAACGGCAACGTCGTGGAGCCCGAAGGCACCTTCTATCTCGAGCTGTACGAGCCCGAAGAAGTGGACGCCGTCATCAAGGCAGGCGCCGTTAAGTGGAACGAGGACAAAACGAAAGGCGTGCTCATCAGAGAGGTCGAGGGCGTCAACTACGGTGTGGGCGCGGTCATAATCCCCAACCTCGATGAGGAAGGCAACATCGTCTCCGGCGGATATATCCGCGCTCCCAGGAAGTGGAGCATCCTGGATATGGACGGCAAGAACATGGAAGTCGCCACCATTGCGGACGTGACCCTCAACCTCGGCGAGATGCTGTCCGGTCTGGGCGGAGATATAATCGGCGCGCTGACGAGCATTCCCGGCGTCAGCGGCATACTCGGACCCACCACTCTCGGCGACCTGTTGTCAAACAATATGCTCAACACGTTGTTGAACACCTTACTTGGGGCAAACCTCAACGAAGTGGTCGACACTCTGTTGCAGGGGATCACCGATGTCATCATGACTGCGACGGGCGGTGCGGGGCTCTACCTCAACCTCGCCATCAATGACAGCGGCGACATCGAGATAGCCATCGCTCCCACCAACGTGGAAGTCGGTATGTACGGCTATCAGTATATGACCTGGATGGAGTCCAACAGCCTCCTCTTCGCGGTGATGAGCGTCATGTCTCTGCGCGAGTGGCTGTACATCTTCGGCGCGGTGTCCGTCATCATGGCGTTTGCGGCGGGGATGTGCCGTGAGATCAAAGCGCGCGTCAAGAAGGACGTCGAGGAAAACGCTCGCCTTGCCGCCGAGACCGCAACCGGTGAAGATGTTGACGTAAACGACGCGGACGCAAACGACGTTGACGCCGCGACCTACGGCGCCGAGACCGCAACATACGGTGCGGACGGCTACGATCAGAACGCGGGTGGCTACGACTACGGAGCGCAGAACGCCTCTTACGACGCCTACGCCTCTCCTCAGGAGGGCTACGGCCAGGGCGGCTACGACGACGGCTCCGCCGTGTGACCGTCACCGAAATGACAGAAAGGGAGGGCATTTGCCCTCCCTTTTCATGCGCCGCGTCTCATTCGGATATGTGCCGCAGGAAGAGGGGCGCGCCGCCATTGCCGTCCGAGGGGCCCGGCTTCCGCTCTGCCGACAGCTCGCCCGAGGCGCAGAAATTTCCGAAAAACGGACGAATTCCGCTTGCTTTCACGCGCGTGTGTGATATAATGGAAAAAATTTCAGGAGAGAAAAATGCTCGCATTCGATGACGCCGTTTTCTATACGTCCGACGGACTGAAAAGAGGCAAGGTGTCCGTATCGGACGGCAAGGTGTTTCTCTCTCCCCGAACCGACATAAAAGAAGTCCGAGAGGGCAAACTCATCATTCCCGGTCTTGCAGACGTACACGTTCATCTGCGGGAGCCGGGTTTTTCTTATAAGGAGAGCATAGCTTCGGGCAGCGAGAGCGGGGTGCGCGCGGGATATACGGCGCTCTGCGCCATGCCCAATCTACGTCCCGTGCCCGACAGTCTCGTCCACCTCGCGGAGGAGGAGGATGTCATCCGCCGCACAGCGAGGACGAGGGTGTATCCCTACGCCGCCCTCACCGTGGGGGAGAGGGGGGAGGAACTTTCCGCGATAGAGGAGCTCGCGCCCCGCGTCATCGGGTTTTCGGATGACGGGAAGGGGGTGCAGAGCGAGGAGCTCATGCGCGAGGCGATGAGGAGAGTGAAAGCGTGCGGCAAGGTGATCGCGGCGCATTGCGAGGTCGAGAGCCTGCTCGCGGGAGGATATATACACGACGGCGCGTATGCGCGCGCGCACGGACATAAAGGGATATCCTCCGAAAGCGAATGGAGGATGGTGGAAAGGGATGTCGCTCTTGCCGAGGAGACGGGTGTGAAATATCACGTCTGCCACGTTTCGACAAAGGAGAGCGTGGACATCATCCGCCGCGCAAAGGCGAGGGGCGTCGACGTCACCTGCGAGACCGCGCCCCACTATCTCGTGCTCACAGAGGAGGACCTCGAAGAGGACGGCAGATTCAAGATGAATCCTCCTCTTCGCACGGCGGAGGACAGAGCCGCTCTGATAGAGGGGCTCGCGGACGGTACCGTGGATATGATAGCGACGGATCACGCCCCTCATTCGGACGAGGAGAAGGCAAAAGGGCTCCGCGGGAGCGCGATGGGGGTCATAGGGCTGGAATTCGCATTCCCCGTCCTTTATACCGAGCTCGTGCTCAAAGGGAAGATATCTTTGGACCGCCTCATACACGCGATGAGCGTCTCTCCCGCAAGACGGTTCGGATTGCCCTCCGGCTCTCTGTGCGACGGAGGAGCCGCGGATCTTGCGGTCATCGACCTCTCTCGGGAGTGGACGGTGAGAGGACGGGAGAGCGCCTCCAAGGGCAACAGCACCCCCTTTGAGGGCAGAAAAGTGAAAGCAAAAAACATAATGACTATACTAAACGGAGAAATCGTATGGAAAGAGTGAAAAGAAAACTCGTGCTGGAAAACGGAGACGTCTATGTCGGCTACGGATTCGGCGCGTCTTCCGACGCCATAGGAGAGATAGTGTTCAACACCTCCATGGCGGGCTATCAGGAGATAATTTCCGACCCCAGCTACACCGATCAGATCATCGTGATGTCCTATCCCATCATCGGCAACTACGGCATCACGGACGAGGACTACGAGAGCAAGAACCTCCTCCTGAAAGCCATGGTGGTGCGCGACTACAACGACGCGCCCTCCAACTTCCGCTACACAAAGACACTCTCCGAGCTCTTGGAGGAGAACGGCGTGCCCGGCATCCAGGGCATAGACACCCGCAAGCTGGTGCGCACTATTCGCGACAAAGGCTCCATGAAAGCCTGCCTCACGGATGAGTCCGTCCCCACCGAAGAGGTGATGAAGAGGATCGAGGAGTACGTTTATCCCACCGATCAGGTGAACAGGGCGGGGTGCAAGAAGAGGTGGTACAGCCGTACCCCAAATCACCGCTATAACGTGGTGGCGGTGGACTGCGGCATAAAGAACCAGATGGTGCGCAACCTCAACAACAAAGGGTGCAACGTCATCGTGGTCCCCCATACGATAAGCGCCGAGGACGTCCTCGCGCTGAAACCGGACGGAGTGTTTTTGAGCAACGGTCCCGGCGACCCCGTAAACGTCCCCGAGGTGGTGGAGCTTGTCAGGGCGCTGAAAGGCAAGGTGCCCATGATGGGCGTGTGCATGGGACATCAGCTCATCGCGCTCGCCTACGGCGCCAAGACGTACAAACTGAAATTCGGGCATCGCGGCGGCAACCACCCCATCCTCGACAAGACCACGGGATATATCGAGATCACGGCGCAGAACCACAGCTACGCGGTGGACGAAAGCTCCCTGAAAGGCACCGGGCTTTCCGTCACTCACATCAACCTGCTCGACAAGACGGTGGAGGGCGTGGAGGACAAGAAGAATAAGGTGTTCTCGGTGCAGTTCCACCCCGAGAGCGCGCCCGGTCCCTGCGACAGCATCAGACTGTTTGACAAATTCATTCTGAACATCGAGGAGTGGAAGAAAAATGCCTAAGAGAACGGATATAAAGAAAGTGTTGGTCATAGGCTCCGGCCCCATCGTCATAGGACAGGCGGCGGAGTTCGATTACGCGGGCACGCAGGCGTGTATCGCATTGAAAGAAGAGGGATACGAAGTGGTGCTCGCCAACTCCAATCCCGCCACCATCATGACGGACAAAATGATGGCGGACAAGATATACATGGAGCCCCTCACCCTCGAATATGTGGCAAGGATCATCCGCTACGAGCGTCCCGACGCCATCGTCCCCGCCCTTGGCGGACAGACGGGGCTCAACCTCGCGATGAAGCTCGCACACAGCGGCGTTTTGGACGAATGCAATGTTAAACTGCTCGGAACGTCGCTTGAAAGTATAGAAATGGCGGAAGACCGCGAAAAGTTCAAAGAGATGTGTATGCGCATCGGCGAGCCCGTCATCCCCTCTCAGATCACTTACGGCATAGAGGAAGCCATCGAGGCGGCAAACGTGATAGGCTATCCCGTGGTGCTCCGTCCCGCATTCACGCTGGGCGGCACGGGCGGCGGTTTTGCCGAGAATGAGGAGGAGCTGTGCGAGATAATGAAGAATGCGTTGCAGCTCTCTCCCGTGGGGCAGGTGCTTGTGGAAAAGAGCGTCAAGGGGTTCAAGGAGATCGAGTTCGAGGTGATGCGCGACGCAAACGACACCGCCATCGCCATATGCAGTATGGAAAATCTCGACCCCGTCGGAGTGCACACCGGCGACAGCATAGTCGTCGCGCCCGCGCAGACGCTCACCAACAAAGAGGTGCAGATGCTCCGCAACAGCGCGTTGAAGATAATCAGAGAGCTCAAGATAGAGGGCGGATGCAACGTGCAGTTCGCGCTGGATCCCCACTCTTTCAGATACTACCTCATCGAGGTCAATCCCCGCGTGTCCCGTTCTTCGGCATTGGCGTCCAAGGCGAGCGGCTATCCCATCGCCCGCGTGACGGCAAAGGTCGCGCTCGGGATGCATCTTGACGAGATCATGCTCGCCAACACTCCCGCCTCCTTCGAGCCCGCGCTGGACTATATCGTCACCAAGGTGGCGAGGTTCCCCTTTGACAAGTTCGACACCGCCTCAAACAAGCTGGGCACTCAGATGAAAGCCACGGGCGAGGTCATGAGCATAGGCAGGACTTTTGAAGAAAGTCTCCTAAAAGCGCTCCGCTCTTTGGAAATAGGCGCGATACACATCTGGATCCCCAAGTTCGACACCTGGACGAGGCAGGAACTTTACGATTACATCAAGGATTGCACCGACGACAGGCTCTTTGCCATCGCGGAGCTCTTCGAGCGCGGCGGAGACATCGGTCTCATCGCGTCCAGCACCAAGATCGATATGTTCTTCCTGGAAAAGATACGCGAGATCGTGGAATTCGAGACAGTCGTCAAAGCCAATCCATTTGACGAAGCCGTCTTCCGCGAAGCCAAGCGCCGCGGGTTCTCGGACAAGTATCTCGCCAAGGTGTGGAAGTCCACCGAGGAGGAGATATTCCTGAGGCGCAGAGAGCTCGGCATCATGCCCGTATACAAGATGATAGACACCTGCGCGGGAGAATTCGAAAGCTACGTGCCCTATTTCTACTCCACCTACGAGGAGGAGCAGGAGAGCGTGGTCAGCGATCGCAAGAAGATCATCGTGTTGGGGTCAGGTCCCATCAGGATAGGGCAGGGCATCGAGTTCGACTATTCCACCGTGCACGCCATCTGGACCATCCGCGAGGCGGGATATGAAGCCATCATCATCAACAACAACCCCGAGACGGTGTCCACGGACTACACCACCTCGGACAAACTTTATTTCGAGCCTCTCACCGTCGAGGACGTCATGAACGTCATCGAGCTGGAGAAGCCGGACGGAGTCGTGGTGTCCCTGGGCGGGCAGACCGCCATCAACCTCGCGGACAAGCTGGACGCGCTCGGAGTGAAGATAATAGGCACCGACGTTTCCGCCATCCGCAACGCTGAGGACCGCGATTGCTTTGAGAAGATACTCAACGACCTTCACATCCCCCAGCCCAAGGGGGAGGCGGTGTTCACGGTGGAGGACGGGCTCAAAGTCGCAGAGAGGATAGGCTATCCCGTGCTCGTGCGCCCCAGCTATGTGCTCGGCGGCAGGCAGATGCAGATAGCGTCCACTCCCGAGGCTCTCGGCAAATATCTGCGCTCGGCGGCGGCTCTCGAAACGGGGCACGCCATACTCGTGGACAAGTATATCCTGGGCAAGGAGCTCGAAGTCGACGCGGTGTGCGACGGCAAGGACGTGTTCTGTCCCGCCATCATGCAGCACATCGAGCGCACGGGGGTGCACTCCGGCGACAGCATCAGCGTCTATCCCACTTTCAGCGTGAGCGAGGCGGCAAAGAAGAAGATCATCGACTACACCGTCAAGCTCGGGCTCGGGATAGGCATAGTCGGGCTCTACAACATCCAATTCATCGTGGACGCGAAAGAGGACGTCTATGTCATAGAGGTCAACCCCCGTTCTTCCAGGACGGTGCCCTTCATCTCCAAATCCTCGGGATACTCTCTCGCGGACATCGGCACCAAAGTCATGCTGGGCATCTCTCTGAAAGAGCAGGGCTTCACCTCGGTCTATCCCGAAAAGGAGCCCGACAGATGGTATGTCAAAGCGCCCGCATTCTCCTTCTCCAAGATAAAGGGCATGGAGGTCTATCTCTCCCCCGAGATGAAGTCCACGGGCGAGGCGATAGGCTACGACACCTCCATGAAGCGCGCTCTCTATAAGGCGCTCAAAGCCTCCGGGATGAGTATGCAGAATTACGGCACCGTATTCCTCACCATCGCGGACTGCGACAAGGAGGCGTTCCTGCCCATCGCAAGAAGATTCTACGACCTCGGCTTCAACATCGAGGCGACGAAGGGCACGGCGGATTTCCTGCACGCGCACGGCATCCGCGCCCGCTCCAAAGCCAAGATAAGCGAGGGCAGCGACGAGATCCTCGACAGCATAAGAAAGGGTCACGTCACTTATGTCATCAACACCCGCGACCTAAACGAGGAGAGCACCAAACGCGACGGCTATGAGATCCGCCGCGCCGCGGTGGAGAACAACGTCACGCTGTTCACCTCTCAGGACACCGTCGAGGCGCTCCTCGACGTGCTGGAAGACATGACCTTCCGCGTGAGCACCATCTGCTGATGAAACACGAGATACTGAAAGTGCTCGGTCTGCGAGCTCTCAACGGCGGCGTATACGAACTCTCTCTCTCGGGAGCGAGCAAGATGCGCGCGGGACAGTTTGTGGAACTTGCCGTCCCCGGGTTTTTCCTGCGCCGCCCGATAAGCGTCGCGGATCTGGAGGACGGCGTGCTCACCCTGCTCGTAAAAGAGGTGGGCGAGGGCACCAAAAAACTCCGCGAGTCCGTAAAGGGGGAGAGCGTGGACGCGCTCACCTGCCTCGGCAACGGCTTCGACCTCTCCTCATCCTCCCCCCTTCTCGTGGGAGGAGGCATAGGATGCGCGCCCCTTTTCAAGCTCGCGAAAGAGTTCGCCGCAAAGGGGATACGTCCCCGCGCCGTGCTCGGGTTCAGGAATGCGGAGGAGGCATATTATCTTGACGAGTTCGCGAGATATTGCGACGTCACGGTCGCGACGGATGACGGTAGCCTCGGGATAAAAGGGAACGCCGTCTCTGCGGCGAGAGATATCCCTCACGACCGCTTTTATGCCTGCGGGCCCGCGGTCATGCTCCGCGCGGCGAGAGTCCTCGGGGAAGGGCAGATAAGCCTGGAAGCCAGGATGGGATGCGGCTTCGGAGCGTGTATGGGATGCAGTATAAAGACGACCTCGGGCTACGCCCGCGTGTGCAAGGAAGGTCCCGTATTCGAGGCGGCGGAGGTGATATGGTGACGGACGTCAGGGTCTCATTCCTCGGTCACGAGATGAAAAATCCCGTCGTGCCCGCCAGCGGCACTTTCGGGTTCGGCTGGGAATTTGCGGAATATTACGACATCAACGTGCTCGGCTCCATGAGCCTGAAAGGCACCACCGCCGAGGCGCGTTACGGCAATCCTCTCCCGAGGATAGCGGAATGCACGGCGGGGCTCATCAACGCCATCGGGCTCCAAAATCCCGGGGTGCGCGTTGTCATAGACGAGGAGATACCCCGTCTTGACAGGGTGTACGAGGACAAGGTCATCGCCAACGTCGGCGGGCACAGCGTGGAGGAATATGTCTCCACCGTCGCGGCGTTCAACGACTGCGACAAGGTTTTCGCCGTGGAGCTCAACATCAGTTGCCCCAACGTGAAGGGCGGCGGCATGGCGTTCGGCACGGACGCCGAAACGGCAAAAAACCTGGTTTACGAGGTCAAAAAGCACGCAAAAAAGCCTCTTATCGTCAAACTTAGTCCCAACGTCACTTCCATTGCGGACATGGCGCGCGCTGTGTGCGACGGAGGAGCGGACGCGGTGTCCCTCATCAACACGCTGGTGGGGATGCGCATAGACCTGCGCATGCGAAGACCGATAATTTCCGTGCGGACGGGCGGGTTCAGCGGACCCGCCGTGTTCCCCGTGGCGGTGCGGATGGTCAGCGACGTGGCGCGGGCGGTGGATGTGCCCGTCATGGGCATAGGCGGGGTGAGTTCTGCGAGGGACGTCATCGAAATGATGATGGCGGGAGCCTCTGCGGTCCAGGTGGGCGCGGCGAACCTGGTCGATCCTTTTGCCTGCAAACGTATCGTCGAAACTTTGCCCGAGGTCATGTCGGAGCTCGGCATAAAATCTTTAAGGGAGATAGTCGGCGTGGCAAACGCCGTTTGAGTTATGGGAAAAGACGTCATCATCGCATTGGACTTTCCGTCCGCAAACGAAGTGTATGCCTTTTTGGATAGGTTCGGCGGGGAGAGCAGGAAACCCTTCGTAAAGATAGGCATGGAGCTCTTTTACGCCGCCGGAGCGGAGGTGGTGCGCGAGGTCAAACGCCGTGGGCACAAGGTGTTCCTCGACCTCAAACTCCACGACATCCCCAACACCGTGAAGCGCAGTATGTCCGTGCTCTCGGGGCTTGACGCGGATATGTGCAATCTGCACGCGGGCGGCGGCTCTGCCATGATGAAAGCCGCGCTCAAAGGGCTCACCCGCGCGGACGGGAGTCGTCCTTTGCTCATCGCGGTGACCCAGCTTACTTCTACGAGCGAGGAGGTCATGCACAATGAGCTTTGGATAGACCGTCCTTTGGACGAGACGGTCATGCACTACGCCTCTCTTGCCGCAGACGCGGGCTTGGACGGAGTAGTGTGTTCCCCCCTCGAAGCGGGAAAGGTGCATGAGAGGTGCGGGAAGAAGTTCCTCACCGTCACTCCCGGCATCCGCTTCGACGATGCGTCGAAAGGGGATCAGGTGCGCGTGACAACGCCCGCAAAGGCGAGAGAGCTGGGCTCGGATTACATCGTGGTGGGACGTCCCGTCACCGCCGCGGAAGACCCCGTCGCGGCGTACCGCCGTTGCGTTGCGGAGTTCTGCGGGGAATAAGATGTCTCCCGACCGCGCGTCGCGGGCGAGGCAAAAATACACGGACAAAAGAGGATAAGGATATGAAAGAGATAAAGAAAGAAGTGGCACAAGGACTTTTGAAGATAGGCGCGGTGTTTCTCCGTCCCGAACAGCCTTTCACATGGGCGAGCGGCATAAAGAGCCCGATATATTGCGACAACCGCCTCACTCTCACCGCTCCTGAGGTGCGCAACGCCGTGGAAAAGGGGCTTGCCGAGCTCGTGAAGACCGATTTCCCCGATTGCGAGGTGTTGATGGGCACCGCGACGGCGGGGATAGCTCACGCCGCCATAATGGCGCACATCACGGGGCTCCCCATGGGCTACGTCCGTTCGGGCGCGAAGGATCACGGCAGAGCCAACCGCATAGAGGGCAAGCTGGAAAAGGGAGAGAAAGTGGTCGTCGTCGAGGATCTCATCTCCACGGCGAAGAGTTCCGTCGAGGTGGTGGACGCTCTCCGCGAAGAGGGAGCGGAGGTCATCGGCATGGTGAGCATATTCACATACGGTATGCGCGCCGCCAAGGAAAAACTCGCCGCCGCGAACGTGAAAGCGGTCAGTCTGTGCGATCTGGACGAACTGCTGGAAGTCGCCGTCGAGGAGGGATATATCCCCGAAGAGGCGCGCGGCAGGATACTCGCTTTCCGCGACGATCCTTCCGACGAGAGCTGGATAAAAAAGTGAGAGTTTGACATTACAGCAAGTTGATCATCGCAAAAAGAGGGTATAAACACGGTATTGAGATGAAAAAGATAAGACATCTGTTTGACATTTCCGACCTCACCACAGGAGAGATAGACGAGCTCATCGCCGTCGCCGAGGATATGATGGCGCATCGCGAGAAGTATGCGCACGCCTGCGAAGGGAAGAAGATAGCGACGCTGTTTTTCGAGCCTTCCACCCGCACGAGGCTGAGTTTCGAGGCGGCGATGCTGGAGCTCGGGGGGAGCGCTCTCGGGTTCGCCTCCGCTTCGGACAGCTCCACCACAAAAGGGGAGAGCGTCATGGACACCATCAGGACGGTGGGCGCGTATGCGGACATCATCGCCATGCGTCATCCTCTCGAAGGTGCGGCGCTCGCCGCGTCCCAGAGGAGCATAGTCCCCGTCGTCAACGCGGGGGACGGCGGGCATTGTCATCCCACGCAGACGCTTGCGGATCTGCTCACCATCAAGAATCGCCACGGGAGGCTGGATCATCTCACCGTCGGCATTTGCGGGGACCTGAAATACGGCAGGACGGTGCACTCCCTCATCAACGCGCTCTCCCGCTATCCGGGCAACCGCTTCGTGATGATATCGCCGCCCGAACTCACCATCCCCAATTACGTGCGGTATGAGATACTCGAGCCCCGCGGGGCGGAGTGGTCGGAGTGCCGCACCATAGAGGACGCCATCGCGGACCTCGACGTGCTTTATATGACGCGTATACAGCGCGAGAGATTTTCGGACCTCAACGAGTACGAGAGGTTGAAGGACAGCTACGTCCTCAACGCCGAAAAAATGAAGTCCGCCAAGGCGGATATGAGCGTCCTGCACCCCCTCCCGCGCGTCAAGGAGATCAACGTGGACGTGGACGACGACCCCCGCGCCTGCTACTTCCGTCAGGTGGAGTACGGCAAGTTCATGCGGATGTCCCTCATCCTGAAACTGCTCTCCGATTCCGAAAGCGGAGATTTCCCCGCGCCTGCCAGCCGCCCGCTCACCGACCTCGGCGACTACAAATGCGGCAATCCCAAGTGCGTCACCGCAGTGGAGACGGACCTCAAACAGATGTTCTCCCTCCGTGACGAAACGCACGGGATATACAGGTGCGAGTACTGCGAGACCAAGGTCAAGATACCTCGCGATCTCGCGTGACGAGCGCGGAGCAAAAACCGCCTCCAACGCCGCTCGACCGAGCGGCGTTTACTTTTTCTTTTCCCACCATACATTCAAAACCACCTTTCTGATTTGGACACTTGGGGACGTGTTTAAAATGTCCAAAAAATGGACAAAACAAACACGTCCCCAAGTGTCCAAATTGGAGAGAGAAGCGTCTATAAGTCGGCAAAAATATAGAGGCAAAAAAGAAGAAGAGGGAAGGAATTGCCAGCAAACAGTACGTTTTAAGCAAAAACGACAAAAGTTAAGGCAGAGCCAATATAGAAAAGTATAAGAAGCGAAAGATAGCAATTTATATTGTAATTTTGGACATTTGGGGACGTGTTTAAAATGTCCAAAAAATGGACAAAATAAACACGTCCCCAAGTGTCCAAATCGGAAAGATGGGAGTCGATACAAGAAGAATGACGTAGGTTAAATGGGGGAAATAGATAGATGGGTATTGACGTCGGGGAGGGGGTAGTTTACAATATATAAAAAAGTCGGCGCATAGCGCCGAAATGAGGGGATGGTATGAAAAAGAAAATTTTCCTTTTGATCGCGCTCGTATTGTGCATGGCGCTGATGGTAGGGGTGCTTGCCGCGTGCAACGAGGGCGGCACGACAGGCACCGGCGGAGACAATACGCAGGGCGGCGTCACCCCGGGCGGCGACGATGAACAAGGCGGGAACACTCCCGGCGGCGACGATGAACAAGGCGGGAACACTCCCGGCGGCGACGATGAAAATCAAGGCGGGAACACCCCCGGCGGCAACCCGGGCGGCTGGGATCCGGATGATTTCCCGTGGGGATCGGGTGATGATGACGATGATGACGACACCCCGGGCGGAGACTTCCCCTGGAATCCGGGCGGAGACGATGATGACGACACTCCGGGCGGAGACTTCCCCTGGAACCCGGGCAGCGACGATGACGGACCCGTAGTTTCGGACGGAGACGTCATATTCACGGAGGACGCGTCCTTGGCAGAGATCCTCGCCGCGCTCGAGAATGCGGAAAATTTCACGTGTGAGATGAGTGAGATATGCACAACGGTTTCCGACGGTGCGATCGTTTCCGAGACAAACAATATTGTACAGGTGAGCGAAAACGCAATGTACAGCGTCACCGAGACAAAATCCGATGGCACGATCGGCAGATACGATTATGCTATATTCACGGAAGGAGGCGTGGCTTTCAGTATCGGAACCAGCGGGACGGAGGTGGATGAAAGAGAAAAGGACCTCCTGAGCAACATAGATCCTCTCGCTCTTGCAGAGCCTCATATCGATCCGTTATACAATTTATTGACGGAGGAAAACGGGAAGATCGTTCTGAACCCCGAGGTCACGACATATTATACAGATTTGTATCTGCGCCTGGAAGGGGATAGGCTCGTCATCGGATACACCGATGTATATGATAACGAAAATGGAACCATTGAGCTGGTGTACAGCAAGGTCAACGCGACGGGCGTCATCGTGCCCGAGGAGCTGAGAGAGCTCGCTTATGAAGCAGAGTGGTCTGACAGCGTTTCATACAACGGAGTGGATTATCGGAAATCAGATGACGGGACATACTATTATGTGAGTTACAACTACACCGGTGTTGAGCCCGAAAGCTACATCAACACTCTGCCCGTGAGGGAAGAGGGCGAAGACCCCGACAGCCCGCAGGAGCCGACAGGACCGTTTGTTGACGGGATGTCCCTTCAGGATATAGAAAACGCCCTTACGGAAGCAGGAAATTTCACGTTTTGGTACGCGTATTCTTATACCGATGAAGACGGAACATATCATTATAGCGAAGCGGAATTACAAT
This sequence comes from uncultured Clostridia bacterium, assembly GCA_944363035.1. GTDB lineage: Bacteria > Bacillota > Clostridia > Christensenellales > CAG-917 > Limadaptatus. The sequence continues at coordinate 25,829 of CALVTS010000007.1, forward strand.
GTTGGGATGGCGGATGGATCGCAAGAGTCGTTGACAACTATCCCGAGGGAGTGGCTGTAAGTGAAAACTTTCAGTTCGCGAAAGGCGGCATATATTTTGACGTTGAATTTTCCAACCTCGATTTGGAGAACGGGGAGTTCGTATACACCGAAAACGGAGAGCTGGTGTGTCGGCACAACAGGAAAAATTTGTTGAAAAACAGCTACTTTGATGCAAGCGAAGTGTTTGATCCAAGGAATCTTTTCCTTACCGAAGATGAGTTAGGCGATGTGGTATTTGATGGGTATGCCGGGAGTGTAGCCGACCCCGACATTGCTGTAAGATCGTACATAATGTTCGAGGGAGATGAATTGCGTTTCGGAGAGGAGTATACGGACGCCAACGGCGCGCAAATACAACTCTTGGAACATAGGATATATGCTTTGGGGCAGACGGACACGACTTTGCCCGGGTACGTTGAAGATATCCTTCCCGAAGCCGAGTGGGATAACTTTGTTGATTACAATGGAGTGAGCTATCGGAAAGAGGAGGATGAATACGGCGAGTATTACCGCGTTTATTCCGTCGAAGAAGGAGCAATGCCGGAGGAGACGATAAACACTCTGCCCGTGAGGGAGCGGGGCGAAGATCCCGACAGCCCGCAGGAGCCGACAGGACCGTTTGTTGACGGGATGTCCCTTCAGGATATAGTAAACGCGCTTACGGAGGCGGGAAATTACACGGCTTGGTATGCGGATTCTTCTACCGATGAAGACGGAACATATTCTTATAGCGAAGCGGAAAATCGATATTCGGATGGCAGAGTGATCGCCAGAATCGTTGACAACTATCCCGACAGAGTGGCTGTAAGTGAACACTTTCAGTTCGTGAAAGACGGCGTATATTTTGACATTGGATTTGCAAATTCCTATTGGGAGAACGGGGAGTTCATATACACCGAAAACGGAGAATTGGTGTGTCGGTACAGCAGAAAAAATTTGTTGAAAAACAGCTACTTTTTTGCAACCGAAGATATTGACATTAGCAATTCTTACCTAATTGAAGATGAGTTCGGCAATGTGGTGTTTGATGGGTATGCCGGGAGTGTAGCCGACCCCGACATTACTGTAAGATCGTACATAATGTTTGAGGGAGACGAATTGCGTTTCGGAGCGGAATGTACGGACGCCAACGGCATACAAATAAGCGCCTTAGACTTTCGCATATATGCTTTGGGGCAGACGGACACGACTTTGCCCGGGTACGTTGAAGATATCCTTCCCGAAGTCGAGTGGGATGACCTTGTTGATTACAATGGCGTAAGTTACCACAAAGCGGAGGATGAATACGGCGAATACTATTATGTTTATTCCGTTCAAGAGGGGGCAGTCCCGGAGGAGACGATAAACACTCTGCCGGTGAGGGAAGAGGGCGAAGCCCCCGCCGTTCCCGAGGGAGATGTCATATTCACGGAGGACGCTTCCTTGGCAGAGATCCTAGCCGCGCTCGAGAATGCGGAGAGTTTCACGTGTGAGGCGAATTCGATCAACTCAACGGTATCCGACGGTGCGATCGTTTCAGAGATAAACAATATTATACAGGTGAGCGAAAACGCAATGTACATTAAAAGCACGACAAAATCCGATGGTACGATCGGCGTATACGAATGTGCGGCATTTACGGAGGAAGGAGTGTTTTATATAATAGCCGATGACGGGACGGAGATGTCCAAAGAAAAGAATCTTGTGAGCAATTCCGATCCCGTCGCGGATGAATATATTTTCCTATTGTCCGATTTCTTGACGGAGGAAAACGGGAAGATCGTTCTGAACCCCGAGGTCGCGGAAGGAGAGTACGACATCTATCTGCGCCTCGAGGGTGACAGGCTCGTCATCGGATTATCCAGAATATACAATAACGAAAAGGAAACTGTTGAGTATGTGTGGAGCAAGGTCAACGCGACGGATGTCGTCATCCCCGAGGAGGTGAAAGCTCTTGCCGCCGACGCCGAGTGGGATAACTATGTTTCCTACAACGGCGTGGGTTACCAAAAAGCGGAGGACGCAACCGGCGAATACTATTATGTTTCTTCCGTTCAAGAGGGAGCAGTCCCGGAGGAGACCATAAACACTCTGCCCGTGAGGGAGAGGTGACGGAGGGGAAATGCAAAAAGAAAAGAGCGTCAAAAGGCGCTCTTTTTATCTCCGCTCCTCCCGGTAAAAGAGGGGCGGGGAGGGAGTACCGAGTTTCAGTTGAAGTAGCGGGCGAGGAGTCCTGCGAAGGCTTTGCCGTGGCGCGCCTCGTCGCGAGCCATCTCGTGCACGGTGTCGTGGATGGCGTCCAGACCCTCTTCCTTGGCGCGTTTTGCGAGGTCGAATTTGCCCTGGGTCGCGCCGTTTTCGGCTTCCACTCTCTTTTCGAGGTTGACCTTGGTGGAGGGGGAGACCACTTCGCCTATGAGTTCGGCGAATTTGGCGGCGTGCTCGGCTTCCTCATAAGCCGCTTTTTCCCAGTAGAGCCCGATCTCGGGATAGCCCTCACGGTGAGCCGCTCTTGCCATGGCGAGATACATACCCACCTCGGTGCATTCGCCCTCGAAGTTGGCTTTGAGCCCTTCCATGATGTCGGCGGGGACGCCCTGCGCGACGCCGATGACGTGCTCGGCAGCCCAGTTCATCGCGCCTTCCTTGATCTCGACAAACTTGTCCTTGCCCGCCTTGCAAACGGGGCACTGAGCGGGAGCCTCCGCTCCTTCGTAGACATAACCGCAAACGCTGCATCTGAATTTTGCCATAATTTTTTCTCCTTTTGAAACAACCGTATTGTTTTTGTTTATTTTGTCGGCAGAAGCGCCGCCGATAACCGATGTGTCAGTTCTTTCGAAGTCCTGCGCGCCGTGTTTGCATATCGGGCACACGAAGTCGCGTGGCAGGGGACCTTTGTGGACGTATCCGCATATCCTGCACACCCAGGTCTCGCCCTCCGAGGCGGGCGCGGGTGCGGGTTTTGGTTTCACGAAGGCGTGATAGTGAGCGTAAGTGAGCTCCTTTGCGTTTTCATCCAGCGCCTTGCTTTCGGTGACAGAGCAGAGGAACATGGTGTGAGTGCCCATATCCAGGCTCTTTTCCACCTTCATGCCGAAGTAGCCCATCACCCCCGCGACGGGCATCTTGCACCCGTTCTTTGCCGTGACGCACTCCACTCCCGCGAACTTGTCCGCGTCCCTTCCGCTCCTCATCCCGAAGCCCTTGATGAGCTCGAACGAGACGTCCTCCGAAAGCACGCCGACGGCGAACTTCCCGCTCTTTGCGATGAGGTCGTGAGTGTGGTTGAGCTTGTTGACGGTGACCGAAAGTCTCTCGGGCTCTGAGGTCTGTTGGGCGAGAGTGTTGATGACGCACCCGCCGTGTTCCCCTCCGTGTTCCGCCGTCAGGATGTACAGCCCGTAGCTTATCTTGAAGAGCAGATTCATGGTTTTACCCCCTTACAATCAGCACATAAACCCTTGAAAAGGATCTCTGCTTCATCGATCTCATCCCCGATGCAACGCTCTTTGGCGTGGCGGAGGAAGGAGCCTTCGTCCACCTCGACGTCGTGAAGTTCCCCGCAGACGGTGCACACGAAATGCGCGTGAGTGCGCGTCGTCTTGTCAAATCGGGAGGGCGCGTCGGGCACGGATATCTCCCGCACGACTCCCTCTTTCACCAGCATATTGAGCACTCTGTACACCGTGCCCAGGCTCAGCCCCGGCACCATGTCCTTGGCGCGCTCGCACACCGTGAGCGCGGTGGGATGGTCGGAGGAGGAAAGCACGACGCTTTCTATGGCGCTCTTCTGGCGGGTGTTGCGTTTCAAGACGTTGTCCGCTTGCATTTCTCCTCCTTAACGATAATCGTTATCATTATCATAACGCAGTATTCGGGCATTGTCAACAAAAAAACGGGGAAGGGGGAAACTTTTTTCGCGGACGGGAAAACGGAAAATTAAAATCATAAACAATTAAACTAATTTTCGGTTTTGGTATTGACACTTCAATCGGAGTAAAGTATCATATAAAACAGAACAAGTCTATTTTAAAGCGGTTTCGGAGGGGGAGAGCGAGCTTTTTTCCTTCGCGCTGCGGTAAAGGAGGAATTATGGACAATGTCACAAGAGCAAAGATAAATCTGTTCGCGGTGCTCCGCAACATCGAGGATCTTTGCACTATGGATCCCGTTTCCAAGGATCTCATCAAGGGCGTCGATCTCGGCGTGGAATTCAACGTGCCGGAAGTCGGCTCTGCGGTGCTGACCTTCAAAGACGGCAAGTGCACCTTTACGAGAGGCAAAGGGAAGTCCGCTCTCAAGCTGTATTTCACCTCTCCCGAGCACTTCAACAACCTCATCGCGCCGCCCGTCGATCCCAAGACCGGCAAACCCAAGATGGTCATCCCCATCTTCTACAACGTGTTCAAAGTGGGATTCCTGCTCGACACCTTCACCAAGCTCGCGGACAGACTGAGCCATTATCTCCAGCCCGCTCCCGACAAGAAGGATGAGCTCCTGAAAGATCCCGCCTACTTCGAGGCGAACACCATCCTCACCGCTTACACCGCTTTCTATGCCATGAGCGAGATCGCCAACAGCGACTTCGTGGGCAAGGCGATCGCCCGTCGTATGCCCGACGGCGTCATCGCGTGCGAAGTCGGCGGCACCGATCTTGCGATGAACATCACCATCAAGAATCACGTCTTCGTCACCAACAAGGGCAAGGTCAAAGAGCCTCGCGCCACGATGGTGTTCGGCGATCTGCAGTTTGCGCACGATCTTCTGAACGGCAAGACTTCCAGCTTCACCGGCATGGGTACCGGGCAGTTCCAGGTCAAGGGCTTCGTCGAGATGCTCGAACAGATGGCGAAACTGCTCTCGCAAGTCAGCATCTATCTCGGTTAAGGAGGAAATTATGAATCTCAACTACACACCCAAGAAAATATACGACGTATCAAAAAGCCAGGAGGCTTTCAAGCGCGCGCTCAAAGTCGTGCCCGCAGGCATCTACGGTCACCTCGGACCTTCCGAAGGGTGCATGATCCCCGTCAGTTCCTATCCGCTCTTCATGTCCAAGGCACAGGGCGCGTATTTCTGGGACCTCGACGGCAACAAGTTCATCGACTATATGTGCGCCTACGGCCCCAACTTCCTCGGCTACAACGACCCCGACGTTGACGCGGCGGCGCTGGAACAGCTCAAAAAGGGCAACTGCGTCACTCTCGCCTCCGATCTGCTCATCGAGTTTGCCGAAGAGATGGTCAACACCATCAATATGGCGGACTGGGCGTTCTTTGCCAAAAACGGCGGCGACGCCACCAGCTTCGCGGTCATGATCGCCCGTGCGTATACCAACCGCAAGAAGGTCGTCCTGGTCAGCGGCTACTATCACGGCGTCGCTCCCTGGATGCAGAAGCTGGGCTATGCCGGCGTGACCGAAGAGGACATCGCCAACAACCTCTACATCGATTGGAACGCTCCCGACCAGTTCGAGAAGCTCATCAAGAAGTATCCCGGTCAGATCGCGGCGCTCATCGCCACGCCTTACTATCATCCCACTTTCGTGGACAACCAGCTTCCCCCCGAGGGCTATTGGCAGAAGATGCGCAAGCTCTGCGACGACAACGGCATCATCCTCATATTTGACGACGTGCGCGCGGGATTCCGCATCGACGAGAAGGGCAGCGACTATCACTACGGCATCAAGTCCGACCTCTCCTGCTTCTGCAAAGCCATCGCGAACGGCTACAACGTCTCTGCGGTCTGCGGCGTCGAGAAGCTCAAAAACGCCACTTCCGACATCATGTACACCGGCAGCTACTGGCTCTCCGCCGTCCCCTTCGCCGCAGGTATCGCCACCATCAGGAAAGCGAAAGCCACCCATGCGGTCGAGGAGAACGCAAAGAAGGGCAAGAAGCTCACCGACGGGCTCATCGAAGTCGCCAAGGACAACGGTTTCGACCTCCGCGTGACGGGCGAACCCGCAATGTTCTATATGCGCCTCGGCAACGACTATCCCTCCACCATCCTGCATCAGGAATGGGTCGCGGAGTGCGTCAAGCGCGGAGTGTTCTTCACCTCCCACCACAACCACTTCATCAACTCGGCTCTCACCGACGCGGATATGCAGTACACCTGGGAAGTCGCCGACGAAGCGTACAAGGTGGTCAAGGCGGCGCACCCCGACGCCAAGTACATCTGAAAAGAGTAAACCAAACCTAAAAAAGCCGCTCTTCGGAGCGGCTTTTCCTTTTGACGGAAAGAGGTTAGACAGTCCTCCCTTCCGTGAACGCCTTTATCACGGGGAGGACCTCCATGCCCGCGCGGGCGAAGGAGGAGGCAAGAGCTTCGGCGTCCGCGATCCCGAACGCGTTGGAGGAAAAGTAGTCTTGCAGGGCGGCGTTCATCCTCTCCCTCCCCGAAAGGGAGAGCAGGGCGTCAAAAAGAAGCAACCCTTTGCAGTAGGTCACGGCAACGTATTCGCCGTTGGTGAGATAGGAGGAGAGGGGGCGGTCCATCCTGCCGTCGAACCCGACGTCGGCGGGGAGGGAGGAGTATCGGGCGTAATAGGAGGAGGCGGAACGCACCGAGGAAAGATATACATCCCTTTCCCCTCGGCACAGGAAGAAATATGCGGCGGAAAATTCCGTGAGCCCCTCGTCCAGCCAGGGGGAGTTGAGCTGATCTGAGCCTACGACCCCGAACCACCACTGGTGCGCTATCTCGTGCACGAGAGTGAGGCGGAACTCCTCCTCGTCCGTGACGGACGTGTCCACCGCCGCCAGCGCTCCGTATTCCATCCCGCCCGCGCCTACGGGCGCTTGCACCAGGGTGAGGACGGGATAGGGATAATCCCCGAACGTCTCAGAGAAAAACTCCACCGCTTCGGCGGCGAGAGAGAGCGTGTCCGCAGGGGCGGAGTCTGAGAGGAAAAAGTATTCGAGCCTGATCTTTCCCGTTTCGGTCTCCGAAAAGGAGGTCGCGTTTTCAAAGTCCTCCGAAAGGAAGAGGGCGAAGTCCCGCACCCTTTCGGCGGCGATCTCTGTCACCGTCGTCTCCCCCTTTCCCGAAGAGGAGAGTATCTCTCCCGAACAGGCGACCGCGTATCCCGAAGGCGCGGTGAGAGTGAGAAAGAAGTCCGATGTTTCAGAGAAAAAGGGGTCGCCCACGGGGGAGTATCCCTCCGTGCGCCATCCTCCGTCCTCCCGCACGCACAGCACGGGATAGAACCCCGTGAAGTTCACCGAAGTCTCCGTCACCCCGAAGCGCGCGTTGCACTCGGGCAGAGTCAGCTCCGCCGAAAAGGAGACTGTCACCGTGTCTCCGACGGGGAGGTCGTGCTTCGCCGTCAAAAGCTCGCCGTCCTCGCTCAATTCAAAATCGGAGGTTTTCCCGTCTATTCTGACGGATGAGACCTCGATACCGCCAAAACTCTCGCCGTTGTAATAAAATTCCTCTCTCTCTTCCTCGGGACAGGGCGGCGCGTCCGCGTCCTTTGAAAAGGCGTTGGGATAGAGGTGGAACGCAAGCTCGTCAAGGTGCTCTCCCGTGTCGTTTGTGAAGAGCACCTCCTCTTTTAGGGTCGCCGTCCGCTCTCCGTCGAAGGTCAGCGTCATGTCGTAGACGGAGCGGGGGGAGAGGGGGGAGGGCAGTCCGTCGTCGCAGGCGCAAAGGAGGACGAGACAAACTCCCAGCGCGAGCAGTACGGGGAGAAGAAGAACTTTGCGGGAAATGCGGCGGGGGTGTGCGGGATGTCTTTTCATTTCGAGGATAAAGTCAGCTCCATCAGCTTGCCGTGTCTGCGGACGGTCTCCACCGTCTCCACGGTGACGCGCTCTCCCTTGGAGGCGAGCTTTTCGCCGGAATAGGAGGAGATGTCTGCGGTGAGGGTCCTGCCCAGCAGAAAATTGTAGTCCGCGATTATGCGGTGCGGGGTGAAATCCTCTCCTCCCGCCGAAACGGGCGTTTTCATCGCCTCCGCGACGGGGTAAAACCCTTCCTCCTCATCCCCGCTTGCGGGAAAGACGGGGAGGGCGACATATCCCGTCGGGTCTCCTCCCTTTGACGGGTCGGGGCGGCGGGACGGGGGAGGGGCGAGCGCACGGACGGGATAATCGGACTCCGCTTTCGGGAAGGACGCGGGCTTTTTTCTGCCGTTCGCGCCCTCTTTCAGTATCAGCACATCCCCGAACGCGAGAAAGGAGGAGGGGGAGTACGCCGTGCCTTCCGCCGTGAGACTGCGCACCTTTCCCGTTCGGGAGAAGAGCACGTCCTCCACCTCTCCCTTTTTCTTCCCCCCCGCCGTATACACCCTTTTCCCGACGAGGGAGTAGAGGAGAGGGGTGAGATCGGCGTCCTGAGGGGAGATGAGGGCAAACTCGTCGTCCGCCATCACCGCGTCCTTCACCGAGGATGCGGCGGAGTAGGGCAACAGCGCGTCGCCCTCATCGCGGGAGATCCCGAAATATACAATATTCCGACAATTTTCGTCAAAATATACATTGCTCACGGAGCCGAGCAGGGCGCAACCGCGCTTGCAAATGACGTCGCTATTCATCAAAGAGGAAAGGGCGGGCATGATACACCTCCGCATCAGGATATGTGCCTCGGCGAGAGCATATGAGCGGTTTTTTGCGAAAATGCGCATTTTGCGCGCCGAAACCGTAGATCATATACCCTTTTGATACGCCGAAAGCAAGAAAAGATGACGTGAAAACTCAAGTTATTCACCGAGTTGTCCACAATTTTAAGTCGAAATGTGCACAACTCGGTGGACAAGGGCGTATTTTTATGCTTTCGTGCATATGTTCAAAACTGAAACGATATGCAAAATTCGGCAGGCGGAAAAAGTGCAACGGCGATGAAATGGGCGATCGCGGGATTCGCGATCATTTTCGCCCTCCTCTCCGCTCCCGCCGCCGCGCTTGCCGTCTCCGCGCTCGAGCCCGCCCGCACCGTGGTCGTGGACGCGGGACACGGCGGGATGGACGGCGGTGTGACGGGGGTGAACACGGGGGTGAAGGAGAGCGACCTCAATCTCGTCATGGCGAAATTGCTGGGCGAGTATCTGGAAAGCGGCGGCTTTGACGTGGTGTACACGCGCAGGACTTCGGGCGGATTGTATAAGGAGGGGGACGTCAACAAGAAGTCGGCGGATATGCACCGCCGCGCCGAGATCATCTCCCGCGCGGATCCCGTCGCCGTCGTCAGCATACACATGAACACCTTTTTCCAAAAGTCCAGGAGGGGAGCGCAGGTGTTTTTCGACCCCTCTTCCGCAAAAGGGGAGTCCCTTGCCCTGGCGGTGCAGGAGGAACTCAACCGCACATTCAATCTCCCGGACGCGGGGAGGGGCTTTTCCCCTCTCGGCGCGGACAAGTTCATCCTGCAACAGAGCTCTGCGCCCTCCGTCATCGTGGAGTGCGGCTTTTTGTCCAATCCCTCGGACGAGGCGCATCTTCTCGACGCCGATTACAGGGCGAGATTCGCTTACTCTATCTTTGTCGCCATCGCCGCCTATCTTTCCTCCGAAGCGTGAGGCATCGCCCGTTATCCGAAAAGGTCAGGATCCCGAAAGCAATGTTGAGAGAGTGAAAATTCTCCGAAAAACACGGCTTACTGCGGTTTGCGTGGAGGGTTTGCTCCCTTTCGTCATGCGCGGGCTACGACGGGGATGATGCGTCCTCGGCGTCCGCTCGGGCTTAACGGACGGTTTTGGAGGGGGAATCTGTTGATTTTGTTTGGTGGATAAGTTATAATTTTTCAGTATCTTACTTACGGCGCGCACGCGCGCGGTGCGGAGGAAGTATGGGCACACACGACGGGCACAGGATGCGGGTGCGGGAAAAGATCTCCGCAACCGGGACGGCATCCCTTCCCGACCACGAAGTTTTGGAATATATCCTCTTTGCCTTTGTCCCGCGCAGGAACACCAACGAGATAGCGCACGCGCTCACGGAAAAGTTCGGTGATTTCGCGGATGTGCTCAATGCGGACGAGGAGGCGTTGAGGAGCGTCCCCGGCATGACGGAAAACGCGGCGTTGTTCCTCTCCGTCCTGCCCGAGCTCTTTCGCCGTTACGCGGTCTGTTCCTCCCGAAAGCGTCCCGTCGTCTCGGGCAGAAAGGCGGTGAGGGAATATATCGCCAAGGAGATGTTCGGTATGCCCGTGGAAGTGGCGGGACTTGCCGCGCTCAACGTGCATGACGGGCTCATCCGATTTGAAAGACCCGCCTACGGCACGGGGGACGGCGTCGCGCTTTCGGCAAGGGACGCGGTGGAGTTCGCTCTGCGCACCAAGGCGGTGTCCGTGGTCATCGCGCACAATCATCCGGGCGGCGATCCCCGCCCCTCCCAACAGGACTACGACCTCACCTGCGAGATATCTCGGGTGCTTGGGAGCATAGGGGTCAGGCTTGCGGATCACATCATTTATACGGATACGGATAGCTTTTCTTTCAAGGACAACGGACTGCTCGAGTAGCGGTCGCACGAGGTGAAAATGGACGGTACTGTCAGGACAAGATTCGCCCCCTCTCCCACGGGGTTCATGCACATAGGCAACCTGCGCACGGGGCTTTACGCCTATCTTTTCGCGAGGCACAACGGCGGGAGATTCATCCTGCGCATAGAGGATACAGACCGCGAACGTATGGTGGAGGGCGCCGAGGATATGGTATATCGCACCCTCGCCACGGCGGGTATGGACTATGACGAAGGTCCCGACAAGGGGGGAGAGTACGGTCCGTACGTGCAGAGCGAGCGCGCGGGCATATACCGCGAATACGCCGAAAAGCTGGTGGAGCTGGGCGGCGCGTACTATTGCTTCTGCACCAAGGAGAGGCTGGAAAGTCTGCACGGCGAAAACGGCACTCACACCTACGACCGCCATTGCCGCGATCTTTCTCGGGAGGAGGTGCGCGCGAGGCTCGCGGCGGGGGAACCTTACGTCATCCGCCAAAAGGTGCCCGACGGAGTGGTGTCCTCCTATCGCGACATGGTGTTCGGCGAGATCTCGGTGGCGTCGGAGGACATCGAGGACGGCGTACTTCTGAAATCGGACGGGATGCCCACCTACAATTTTGCCAACGTGGTGGACGACCATCTCATGGGCATCACCCACGTGATACGCGGCACGGAATATCTGAGCTCCACTCCCAAATACAATCTCATCTACGACGCGTTCGGCTGGGAGCGTCCGCAGTATATGCACCTGCCCCCCATCATGAAGGACGCGAGCAGGAAACTCTCCAAGCGTTACGGCGACGCCAACTTCGAGGATTTCGTCTCGAAGGGATATCTTCCCGAAGCCGTGGTCAATTACGTTGCGCTCCTCGGCTGGTGTCCCAAAAACAACGCCGAAAAGATGACCATGAAAGAGATGATCGAGCAGTTCGACGTGGACGGCATCTCGGTGTCGAGCTCCATCTTCGACGAGGCGAAGATGAGATGGCTCAACGGGGAGTATCTCAAAGCCATGAGCGAGGAGGAGTTCTTTTCGGTGTCCGCGCCCTGGATCGCGAAAGCGGACCCCGACGGCAGATTTGACCAAAGGGAGATATCCCGCCTCATGCAGACCCGCGCGGACGTCCTCGGCGACATCCCGGAAAAGATAGCCTTCCTCAACGAGTTCGGCAGATACGACCTCGGGATGTACGAGCACAAAAAGATGAAAATGGACGTTGAAGTCGCAAAACGCGCCGTTAAAGTGGCGATAAGCGCAGTAGAAGGGCTTGACGTCTGGACGGAAGACAGCATCCGTACGGCGGTGTGTCTCGCCGCCGAGAAGGAGGGGATGAAGAGCGGTCAGGTGATGTTCGGGATGCGCGTCGCGTTGACGGGACAGCCTTCGACGCCCGGCGGCGCCATGGAGATGGCGGTCGTTTTGGGCAAAGACGAAAGCCTGAGGAGACTGCGTTTTTCAGACGCGTTGCTCAGAGAGTAAGGGGACCGAAAGCAAATTTTACGGGGAAGAGAAGATGACCGAAAGGAAGAGATGGACAATTTTTATCGCATTATTCGCGGCGTGTCTTTTTGCCGTCTGCGCCTTTATGCCCGCGCTCTCGGCGGGTGGAGAGGTCGCGCACGCGGCGGGGGACGCGGACGCGTTGACCGCAGGGACGTACGGCAACATCGATACGGATACGGACCTGTGGTATTTTGCCGAAGGGGAACTCGATCTTCCCGCCGTACGGGAGTATGTCAAAAATTCCGTGCTTCCCGTCCTTGAAGCGAACGACGCCGATCCCGTCGTCATCGCGGTGATAGACACGGGGCTGGACCTCGGCAACAGCGTGTTCGGCAACGTGCTCATGCGCGGCGAAGACAACACTCTGCTCGGCTACAATTCCTTTTACGCTTCCAGAGGTGAGACGGACAAGGTCTCGAATTTCAACGACGAGTCCGCAGACCTCCACGGCACGGCGATGGCGTCCGTCATCGCTACTTTGATAGAAGAGACGGGGCTTTCGGACTACATCAAGATATATCCCATCAAAGCCTCCTATCCCAAGGAGTATGTCGATTCGGCGGCGGATGGCGCCGTCACCGTCAACGCCTTTGACCGCACCACGGTGAGGGTGGGGATAGAACGCGCCGTCGAGATAGGCGCCGAGGTCATCAATCTCTCCCTCTGTTCCACGACGGACAGAGAGAGCGAGTGGCGCACGGACAAGGATATGCAGGCGGCGATAGAGGTCGCTTCGCAGAGCGCGACGATAGTCGCCGCGGCGGGCAACAACGGGACGGCGAGCAGTTCTCACTATTTCTATCCCGCGGCGTACAACGGCGTGATAGGGGTCATGTCGCATGACTCCGAGGGCTATCATTCCACCACCAACTACGGCTCCGCCTACGACATCTTCGCCCCCGGTACGGGAGTGATGGTGTCCACCGAGGACGGGGTGTACAGGACGACGGGCAGCGCGACCTCGGGCACGAGCGTGGCGGCGCCTTTCGTGTCTTTCGCGTCCGCGCTCCTCAGGCTCAGCCTCAAAGCGGAAGAGCTTGCCGACGACGCTTTCACCATGCCCCGCAACGCGGTCATCAACCGCATGATCACGAATTTTGCGGAGGATGACGCCTCCGTCACCGCAAAGGACGGCGCGGCGTACAAAAAGCTCGACATCCTGAAACTCATCTCAGAGGACATCCTGGACATAGACTACGGCTGGGCGCCCGTCACGGGTATCACCGCGGTCGCTACGATGAACGGCAAGACCGTGACGACGGGTTCCGAGATCACGGTGCAGACCCTGCGCGAGACGGGCAAGGGCAGGAGCTATCTGGAATTCAGCGCGGTCACTTCGCCCGCAGGGGACACCGATCCATCCGCGGCGGACAGGGTGGAGTGGACTTTGACGGAATACGAAGACGAGGATAAGGAAGAGGAGGTCTCCTCCGAAGTCATAGGCAGGGGAGGGAGCATCGGACATCTCTTCGACCACGCGGGATATTACGTCCTGCGCGCCTCCCTCGAAGTCGCAGAGGGCGCCGAACCTCTGACCGCCGAGCTCACGTTCACCGTCGTCGCTCCGGCATGGAAGGGGAGCGAGGCGTTCATCGTGCCCGAGGAATATCTCTCCTCCGCCGCATACATCAAGGGTAAGGACGGCGCGGTGCCGCAGGAGACGGATCTTTACGGCGCGGGCGCGACGATGACCTTCGGCGTGACCACGCTCGAAGACGTGGAGTATGAGTCCGTCTACTGGTATGTGGACGGCACGATCGCGGGCACGGGCAGGATGTTCACCTATTCCCCCTCGGGGCTCCCGTCCGGCGACCACAAGATAACGGTGCGGGTCACTTTCGAGAATGACACGACTGCTTATGTATCTAGCGTATTTATAGTGCACCACAAGTCCTGGGCGGCGCATCCCCTCTTCGCCATCCTTTGGACCGCTCTCGGGATAGGAGTTATAGCGGCGGTGGTGATAGTCGTGAAAAAGAGCGCGCGAAAGAAAGCTCCCGCCGAGGCCGCTTCCGAGGAGGGCGACGACAGGCAGTCTCCCATCCGCAAGCAATGAGGATGAGGAGGCGCGTTTCGCAAAAAAACGCTCTTGAACCAATGAAAACGAAAAGAAAAACCGCCGTTTCGGCGGTTTTTCAAACTTCGGGAGGCAGTTCTTTCAAAAACATCACTCCTCTTGTATGCACGTCGGAATAGGAGAAAGTGCGCACCTCGCCGCTTTCAAGTCTCACCGTGAAAACGGCGGGGAACACCGCGACTATGCTCCCTTTCAGCAACGTGCTTTTCCCCCGTCCTTCGCTCACTTTCATGATGAGGGAAAGTCCTCTCAGTTTTTCCACCCTCTGTTTTGCTTCGCCTATCCCTTTGCCTATCTCTCGCATGAAGGGAGCATTACCATGCGCGCGCGTTTTTATACGGGACGCGCGAGCCTTCCTCCGAAGAGAACGAGAGGAATATCCCGCTCCTCCCGCGCATATGGTGTTGAGGAATTGGAGGCGACTATGTTCAGATACGAAAAGTTCAACGCAAGCAACATCGTGAGCGCCCCTCCCGTGGAAAGGGTGGTGGAATTTTCTCCCTCCGCGCCGGACGCGGGCGACGTGGCGCGCGTGCTCTCCCTCGCCGTGGACGGCAAGGCAGTCTCCGCCGAGGCGAACGACGGCTTCTGTTCGGTGGCGGGCAGGGTGAATTTCCGCCTTGTCTATCAGACCCGCGACGGAGCGGTCAAGGGAGTGGACTACAATGCGGATTTCAGTCTCAAAGCGGAGGGCGGTTTCCTCGCCGACGACAACCCGAGCGCGGAGGTCTCCGTCGTGGAGGCGGATGTTGACGTGGCGGATGCGGTCACTCTTTCCGCCGTCGTGAGCGTGCGCGCTCTTGCGGTGCGCAGCACAGAGGAAGAGTGTCTGGTGGACGCCGAAAAGTGTTATAAGACGGTGGAAGAGAGGGTTTTTCCCTGTCCCGTCGCGGCAAAGACAACTTCATTTTCGGTGAGCGAAGAGGCGGACGCGGGGGACATCGACGAGGTGTTGCTCGTGGACGCGCAGGCGGTCGTCACTTCGGCGACGGCGTCGGAGGGTATCATCGCGGTGGAGGGCAGGGTGCGCGCCGCCGTGACTTTCACCGAGGACGGCGACATCCGCACCCGCGATATGCTGATACCTTTCAGGGAGGAGATCCCCGCGGACGGAGTCGCCGAGGGGGACGAAGTATCGGCGGTCGCATGGGTGCGTTCCTCCAAAGTGGTGCTCGCCGGGGTGCCGGGAGCCAACATCATACGCTTCGAAGGAGATATCGCGGTGAGGTCGAATGCGGTGAGGATGCGCACCGAGGAGGTCATAGCGGATATGTTCATGCTCACCAACGAGGTGGAACTCGGGCGTGAGCACAAGAGGTTCACATTTTTCGGCGGCATGAAATATTCCTCCGAGAAGGTGTCCGGCACCGCGCCGTTGGAGGACAGAGCTCCCGCAGAGAGCGTGGTCGCCGTGCCATACGCCCGCTGTTATGCCGCCAAGGCGGAAGCCGTCGAGGGAGGCGCGCTGGTGGAGGGCGTGCTCGCCGCCGATGTGGTGTACCGCGACGAAAACGGTCTCAATTCCGTGCGCGCCGAAGTGCCATATTCCGTGGAGATAGACGGCGATTTCGGGGAGGGTGTCAAAGCCGTCTGCTTTGTGGAGGACGTCCGCGTCAAGGCGAGGAGGGGAGAGCTGGAATTGGAAGCCTCTGTCGGCATCCTGCTCACCCGCTGTGTGTGCGTGGATGCGGAATATATCTCCTCAGTGACGGTGGGAGAGGAAAAGGAGCTCAACACCTCGGCGCTGTCTTTGTATATCGTCTCGGAGGGGGACGGGATGTGGGATGTGTGCAAGGCGCTCACCGCCACGCCCGAGGACATAATGAAGCAGAATCCCTCCCTCGAACTCCCCCTTTCGGCAGGAGACAGAGTGGTGTACTTCCGCTCGCTCGCCTAAAGGGTCCGGCGTACGACGGGACTATCGTCGCGTACGGTGAAGAGGGGAGAGGGAAATCCTCCCCCTTTTTGCGCCGCGAGCGCGCACACGGCGGCGCACAACGCAATTACCGCGCCCGTCCAAACGCCCAAAAGCTTAACTTTTTCTCTCATGCCCTTAGTATGTTCGCAGTCGGTTTAATTATTTTGCAGGGGCGCCGCCCCTGCACCCCAGCGGGGATGTCATCCCCGCACCCCTTGCTTTTATATAATATTGCGCCGAGTGTTGCAGGCTGCGCCCGCAACACTCGGCGCACTTTTTATAAGAAAGTATGGGAGCGCGAGGGTGTAACACCCTCGCAAGGTGGGGTGTTGGGGGGTACCCCCACTACGCGGAGTGAAAATGAGCGAGAGCGCGGATAGTTTTCATTAAAAACGCGGAGCGAACGAGTGCCGCCGCATTTTCACGACGTGATAAGGAGTGACCGCGCGACAGGCGAGCCGCCCGCCGTGGAACGGCGCACGGCGACGAACACGCGCGGATCGCGACGCGGGAGCGCGAGGGTGTAACACCCTCGCAGGGGTGTGGGGGAATAATTCCCCCGCAGGGTGTAAAAAATTTGTCAATGACATTTTTGTGAAGAAATCGGGGAAAATAAAAGACAAGTTGTTGCTATGTTGATCGTAGCGGTCGGATCGGCTTGCGGCAGCGAGCAGCGAGGACCGGGAGGAAAAAGAAATGAAGAAATTTTGGACGATAGCCATTTGTGCAATGCTGCTCGGCGCAGTCGCTTTCGCGGCGGTCGGGTGCAACAAGGGTGCGGCTGACACCATCAATGTGTTCTCGCGCGAGGACGGCTCGGGCACGCGCTCCGCGTTCACCGAACTCACGGGCGTGTTGGTCGAAAACGAGGACGGCACCGAGACGGACATGACCTTCTCGGGCGCGAGCTTCCAGAACTCCACCAACGCCATCATGACCGCGGTAGCGCAGGACAAAAACGCCATCGGTTATGTCTCCTTCGGCTCGCTGAACGACACCGTCAAGGCAGTCGCCGTGAACGGAGTCGCTCCTTCCGTGGACACCATCAAGGACAAGAGCTACGAGTTGCAGCGCCCCTTCAACATCGCTTACAAGCAGTCTAACATCGACAGCAAGCCCTTGGCTGCCGACTTCCTCGGTTTCCTCGGCTCTGCCGAGGCGCAGGAGGTCATCGCCGCGGAGAAGTATATCGTCACCGACGACAATGCTCCCGCCTATGCGAAAGGCTCCGACCTCACGGGCAGCATCACCATCGGAGGCTCCTCTTCCGTGAGCCCGCTCATGGAGAAGCTCATTGAGAAGTATTGCGCGCTCTCCGGCGTCGCGAAGAACAGCATCGAACTGCAGACCATCGACTCTACCGCGGGCATGAACGGCGCCATAAGCGGCACCTTCGACATCGGCATGGCGTCCAGGGAAGTCAAAGACTCTGAGCTTGAGCAGGGCATCACCGCAGAGGTGCTCGCCTATGACGGCATCGCGGTCATCGTCCACAACGACAACGCTGTCGAGGACCTTTCTATGGAGCAGATCCGTCAGATCTTCACCGGCGCGGTGCGCGAGTGGTCCGCCCTTGCATAATTGATAAACGTAGGGTTTAAGCATTGTAAAAACCCATAAAAACACCGTATTTTGCCGAAACCGCGGGAGATCGCTTTTTCTCCCGCGGCGACGGCACGAAAGAGAGAGATGACATTTTCAGCTTTCAAAGAGACCACGATGAAGGTCGTGTTCGCCGTCACGGCGGCGGTCTTCATCCTGTGCGTCATCGTGATCTGCGTCTTCATCTTCGCAAGGTCTGTCCCCGCGATAGGGGAGATCGGGTTGTTTGAATTTTTGTTCTCCACCGAGTGGGCACCGAACAACACCCCGGCGAGCTACGGCATAGGCACGATGATCGTAGGCACGTGTTTCGTCACGGCGGGCGCGCTCGTCATAGGAGTCCCCATCGGGCTGCTCATGGCGGCGTTCATGGCAAGATATTGCCCCAAGCCCCTTTACAAGGTGATGAAGCCCATGACCAACATCCTTGCGGGCATCCCGTCCATCGTGTACGGCTATTTCGGCATGATGGTCATCGCGCCCCTCATCCGCGACAATTTCGGCGGCACGGGATACAGCATCCTCACCGCGTCCATAGTGCTGGGCATCATGATCCTGCCCACCGTCATCGGCGTGTCGGAGTCCGCGCTGCGCGCTCTGCCGAACACCTACTACGAGGGTGCTCTCGCGCTCGGCGCCACGCATGAACACGCCGTGTTCATGACGGAGTTCCCCGCAGCCAGGTCCGGCATCCTGACTTCCGTGGTGCTGGGGCTGGGGAGAGTGGTCGGCGAGACGATGGCTGTGGTCATGATCGTCGGCAACAGCACCGCGCTCCCCGACAGTCTGCTCGACGGCGTGCGCACCATGACTTCGCACATAGTGCTCGAGCTCGGTTACGCGACGGATCTTCACCGCGGCGCGCTCATCGCGACTGCGGCGGTGCTATTCGTCTTCATCCTGTTCATAAATCTGCTCATCGCGGCGATCCGCAGGAAAGGGAGGGCAAAATGAAAAGTGCGGCGGCTCTCCTCAAACAAAAATTCGCCCCTCTGCCTTCCTGCGATCTGAAGGGCAGACCCTTTGTCAACAAGCCCTCCCTCGGGAAAAAACTCGCGGAATACAAGCGGCATCCTTTTTCTCTCGTCATGATGGTGCTGGTCATCCTGTCCGCTCTCGCCACGGCGGCGGTCGTGCTGTGGATCGTCATCCACGTCATCATGCAGGGCGCGCCCAACCTCAAAGCGTCGCTTTTCGAGCTTGAGTATGACAGCGAGAACCTGTCGCTCATGCCCGCGTTTTTCAACACTCTCATCATCGCGGGGATGTCCCTGCTCATTGCCGTGCCCGTCGGCGTTGCGGCGGCGATATTCCTCACGGAATACACCTCCTCCGCCAACAAATTCGTTGCCGTTGTCAGGATGGCGGCGGAGACCCTTGCGGGCATCCCGTCCATCGTGTACGGCATCTTCGGGATGATCCTCTTTGTGGAGATGCTCTTCAAAGGTTTCAGCCTCATCGCGGGCATACTCACGATGGCGATCATGATCCTCCCCCTCGTCATGCGCACGACAGAGGAGGCTTTGCGCGCCGTGCCCGATTCCTTCCGCGAAGGCTCGTTCGCGCTCGGCGCGGGCAAACTGCGCACCATATTCCGCGTCGTGCTGCCCTCCGCCATGCCCGGCATCATCGCGGGCGTCATCCTCGCGCTCGGCAGAGTGGTGGGGGAGACCGCGGCGCTCATCTACACTTCGGGCACGGTGAAAGCCGTCCCGGACAGTCTGTTCGGCAGCGGCGAGACGCTAGCCATCCATATGTACACCCTGTCAAGCGAGGGATTGCACGTTGACGAAGCATGGGCGACTGCCATCGTGCTCATCCTCCTCGTGCTCGTCATCAACGGCGCGGCGGAGTTCATATCCAACAAATTCAGAAAGAGGTATTGATGATGAGACCTGAACTCAGAGAAAATGTTTACATCAGAGGAGGCGCCGAATCTCCCAAATTCCGTGTGCGGGAGCTCGACCTCTTTTACGGCACTTTTCAGGCGTTGAAGAGTGTGGATATGGACATCGAGGCGAACGAGATCACCGCGCTCATCGGTCCTTCCGGCTGCGGCAAGTCCACCTTCCTCAAGACCCTCGACCGCATGAACGACATCATCCCCGGCTGCCGCATCTCGGGCAAGGTGGAGCTGGACGGCGCGGACATCTACGCAGGAGGCATGGACGTCAATCTCCTGCGCAAGCGTGTGGGCATGGTCTTCCAAAAGCCCAACCCCTTCCCCGCAAGTGTCTACGACAACATCGCCTACGGTCCCAAGACCCACGGCGTGAGGAAAAAGTCGGAGCTCGATGACATTGTCGAAAGCTCCCTCCGCCGAGCCGCCATATGGGATGAACTCAAGGATCGCTTGAAAAAGAGCGCTCTCGGGCTCTCGGGCGGGCAGCAGCAGAGGCTGTGCATAGCCCGCGCCCTTGCCGTCAGACCCGACGTCCTTCTCATGGATGAGCCGACTTCCGCGCTCGATCCCATCTCCACGGGCAAGATCGAGGAGCTTGCGCAGGAACTTAAAAATGATTACACCATCGTCATCGTCACTCACAATATGCAACAGGCGGCGAGGATCTCGGACAAAACGGGTTTCTTCCTCCTTGGCGAACTGATCGAGTTCGGCGACACGGATGAGGTGTTCGAATCTCCGCGCGACAAGCGCACGGAGGATTACATCACAGGGAGGTTCGGCTGATGCGCAAACAATACGATGAGCAACTTCTGCAAATCAAAGATATGTTAAAGGAAATGTGCGAGGTGGATGCCGAGGCGATGTGCCTCATCGAACGTGCTTTGCTCTCGCACGAGGATGTCTCTGTTGCCGTCCGCGAATGCGAAAGAGCGGCGGACGAGAAAGAGCGCGAGATAGAACGGCTGTGCATGCGCATCATAGTGCGCCAGCAGCCCGTCGCTCACGATCTTGCCCTCATCACTTCCGCAGTCAAAATGGTCACCGATCTCGAGCGCATCACCGATCAGGCGGCGGACATCGCCGATATCCTTAAAGGCGCCGCCTACTGCGACGTTCCCAACAGTCTCAGCGAAATGATGACTGCCGCCCGTAAAATGGTGGAAAGATGCGTTTGCGCCCTCGACACTTTCTCCCTCGACGAGGCGCGTGCGATACGCCGCGCCGACGATGTGGTGGACGGATTGTTTGTCGCTGTCAAGCGCGAACTCGCGGGTATGGTAGACGAAGGGGGAGAGGGCGGAGAGTGCGCAATGGATATGCTCATGATCGCAAAATATCTCGAACGCATCGGCGACCACGCCGTCAATGTCGCGGAGTGGATAGTTTTCGCCGCCCGCGCCGAGCAGGAATAAGCTCTCATCGCAAACGGCAGTGTTTACGCACTGCACGGTGTTTATATCTCTTTTTCGGCACAGTGAACAGCCAATCCGGCTGTTCACTGTGCTTTTTAGGGCAGAAAAGGTCGGGCAGGGGCGCTGCCCCTGCACCCCGGCGGGGATGACATCCCCGCACCCCTTGCTTTTATATAATATTGCGCCGAGCGTTGCGGCTTTGCCCGCAACACTCGGCGCATTCTTATTATAAAAAAATATGGGAGCGCGAGGGTGTAACACCCTCGCAGGGGGCGTGGGGGATCCCCCACAAGGGATCAGCCTCCCAAGCCTACTGTGGTATTGTCGCGGGTGCGGCAGGAGAGTTCGGGGACGGGGTTGGGCGCGGTCTCGAAGCGGAAGTCCTCGCCGTGGGCGGAGAGATAGCGTTCGATGACGGCGTGGGCGGGTTCGTCCGAGGCTTTGCCGTTGACGCGCTTGTATCAAGACCGTCAAACCATTCAAATTCCGAGAGATAATACTTTCGGAATTCCGAGAACTTGGAAACATCTGTTTTCATAGAGTTACCTCCAAATTTTATTTTGCCTTTCGGCGGAGGCGGAGTAGCACCGATTGAGCAGAGGTCCGTTCATTGCGTTTTGACCTCACGGAAGTCAATGACAAACGAAAAAATATTGCGTTCCTGTCCGAGTGTTTCAGGGCAAAAGAAAAAGCCGAGAAGGAAATCCTTCCCGGCTTCACCGTTATGATTTATTCAATTTTTCAGCGATAATTTTTCGCATTGACTTCCGCGAAAGCTGTGCTACGCTGAGCCTCCCGAAACGGCAAAATTTGGAGAAAAATAGGCGGCACTTACCGCCTATTTTGTATAGTTGCCGTGGGCATCTCTTTTCTGTGTCAAGTAGAAGTCTGATAATTGCGGGACATAAACTTCGGTGTCGATTATGATGCCGGCAACACCCTTGATACAAAAATAACAGAGCCGCGGGTTCAAACGCGACTCTGTTTGGCGGAGAAGCAGGGATTTGAACCCTGGCTACGATTCACTCGTACTACTCCCTTAGCAGGGGAGCCCCTTCGGCCTCTTGGGTACTTCTCCGTGCCGAATATTTTGCTTGGATATGATAGCACAGTACGAGCGGGATGTCAAACACTTTGATGTTCCGTTCAGATATGCGGCACGTGAGATGCGGGAAGGGGAGGGTCAGTCGTCGTTGCGTGCGAGCGAGACGGAGAGTTCCTCTTCATCCGTTTTGTTGAGCTGTTCTTTCATTGCCTCGACTTCCTTTTTGCCGAGGTTGTAGATGAGCATGAAGGAGACGAACATCACCACCGCGCCTATCATCATCAAGCCTATGCTCATCCTGACCATCGCGTCCGAGACGCCGGGGGTCTGGGCGATTATGGGTTTGCGGTCGGGGTCGAAGCCCACCGCCTGCATACAGAGCAGGGGGAGGGAGAGCGCGACGCCCTGAGCTATCTTTCTGAAAAGGCTGTACATGGCGTAGACGGAGCCCTCCTCGCGCATACCCGTCTTCAACTGTTGATAGTCTATGCAGTCGTTGACCATAGCCCAGGTGATGAGGTTGAACATTCCGCCGCCCGTCTGGATGAACATCAAGCCCACGATGAAGGTCACTATGCCCGTGGTGTTGCCGGGGATGGGGAGGCACATCAGGACGACGGAGGAGACGATGCTGAGCAGGAAGGGCATCCCGACCGCCACCTTTTTGCCGAATCTCGTCACTATCTTGGAGGTGAATGGCAGGAAAAACACCATTGGCAGATAGGAGATGATGGTGCAGACTGTGATGAGGTCGGTGTTCATGAAGTGGACCTGGAAGAGCCACTTCGTGGTCTGCGAGCTCGACATAAAGAAGACAATGGAGGCAAACGACGCAAGGCACAACGCCAAGAGAGGTCTGTTTTTCAGGAAGCCTTTCAGGGTCTTCCAGTAATTTATCTTCTCCCGTCTTTCGACGGGCACGACGACGCGTTCAGTCGTCATCTTTATGCAAAGGATATATGCGACGAAAGCGATGACCCCCAGCGCCAGCGCCACCCACACCAGAAGGTCGCCGATGAGGTTCTCCTGATCGTCATAGAGGATGAGGGGGAGGAGTATGCTTATCCCGCCGCCCGCCGCCGCGCCGATGGAACGCCATGTGGAAAGGGAAGTCCTCTCCACGGAGTCCGCGGTTATCGCCGCCGAGAGGGAGCCGTACGGCACGTTCATCAGGGTGTAGCAGACGTCCCAAAGGAGGTAGGTCACCACGCATACGGTGACTTTGAGCCACAGTTCGGCGTCGGGTATGGGCAGGAACACCAGCGCGCCCGTGACAGTCAGCCCGACTGCGGCGATGGACATCCACGGTTTGAACTTTGAGCCGCTCCTGCCTATCTTTACGGAGTCCATTATGCCGCCCATTATCGGGTCGTTGATGCCGTCCCAGACCTTGGTGAAGATGATTATCGCCGCCCATATCTCCCCCGGGATCCCGATGAATTGGGTGTAGAAGTCGATCATGAACGCCGAGATGAGCGCAAAACTCAGATTGCACCCGAAATCCCCCAGAGCGTATCCTATCTTGTCCCGCATCCCGAAAGGACGCACGTTCTGTTTTACCTCATATCCTGTTTCCGACACTGTGTTTCCCCCTTTTTTCGCAGTGTTAGTTTTAGGTGCGCGGCGGGAGTTCCCCGTCCGCCGATGTCATTTTTTTATGGTCTGCAAGTATCTGTCTATCATCGAGACCATCTGTTCGTCCAGTTTGACGAAGGGCAGTTTCAAAAGCGTCCTCACCCTGAACGGCTTGACGAGGACAAGGAGAAATTTCGGGATCTTGTTCCCGACAAATTTCTTGATGAGCGCCTGCACCTCGGCGTTTTTAAGGAGGTCGCCCACCTTGTCCGCCGTGCTGAAACGGGTGGGATCTATCTCGTCCGTGTCCGAAGCGAACCAGTTGCGCACGAAACTCTCCGCGCCCGCGGGGAGGGTATATTCGGCGGGTTCCTCGGCGACCCCCTCGATCTCGAGGACGTCCTCAAGCCCGTCCGCAGTCGCTCTCAGGACGTTTTTTCCCTCCGAGATCGGCACGTTGCCGAACTTGAAGACGTGCGCGCCCTCCGCCTCTGCCGAATATTCTCCGACTTCCAGCCTTATCTTTGCCGCGTTGGAGTACACCTTTATCTCCGAAACGCCGATCTTCCGTTTGAGATATCTCTCTCCCGCGATCTTTATAAAGGGCTCGTCCGACCACCATGCCTTGTAGAGGTAGAAGGAGTCTTTCTTTATCTTGCGGTCAAAAGTCACAAGCCCTTTGTTGTTCCTGCCTCTGACTCCGCCCTCGTTCCTCGCCGCAGAGCCGAAATCGAACATATTCCAGACATAGCTGCCCCACATCCAGTCGGCGGCGGCTATCCTTTCCATATAGTTCTCGTGATACACCGCCTGATAGGATTCCGAGTAATCGCCGGGGACGGGGTGGGAGTTCTGATATCGCGTTATCCCTTCCGCGCCGTATTCCGAAAGGCAGAGTTTTTTGTCGGGAGCGGTCTTTCTCCACTTTTCCAGCCAGTTGTCCAGATCGCGGTAAGTCCCGACGTACCACCCGAAATAGTGGTTGTATCCGATGATGTCCGTGACGGAATTGAGCTCCGAAGTCACGGGGCACATCGTCACCGCCGCCATCACGGTGGGACGGGAGTCGTCCAGACTCTTCGCGAGTGCGTCGAGCTCGCTAAGAGCCTTTTTCAACCCCTTGCTTTCTCCCGCGATGGTGATCTCGTTGGCGATGCTCCAAGTGAATATGGAGGGATGGTTTTTTGCCTGTAAAATGAGTTCTTTCAGTTGAGACAGCGCGTTAAACTGCCGTTTCGGTGAAAATCGCGAGATGACGGGCACTTCCGCCCATACCAGAAGTCCCTCTCTGTCGCAGAGGGTGTAGAAGTAGTCGGAGTGCTGATAGTGGGCGAGCCTTACGGAGTTTGCGCCCACCTCTTTTATGAGTTTTATATCCTCTTCGTGCATCGCAGGGGTGAGTGCGTTGCCCACTCCCTCTCTGTCCTGATGTCGGGAGACGCCCTTTATTTTGAGGTGCCGTCCGTTCAGGAAAAAGCCCTTGTCCGCGTCAAAGGAAAAATATCTGAACGCAGTCTCGATCTCAGCCGAATCTCCTCCCTCTATGCTGCCGACCAGCGTATAGAGATATGGGTCGTCAACATCCCAAAGACGGGGGGAGCCCACCTTTATCACGGCGCGTCCCGCCCCTCCTTTCGCCTTTGCGGAGCCGACTTCCTTGCCGTCGCGGTCCTTCAAAATGAAAGAGACCTCATCGCCTTTCGCGCTTGCCGAGGTCTCGAATGTGATGACGAGTTCCCAACCGTCATCCCTTTTGTATGCCGTTGCCCAAATGCCGACGCCGTTGGAGGTGGGCAGAAAATGTTTTTCGGGGCAAACGAGCAGGTTGACCCCTCTGTAAAGCCCGCCGTAAAAGGTGAAATCCGCCATCGTCGGATATACGGCTTCGTTGGGGGAGTTGTCCACGCTTATCTCCAGTTTGCCGCCCTTTTCCGACATCCCCGTCAGGTCTGTCCAAAAAGCGGAGTATCCGCCCTCATGCGTGCAAAGTTTTGCACCGTCGAGGAATACCTCCGCCACGGAATTTGCCGCAAGCACTTCGAGATAGCACACTCCCGCCCGAGGCGCAAGAGTCTTGGAATATACGGCTTTGGTGCGGAGATATCCATCCTTGCCGTCCTGTCCGTCAATGTTGTTCCAGGTGTGCGGCAAATCCACCTCGAAAGTTTTCCCCTCCAGCGTCAGCCGCCATTTGTCGTTGAGAGATATCCTCTGCATGACCTTCCCCCTATGTTGAAATAAAACGATACGCAAAAATTGCTTATATTGCTTATATAACGATTATAAAGAACAAAATAGAGCATTACAATAGCAAATGTTGCTGTTCGGCGGGCGAAGTCCCGTCGGACGGCGCGACGCGTCAGCCACAGGGAGAGGATCCCGCCGTGAGAAATGGGACGGCGGGAAGTTCGCCGCTTAGGGAAGGATGCTTCAATGAGAGTTCGTTTCCGACTGACAGCGGAGCCTTGAACGGGGAGCCGTTTTGCGGCGAAAGCGTCTTGCCGAAGGCAAGCCGCCGCACCTGCGCCGAAAAGGTATGGAAGCTCAAAAGAGCGCATTAGAACAGCGGTTTTCAAAAAGCGGACGTTATCGTCGCGGGGTGCTTTCCTATGCCGGACCGAAATAATACAAACCAGCCTCAGAGCAATTCTTTTCGGCGCTTTTGCACAGCCGAAACTTGCCAATATGTATACTATTGCCTGCGTTCCGCCCGTGCAACATCATCCGAAAATCTTTTGCTCTGAGGTGCGAGCAGTTCCGCGCCAGCCGATCATTGGCTGAGAGATAAAGCGAATGACGCGGTTCAGGCGGAAATCGGCGGCGCGGGACCCGGTTCGTATTATTTCGGTCCGGCATGCCGAGCACCAAAAGCAACAGCCGCCCTCATAGAGCGGCTGTTGCTTTTGGCGTTCCCGGCGGGATTTGAACCCACGACCTTCCGCTTAGGAGGCGGACGCTCTATCCTACTGAGCTACGGAAACATCTCCGACGCTGTATTATTGTAGACACAAGAGCGCGCTTTGTCAAGCGGTGCCGAAGGACTGCGGCGCGGGAGGGGGCGTCCGCGTCCGCGGGGAGTGCGCGGACGCGGACGAAAGAGGGTCGCGCCGACGTTTCACGCGCCTTCCAGGAGCATTTTGTCGGCGACGAGGGCGATGAACTCCCCGTTGGTGGGTTTTTCGTTGGCCGAATATATCTTCATACCGAAGATGTTGTTGATGTTTTCTATCTTGCCGCGGTTCCATGCCACTTCTATGGCGTGGCGGATGGCGCGTTCCACCTTGGAGGGAGTGGTGTTGAACACGGCGGCGATGGAAGGATAGAGTCTTTTCGTGATGGAGTTGATGATCTCGGGGTCGTCCACGGTTATCTTTATGGCTTCCCTCAGGAACTGATATCCCTTTATATGCGCGGGGATGCCCACCGAGATGAAGAGATTGGCTATCTTCTCGTCGAGGGAGCGGTTGCGGCGCGCGGCTGGACGTACGGGCTGGGGAGGGGGAAGGGGAGGCGCGTCGTTTTCCTCAGAGAACTCGTCCAGCGTTTTCAGGAGCACGTCGAAGTTGAAGGGCTTCGCCAGGAAATATTTCGCGCCGTAGCGCAAGGCTTTTTGCACGAAAGCGTCCGTATTGAGCTGACTCATCATGATGACTGCGGGGCGGGCGGATCTCAGGGCGGAGAGCACGCCGAATCCGTCCAGCTCGGGCATCACGATGTCCAACAGCAGAAAATCGGGGTCGAAGCGTTCCACGGCGATGAGAGCTTGCGTGCCGTTTTCCGCGACGGCTACGACTTCGTAATCGGATTTGTCTTCGAAAAATTCTTTCAGACCGGCGACCAGACCGGCGTTGTCATCGGCAATAATGATCGATTTTTTCATTTTTTCCTCCAAAAAGTCGTAAGATAATTCTAGCACGGACAAAATTCGTAAGGGAAAAGCGAAAAGCGCGGCTTTTCCGTGATTTTGTCGAGTTTTGCGCGATGTTGTCATACGGGGGGACGTCCCCGCAGAAAGGCTCGTTTGCGTGGACATATTACAAAAGTCCGACGATGTTTTCAACAATTATTTTCACCGATTTTTCGCAAGGCGTATATATAGTCGTGCGCAAGGCATAATACAACCATATCTTGAATTTTTGAGGTGTAAAAAATGGTGAAAAAGGTCGAAAGAAAACAGCGACGGCGAGGCGCTCGTTTGTTCTCTTCTCCTTTTGCGGCGCGTTTGGGAGAGGAGAGGGCTCGGTACAAAAAGGGAGGAGGGACGATGAGTCGGTTTTCCGTCTTTTGCAACGGGAGGGGGGAGAGCGCGGAGTTTGCCGAAAATATTTGTTGAAGAAATTTCACCCGAACGGTTTACATATGCGCGTTGTATAAATATAATAAATGAAAATTCCGAAATAACGCGAGGAGTGGAATGGCAAAATACAAAAAGTGCCCGCGCTGCGAGCTGAATTGGATCCCTGTCGAAGAGGAACTGTGCGAAGTGTGCAAGGCGGAGCTCGGCAAAGCCAGCTCTATAAGCCTCATCGAGGACGATGACGAGAGCTCTTACGAAGAGGAGAGGATATGCCCCGTCTGCAAGGTGAACTATCTTTCCGACGACGAGGACATCTGCGCCGAGTGCAAGCTCAAACAGAAAACCGAAAAGGCGGAAAAGTCTGAGGAAGAGGACGATTCCTGGAAGGAGTTCGTCGAAGAGGACGCCGACTCCTCCCTCGACGACGAGGACGCCGAGATCTCCCTCTCCCTGTTGCAGGAGGAGGAAGAGCAGGAGGATGAAGAGGAAGAGGAATCCGTCTCAGACGAGCCGGACGACTTTGACGAATCCATCACGGAGTTTGACGAAAACGATTACGACGAAGACGAAGAGGACGAGGAGGACGAGGATATCTGACCTCGTGAACGGATATGCAAAAGGATAACAAGTTCGTAAAAGAGATCGCGGACATGAAAGAGGATTTTCCTCAGTGGTACACCGACGTCATCTTAAAGACGGAGCTCGTCGATTACGGCCCCGTCAAAGGCACGATGGTCATCCGTCCCTACGGCTACGAGATCTGGGAGCACATTCGGGAGGAACTTGACCGCCGCTTCAAGGCGACGGGGCACAAGAACGCCTACTTCCCGATGTTCATCCCCCTGAGCTACCTCATGAAGGAGGCGGAGCACGTGGAGGGATTCGCGCCCGAAGTCGCGCTGGTCACCCATGTCGGCAACACCGAACTCGAAGAAAAACTCGTGGTGCGCCCCACCTCGGAGACCATCATCTGCGATATGTACTCCAAATGGGTGCAGAGCTATCGCGACCTCCCTCTTCTCATCAACCAGTGGGCGAACGTCGTCAGGTGGGAAAAGACCACCCGTCCCTTCCTCAGGACCAGCGAGTTCCTTTGGCAGGAAGGGCACACCCTCCACGCCACCGAGGAGGAGGCGAGAGAGGAGACCCTCAAAATGCTGGAAGTCTACCGTGAGTTCATGCAGAACGTCCTCGCCATCGAGGTGCTTACGGGCATCAAGACGGAAAAGGAGAAGTTCGCGGGAGCGGTGGAGACCTACACCATGGAAGCCATGATGCTGGACGGCAAATCCCTGCAATCCGGCACCTCGCACTTCCTCGGCAAAAACTTTGCTTCCGCATTCGAGATCAAATATCTCGACCGCGACGGCAAACTCAAAAATCCCTATCAGACGAGCTGGGGAGTGTCCACCCGCCTCATCGGCGCACTCATCATGGCGCACGGCGATCAGCGCGGGCTCAAACTTCCTCCCCGCGTCGCGCCCGTCCAGGTCGTCGTCATCCCCGTCGCCCAACACAAGGAGGGCGTGCTAGAAAAGGCGCGCGAGATAGCCGAGCTCCTCCGCAAAGCGGGCGTGCGCGTGGAAGTGGACGAAAGAGATCAGTCCGTGGGCTGGAAGTTCAACGAATGGGAGATGAAGGGCGCCCCCCTCCGTCTCGAAATAGGTCCCCGCGATATAGAAAACGGCGTCGCCGCGTTCTCCCGCCGCGACACCCACGAGAAGGGTGCCCTCGCTCTTTCCGACCTCGCGTCAAGCGTTCCCGCTCTCCTCGACGACATCCACGAGACCATGTACCGTCAGTCCTCCGAGTTCCTGCACTCCCACATCGTGACCTGTCACGACATGGCAGAGTTCAACGAGGCTCTCGACAAGCAATGCTTCGTCAAAGCCATGTGGTGCGGCTGCCGCGAGTGCGAGGACGCCATCAAAGCCGAGACCGCCGCTTCCGCCCGCGCCCTTCCCTTCGATCAGACCCCCGTCGGCGACACCTGCGTGTATTGCGGGAGGCCTGCGAGGCACACCGTGGTCTTTGCCAAAAGCTACTGAACGCCGCCATTTGGCGAACTGCTGTGTCAAGCGCCTGCGGTCTGAACAGTCACGTACGACCAAGTACGCTCCTGTCCATCCCGCAGGCACTTTCCTTGCATTTCATCCAAATGGCGACGTTTTCAACAAGCGTTAGGAATGGGCGCAGAACTTTGTCAGCGCCCTTGTCGTGGATGCTCACGTACGTCTTAGTACGCTCCCGCGTCGCGGTACGCGCCGAACTTCGCAAAAGCCGCTCATATGAGCGGCTTTCACTTTGCCCTTGCGCGCCCGCTCCTTTTCCCCACAAAGTGTCCTCACTTTGTTGCGGTACTTTGCGGGGACCCCGAATATTACCCCACAAAGTGTCCTCGCTACGCTGTGGTACTTTGCGGGGACCCCGTAAGCAGGGGCGCTTTCGCGTTCTGCATCCAAATGGCGCCTTTCAGCGTATAGGCGTTGGAGCGGGCGAATAGCGTGTCAAACGCCTGCGGTTTGAACAGTCACGTACGGCCAAGTACGCTCCCGCGTCGCGGTGCGCGCCGAACATTGCAAAAGCCGCTCATCTGAGCGGCTTTCACTTTGCCCTTGCGCGCCCGCTCCTTTTCCCCACTCTCACGTACACTTGTTTGTAGCGTGCTTGAATCCCACGTGAACTTATTCGAAGACGGTTTCACGCGCCGCTCACCCAAACTTGCACAGCGGGCGTTTGCGCCCGCTCTTGCAAGTCGCGGCGCGTATCTGCGATCTCGCAAGCTAGACGAAAAATTAAGTAGACACGGGCTCGGTGCGCGTCGAGTCGCCCTCCTCGCCCCGCGAGCGACGTTCAGTTGATACTGGTATCCGCTTGATTATGTGAGTGCGAGACTCAAACCTTTTTCAAGAGGTGTTTTCATAAAGGCGCGGTTTGCGCCTTTATGAAAAAGTATATCCCGCATTTTAGGAGGAGCGAACTCTATTCCGAGTGGGGGAGGAGTCCCGAAGGGAGGAGGGGGCACAATATTACCATGTTAGGGGACGTAAACCAAAAAAATTAGCCCCGAGTACGACTACAGCTTTATTCGAAGGAAAGTACCCTGTCCACGGGTGCGTAGCGTAATTATTTTTACCCCACGCGAAGTAGAGGTGTGTCTTAATCCAAAAACAAAGAAATATTATTGCCCCGTACTGTGGGTTTTCGTCGTTTTCAAGCGCACTCTCTCATGCTGTACGTCTCGCGGGTGAATGTTGGCTCCCCCTCCTTCCCTGCGGGCTTTCCTCCCCCGTGTCCGAACGAGTTCAGTCCCCGCATCATGCGGGACTGACTTCGCATTCCTACAAAAGTTTTTTATATCGCACTCACATAATCAAGCGGAGACCTGCACTTGCTGATGACCCGGCACGGGAGGAGGAATTCGGCGCTCGCAAGTTAAAGCCCGTGTCTTTTTAGGTTTACGGCGTTGCTCGGCACTCAGGAGAACGCGCCGCGACTTGCAAGAGCGGGCGCAAACGCCCGCTGTGCAAGTTTGGCTGAGCGGCGCGTAGTTCCGTCTTTGAATAAGTTCACATGGGGTTCAAGCTCCACCCCGAATGAGTGCACGTGGGAGTCAAGCTCCACTTCGAACAAGTGCACAGCGGCAGTCAAATATACCCCCGAACAAGTGTGCGGCGGGGGTTCGCAAACATAAACTGCCCATTGTTTTAATATCAAATTAACACACAAAAACGCACTTTAACGTGCGTTTTTGTGTTTATCAACCATATTTTTTGCGTGAAATTACTTTTTCTTGGCTTCGTCAATCTCTTCGTCCGTCCAGCCGTCGCCGTTGACGGTCTGGTCCGCTTCGCGTTCCGTGGTGAAGGTCATCTCGCCGTTTTCGTCCACGGTGAGGAGGATGTTGCCGTTGTTGTCCGTGCGGTAGATGGTCATCCCGTCCTCGATGAGGCGGTCGAGAGTGTTCTGGCGGGGGTGATAGAATGTGTTGCCCTCTGCGTTACAACTTATTATGGCGTATTCGCAGTCCACCGCGTCCAGGAATTCCTCGGTGGAGGAGGTCTCGCTGCCGTGGTGTCCCACTTTGAGGACGTCGCAGTCTATGTATCCCGCGCGCTCGACAAAGAGGGGCTCGTTGATCTCGTTGCTGTCACCCGTCAGCACGACGCGCACGCCGTTGTATTCCAGAATACCTATGGGGGAGATGGCGTTTTTGTATTCAGCTTCAGAAAAACCGTTCGCGGCGTTAAACCCCGTTTCTTCGTAATATTCCTCGGTGGGGCAGTAGAATGTGAGCATATAAGTCGCGTCCGCGTATGAACCGTCCGCCTGTTTCGTGCCGTCCGTTATCACTATGGAATTGGTGTCCTCGTCGGGATCGACGGTGAGGATCACCTCGCAATCGGGCTCCGAAAGCGCGGCGATGAAGAACTCGGCGTATGCGTTACTGTCCACCGTATCCTCATCCGTGAACATCCCCACTTTGCTTTGGTCGAGGGCGTCTATCTCCGCCTGCAATCTGTCGCTGGATTGCGTGCCGCTCGGCTCGGCAAGCACGTTGGGCATGAAGACGGTGTCCACGTCATATTTTTCCAGCACCTCATCCATGAAATAAACATGGTCGCCGTCACAGTGCGTGAGCATGAGGTAGTCAAGTTGCCCGTCCGTAACATAGTTGTCTATGTAGGCGAGGATTTTCGTGCGGTATGAGGAGGCATTGTTGTAATTCGCGCAGTCGATGAGCATATCCTTGCCGTCGGGGAAGAGGATGAGGATGCTGTCGCCCTGTCCCACGTCCATGAAATGCACCTGCAATTCGCCCTCGCCCGCAACGAGAGGAGGTCCGTCATCGGCGGACGTGTCTCCGCCGGGGGAGGAGGCGAGTTTCCCGAAGATGTCGGGCGCGACGAAGTAGACTATGACTGCCGCTATCGCCAATATCGCGATGACGGCGATGATGAATATTGCCGATCTCTTGTTAGATTTTTTGGATCTTCCTGCCATATTTTCATTATACCTCATTATCCGTTTTCGCGCAACGCCGTATTCTTTTGCGCTCGCGCGCAAAGTGTGGTATAGTGGTCTCATGAAGGATTTTCGACACGCCGTATTTTCATTGTCGGCTCCCGTCGCGGAGGAGGAGGCATACGCCATGCACCCGATGTCTTTGGCATTTGTGGGCGACGCGGTGCAGTCTCTTTTCATGCGCACGGCGGTGGCGGAGGCAAACGGCGGCAAGACGGGCGCCCAGCACCGCGAGGTGACGGGAGTGGTCAACGCGGTGGCGCAGGCGGCGGCGAGCGCGCGCATATCCCCCCTCTTCGACGAGAGGGAGGCGGACATCTTCCGCAGGGCGCGCAACTGTCACATCCAGACCTCCGCCAAGCACGCCGAAAGGGCGGAATACAGGCGCGCCAGCGGGCTTGAGGCGGTGCTCGGTTATCTTTTCCTCACGGGCAAGACCGAGAGACTGACCCGCTTTTTGACCATGGCGGCAGAGGAGGACGAGGGATGCTGATATATGGCAGGAATCCCGTGCGCGAAGCCTTTCGCGCCGGCAAGACGGCAGAAAAGATATTTTTCCTCAAAGGGGAGAGGGACGCAAGACTTTCCGCGCTCTTTTCGGAGGCAAAGGAAAAGGGCGTGCCCGTCGAGTATGTCGAGCGCGGGGTGCTGGACCGCATGACGGAGGGCGGCAATCATCAGGGCGTCGCGGCTCGGGTGACGGACTTTGCCTACTCCTCGTTGGAGGACATCTTCGCGTGCGCCGAAGAGAGAGGGGAGAAACTGCTCATAGTCTTGCTGGACGGCATCACCGACCCTCACAATTTCGGCGCGATAGTGCGCAGTGCGGAGTGTTTCGGCGCGCACGGCATAGTCATCCCCTCCCGCAGGAGCGTGGGCGTGACAGAGACGGTCGTCAAGGTGGCTAGCGGCGCCACAGAGCATATGCGCATCGCGAAAGTCACCAACATCAACGATACGATAAGAGAGCTTAAAGAGCGCAATGTGTGGGTTTATGCGTGCGATTTCGGCGGTAAACCTCCGAAATGCGCGGATCTCAAGGATAACACAGCGCTCGTCGTAGGCAGCGAGGGCACGGGGGTGCACCGCCTTACGAGGGAGCTTTGCGACGGCGTCGTCACCATCCCCGAATACGGCAAGATCAATTCTCTCAACGCTTCCGTGGCGGCGGGGATAGTGCTTTACGAGACGGCGAGGCAGAGGGGATGAAAGCATACGATTCTTTCACGGATGCGGAGCTCGCTTCGGCGGCGCAGAGGGGGGACGCCCTTGCAGAGAGCGCGCTCGTCAGGCGTTACGCCGCGCTTGCCGAGGGGTTGTCCCGCTCCTATTTTTTGGCGGGCGGAGACAGCGACGACCTCAGGCAGATCGCTCTCATCGCCCTGCTCGAAGCGGTGCGGAGCTATTCCGCCGATAGGGGAGCGGAGTTCAAGACCTATGCTTCCGCGTGCGTGCGCAACCGTATCTCGGACGCGATAAGGAGCGCTTCCGCCGTCAAAAATTCCGCTCTCAACAACAGTCTCCGTCTGGACGACGAAAGAGCGAAGGAGGGAGGCGTCGCGGTGGAGGACATCGTGTCTCCCGAGCTTTCGCCCGAACAGCAGTACATCATGAAAGAGGCGGAGGAGGCTTTTTTCGACGCGCTGGGCGAGACTTTGGGGGAAAAGGATCTCGCCGTCATCAAGCTGTACCTCGCGTGTATGCCCTATAAGGAGATATCCAAAAAGCTCGGGATGACCGCAAAGCAGGTGGACAACACTCTCTATTACGCAAAAAAGAAGATCGCAAAACTGCTTTCCGACGTCAAAGAGCCGTAGATATCCCTCGGTTTTTCTTTTTCAAGAGCCGCGAGTTTCCGCATCTTTTCGAGATCGCGAAAAAAATTGTTGAAAAGTCTTTGACTTTAATTAGTTTATATATTATCATTATCAAGCGATTCCGCAGGAGCGGGATCTTAGTCCTTCCCCGCAAGGGGCATCAAGTCCAAAAGGAGGTAAGCTATGAATAAGTACGAGATCCTGTACATTATTCGTTGCGACATCGAAGATGACCGCAAGACTCAGGTCGTCGAGAAGTACAATGCGCTCGCCGAGAAACTCGGAACTTTGGAAGCCACGGACATCTGGGGCATGAAAAAGTTCGCCTACGAGATCGACAAGCAGACGGAAGGCTACTACGTTCTCATGAACGTGGAGTGCGACGCCGCGGCGCAGGCTGAGATCGACAGACAAATGGGCATCGACGACAATGTCGTAAGAAGAATGATAGTCAAAAAGTGACCATCGCAATCCAGGCAATTTAAGGAGTCAGATATGAACAAGGTGTTTTTGATTGGCAATCTCACGAGAGACCCCGAGCTGTCCACCACCTCCGGCGGCGTCAAGTTCTGCCGCTTCACCCTCGCCGTTTCCAGGTCCTACGCCAAGGACGGCAAGCGTGAGACGGACTTCCTGCCCGTCATCGTTTGGAGAGCTCAGGCGGACAACTGCGCCCGCTATCTCAAAAAGGGTAGCAAGGCGGCAGTCAGCGGTTCCGTGCAGACCAGGACCTACGACACCCAGGACGGGACCCGTCGCTATGTGACCGAGATCGCCGCCGACGAAGTGCAGTTCCTCTCCACCCGCAGCGAGGAAGCGAGAGAAAACGACGCCGAGTTTGACGACCTCACTCCCATCGACGACGACCTGCCTTTCTAAAATCAAGGAGAATTGAAAATGAGTGAAGAAGTAAAAGCTCCGCGCCCTCTGAAGAGAGCGCCCAAAAAGAAAGTTTGCACCTTCTGCGTCGAACACGCAGAATCCATCGACTATAAGGATGCCGCCAAGCTCCGCCGTTTCACCACCGAAAAAGGCAAGATCCTCCCCCGCAGGATGAGCGGCGTCTGCGCCAAGCATCAGCGCCTGCTCGCGACCGCCATCAAGAGGGCGAGGGTGATGGCGTTGCTTCCTTACAAAGCCGACTGAAAGGCGCTATTTCGCGAATAACTGCGTCAACGCCTCCCATACGACCGTTTACGTACGGAAAGTACGCTGCGCGCCCGTATGGGAGGCGTTTCCTTGTTCTTCATCGAAATATCGCCTTTCAGCGTATAGGGGTAGGAGCGGGCGAATAACTGCGTCAACGCCTCCCATACGACCGCTTACGCACACGGGGTCCCCGCGTGAAAATCTTTGATTTTCGCGTGGGGCAAAAAGTACGCCGCGCGTCCGCAGAAGCGGGGCTTTCGCGCTCTTCATCAAGGAGCGTGCTTGAACTCCCACGTGAACTTATTCGGGGTGTACTCGAATACCACGTGCACTTATTCGAAGACGGAACTACGCGCCGCTCAGCCAAACTTGCACAGCGGGCGTTTGCGCCCGCTCTTGCAAGTCGCGGCGCGTATCTGCGATCTCGCAAGCTAGACGGCTATTAAGTAGACACGGGCTCGGTGCGCGTCGAGTCGCCCTCCTCGCCCCGCGAGCGACGTTCAGTAATTACTGGTCGCCGCTTGATTATGTGAGCGCGAGACTCAAACTTTTTTCAAGAGGTGTTTTCATAAAGGCGCAGTTCGCGCCTTTATGAAAAAGTAAGTCCCGCATTTTAGGAGGACAGTCCTCTATCCCGAGTGGGGGAGGAGTCCCGAAGGGGAGGAGGGGGAGCAATACTTCCATTTCAGGGGACGTAAACTCCATTAAACTAGCTTGGGCACGACGTGAACTTAGTCAGAGCGTCCCCGAACACGACGAATAAGTGTGCGTGGGGTTCAAGCTGATTTAATTTGGGTTTACGTTCTCTAACAGGGAAATATTGTTGCCCCCTTCCTGCGGGTTTCCCCCAAAATCGTTCCCCCTTGAAAGGGAACCCACCATTTTGGGGGAAACCTTCGGCGCTCGGGCATAAGGGCTACCGAGGACGGCGCCTCTGCGGCGCCGCCATGTTATGCCGCTTGCAATGCGCCCGCTTCGCGAAGAGAGTGGCGCATTGCCGACGCACTTTGCGTCTCGCCCTCGGCACTCACTTCGTCGCCGCCGACTTGCAAGAGGGCTACGCCCTGTGCAAGTTTGGCTAGGCGGCTCCACTCCGAATGAGTGTACGTGGAAATCCAGCACACCCCGAAAAAGTGCACGTCGTGTTCAAACACGCTTCGAATGAGTATGCGTGGGAGTCAGGCACACCCCGAAAAAGAAACGTAAAGTTCAGGCTTCACTCCTAATAAGTATACGTGGGGTTCAAACACGTCTCCGAATGAGTTCACGTAAAGTTCAAACACTCTCCAAATAAGTTCACGTGGGAGTCATTCCCCCCCCCTCCGCCATGTTCACGGAGCGGGGCAGTTCTCTTTTGTTTTCGCTCGGGTGACGATGCGTCTGAATATGTCTGCGGCAAACGTCGTAAGGGCACGGCGCAGGAATTCGAATGCGGCGCATACCGCGAATGTTATGACGGCGAATGAGATAATGATGAGGAATGAGGCGGGCAGGTCGTACAACTGCGAACAGTGGAAGATGTTTTCGTACATGAAAGAGCGCATTTCGGGGCTGTCGTGGATGAGATAGACGCCGAATGTCAGCGGAGAGACAAAGCAGATGATTTTTGAGAGACGTTCGTTTTTTATGTTGAGATGTTTGAACGCGAGGAAAACGTAGACTGCCGAGAGGCAGACAGGGGCGGAAGAGTATTTGAAGGAGACGAACTGTCCCGCAACTATTGTTGCGGCATAAATGATGCCGCCTATCACGACCTTTGTACGGGTGAGGCGCACGTCGCGCAGTCGCAGATATGCCGCGATCACGTACAGACAGCAGAACCACACCGCATTATAGCCGCTGGAGATGCCCGTCGTATTGAATATATGTGCGTCTGCGGCGAGTTCTGCGGCGACCAGGATGAGCAGACAGAGGACGAGGTGACTGCGGCGGGATATGTTGCGCAACATAGCGTTCAGAAATGGGGACAACACCAGCATGACGATGTACGCGCTGAAAAACCAATATTTTTCTTTCAACGTGGGAAAGAGAGTATTCAACAGACCGTCATCGGTATAAGGGATGGTGTCGGTCGCGGCAAACACCGTAAAAAGCAATACGCTGTAAAAAAAGACCTGCCCCCACAGTTTTGCCACTTTGCGCACATTGACGCGTTCGGATGTCGAGGTGCAGAGGAAGTAGGCGCTGATCATCACGAAAAGATTGACGGACGGCAGAAAAAATGCGCTGAACAGACCGATGAACACCGCATTGACTTCGTTGGTCACACCGCTTTCCCACCCGCCGTGACCGATGAAATGATGCCCTACGATGAAGAACATACATACGATGCGCAGGAGCTCAAAGGATGCATTGCGCCGCGGTTTTGCGGGAGAGGGCAATGGCGGGTTGATCACGATCCCATCTTCTCGCTCGGCAGAGATAGCAGTATTATTATCCATATAAAACTTATATACCATCTAATAAAATAATGCAATACATTCGCAGAAATAATAAGCCGAATGATATAGTGTCCCCGAACACGACGTAAACTTATTCGGCGCGCGCCTGATTCCCACGAATACTTATTCGGAGAGTGCTTGAATCCCACGAACACTTATTCGGAGCGTCTTTGAACACGACGTGCACTTATTCGAAGACGGAACCACGCGCCGCTCACACAAACTTGCACAGCGGGCGTTTGCGCCCGCTCTTGCAAGTCGCGGCGCGTATCTGCGATCTCGCAAGCTAGACGGCTATTAAGTAGACACGGGCTCGGTGCGCGTCGAGTCGCCCTCCTCGCCCCGCGAGCGACGTTCAGTCTATACTGGTATCCGCTTGATTATGCAAGAGCGAGACTCAAACTTTTTTCAAGAGGTGTTTTCATAAAGGCGCGGTTTGCGCCTTTATGAAAAAGTAAGTTCCGCATTTTAGGAGGAGCGAACTCTATCCCGAGTGGGGGAGGAGTCCCGAAGGGGAGGAGGGGGAGCAATACTTCCATGTTAGGGGACGTAAACTCCATTAAACTAGCTTGGGCACGACGTGAACTTATTCAGAGCGTCCCCGAAAACGACGTATAAGTGTGCGTGGGGTTCAATCTTATTTAATTTGGGGGGGGTTACGTTCCCGCGACAGGGAAGTATTGTTGCCCCCTTCCTGCGGGTTTCCCCCCAATTTACCCCACCGAAAATACTTTCGGCGGGGACCCCGCTCGTTCCCCCTTAAAAGGGGACCCACCATTTTGGGGGAAACCTTCGGCGCGACGCGATTGACACTTCGCGTAACAATCGCTGGACCTGATGAGACGCGATTGACACTTCGCGTAACAATCGCTGGACCTTCGGTTCGGGCATGAGGGCTACCGAGGACGGCGCCTCTGCGGCGCCGCCATGTTATGCCGCTTGCAATGCGCCCGCTTCGCGAAGAGAGTGGCGCATTGCCGACGCACTTTTCGTCTCGCCCTCGGCACTCACTTCGTCGCCGCCGACTTGCAAGAGGGCTACGCCCTGTGCAAGTTTGGCTGGGCGGCTCCACTCCGAATAAGTTCACGTCGTGTTCAAGGACGCCCCGAATAAGTATACGTGGGAGTCAAGCACGCCCCGAAAAGGAAACGTAAAGTTCAGGCTTCACTCCTAATAAGTATACGTGGGAATCAAACACTCTCCGAATAAGTGTTCGTGGGAATCAAGCACTCTCCAAATAAGTTCACGTGGGAATTAGGCTTCGCTCCAAATGAGTGAACGTGGAGTTGATGCGTTTATAATGACAAAACCGCGCTATGATGGCGCGGTTTTGTGTGGTTTAACTTTGGATCGTGCGACGTTATAGTTTCGCTTTTATGCGCATGAGGGCTTCTTCGCGGGTGATGTCGCCGGCGTTGCAACGCATCATGATCTTGACGTCGCGGTCTTTCAGGCGGTAGAGTTGCAGGATGAGGAAGGCGATGAAGTTGCCTACAAGAGGCACCACTATGCAGGTGAACCACAAGCCGTCTATCGCGGCGGGGGTCTGAGTCACTCCTTTTTCGGCGAGCTCTTTGAAGCTGGCGGCTCCGCCTTCTATCTCATGCCATCCGAAGAGACCGATGAGGAAGAGCCCCAGCGAGCCTTGGAGGGCGCCCGTGATCTTTGCCATCAGGGTTTGCAGGGAGAAGGTGATGCCCTTGGCGTCTATGCCCGTTTTGAACCTGCCGTATTCGGCGCAGTCGGGGGTGAACATGAACAGCAGGACGCTGGTGACGCCCGTGGATATTGCGTTTGCGACCGAGAGCCCGATGTATGCGCCCACATTGCCTTTTGCGAAGAGGAATATGAGCAGATTTATCCCCACCGTGATGAGCAGACAGGTCTTGTAGAGGGTGATCTTGCTGATGCGTCTCAGAAGATAGGGCACCGCGAAGGACGCCACCGCGAAGGGGACGGTGGTGATGAGCCCCACGTAGAACACGACGAGTTCGTTGTTGAAGACGTAGAAGGACATGAAGAGTTGCAAAGACCCCAGCACACTGCATCCCGACGAGAAGAGGAAGGCTATGTAGTAGATGAGCAGATATTTGTTGGAGAACAGATATTTGAACATCCTGCGCAGGGTGAATTTCTCCTCCGACGGGGGAGGCAGAGTGCGCTCCTTGCCCAGGAAGCAGAAGGGCACCATGAATACGAATGCGATCACGGAGCCGAGTATCGCGACGTAGAAATAGCTCATGCCCACGGACTGACTGACAAGCACCATGGCGAGGAGGCCTGCGATGCCGCCGCCGGCGGTGCCGCACAGACCTTTGACAGAGAGCATCTTCTCGCGCTCCCCGAAATTGTTGGAGAGCACGGTGACCACGCCGTGTATGGGCGCGTCGCAGAGGGTGTAGGCGCAGTCGTGGATGAGATAGGCGATGGCGAGCCAGGCAAGCTGCGCCGCCTCGGGGATGTTTGCGGGTATGGCGTACAGCAGGATGACGGAGATCGGGATCGCGACCACGGACATCCTCAGCCACGGCATGAATTTGCCGCCCTTTAATTTCAGTTTGTCGAACAGCGCGCCGAATATGGCGTCGTTGAAGGCGTCCCAGATCTTGACCAGCAGGAGCACGAGAGCGACTTTGTCCCCGTCCATGCCCTGCAAGATCGCAAAGGTGGTGAGATAGACCGAGACGAGAGAGTAGATGAGGTTCTGTCCCGCGAAATAAGTGTAATAGCTTATCTTTTCCTTGCCCGGGACCTCATTCCCCTTTTGCCCCAGCCCGAGCAGATCCATCACGCCTTTTACGGCGCCTTTGCCCGCGCGCACGAGCGCGTTGCCCGTCTCGGGAGGAGCCTCTCCCTCATACGTCCACGCGCTGTCCGCGAAATCGAAATCCTCTCCGCCGCCCGTTGCGTGGAGTTCGGTCTGCCCCGCCTCGGCGGGAGACACGATCAAATCTTTGTCATCCATATGATCCCCCTATGAAAAAAGTATAATCCAAAAATCGCCTCGACACAATACCGAATTTATCCGCGGGCGGACGCGTGCGCGTATGCGTGCATAAAAAGCGGATTATGCATAAAATATTGCATAAAAGCCCCTCAAATCGGTATAACTATGAATTTTTTGCAAATTATATGCAAAAAATGCGAAACAATATGCAAAAATGTTTGACTTTTGGACGGGGCGGCAATATAATCGTGTCAAATACGCTATACGGAAGGTATTTTTATGGACAAGAGCAAGATAAAGAAAGTCGTGCTGGCATACTCCGGCGGGCTGGACACTTCCATCATCATCCCCTGGCTCAAAGAGAACTACAACAACTGCGAAGTCATCGCCGTTTCCGGCAACGTGGGGCAGGCGGACGAGCTCGAAGGGCTTGAGGAGAAGGCGCTGAAAACGGGCGCGTCCAAGCTCTACATCGAGGACCTCACCGACGAATTCGTCGACGAGTATATCATCCCCACCGTCAAGGCGGGAGCGAAGTACGAAGAATATATGCTGGGCACCTCCTTTGCGCGTCCCATCATCGCGAAGCGCATTGTGGAGATCGCCAAGGCGGAGCACGCCGACGCCATCTGCCACGGGTGCACGGGCAAGGGCAACGATCAGGTGCGTTTCGAGCTGGCGATAAAGGCGTTCGCGCCCGATATGCCCGTCATCGCGCCTTGGAGGGAGTGGGACATCAAGTCCCGCGAGGAGGAGATAGATTACGCCGAGGCGCACGGCGTCCCCCTCAAAATAAACCGCGAGACCAACTATTCCAAGGACAAGAACCTCTGGCACCTCTCCCATGAAGGGCTGGACCTCGAGGACGCGGGCAACGAGCCGCTCTACGACAAAGAGGGTTTCCTCGAAATGGGGGTTTCCCCGATGAAGGCGCCCGACAAGGCGACGTACATCACTCTGGATTTCGAAAAGGGAGTCCCCGTGGCGCTGGACGGCAAGAAGATGTCCGCAAAGGAGATCATCCTCGCGCTCAACAAGGTGGGCGGCGAAAACGGGATAGGCTTGCTCGACATCGTGGAAAACAGGCTGGTGGGCATCAAGTGCCGCGGCGTATACGAGACTCCGGGCGGCGCCATCCTCTATTTCGCGCATGAGTATCTCGAGACCCTTTGCCTTGACAAATACACCGCGCACAAGAAGCAGGAGCTCGCCATCACTTTTGCCGAGCTGGTGTACAACGGACAGTGGTACACTCCCTTGCGCGAAGCGCTCTCCGCTTTCGTGGACAAGACCCAGGAGAGGGTGACGGGCAAGGTGAAGATCAAGCTCTACAAGGGCAATATGATAAAGGCGGGCGCGTGGAGCGAATACTCCCTCTACAACGAGGAGATCGCCACCTTCGGCGAGGACAACGTGTACAACCAGGCGGACGCGGCGGGGTTCATCAATCTGTTCGGACTGCCCATCAAGGTGCAGGCGCAGGTGGACGCGGCAATCGCGAAAAAGAAAAGCTGACGGCGTTCTCCTCCCCTCGGGGAGGAGGCGTTTGTTCCGCAACAGACAGTTTATCATCCCGAAAGCCGGCGTAAAGCCGGTTTTGGAATTAAACGGAGGATGTTATGGCAAAGATGTGGGCGGGGCGTTCCGCAGGCGGGACCGCAAAAGCCGCTGACGATTTCAACAGCTCCATAGCGGTGGACGGCAGGATGTACGAGGAGGACATCCTGGGGTCTTTGGCGCACGCCGAGAT
This sequence comes from uncultured Clostridia bacterium, assembly GCA_944363035.1. GTDB lineage: Bacteria > Bacillota > Clostridia > Christensenellales > CAG-917 > Limadaptatus. Next base: position 68,762 of record CALVTS010000007.1, read on the forward strand.
GCTTGCGGGCTGCGGGGTGATATCCTATGCCGAGTTCGGCGAGATAGCCGAGGGGCTGAAAGGGATACTTGCCGACATAAAGGAGGGCAGGCTCCCTCTCGATCCCGATGCCGAGGACGTGCATATGTTCGTGGAGGCGGAACTCACCTCCCGCATAGGCGACGCGGGCAGGAAGCTCCACACCGCGAGAAGCCGCAACGATCAGGTGGCGACGGATATGCGTCTCTATCTCAGGAAGGAGAGCGGGGAGGTCATTTCCCTCATCAAGGAGCTCATGCGCGCCGTCCTCTCGCAGGCGAAAGCCACCAAGGACTACATCCTCCCGGGCTACACTCATTTGCAGAGGGCGCAACCCGTGGTGTTCGCGCATCATCTGCTGGCATACGCCATGATGCTGGCAAGGGACGCGGGCAGGATATCCGACGCCGTCAGGCGCATGAACGTCAGTCCTCTCGGCTCCTGCGCGCTCGCGGGCACGACTTACGACACGGACAGGATCTTCACCGCCAAGAAGCTGGGCTTCGACGGCGTATGTCTCAACAGTATGGACGGGGTGTCGGACAGGGACTTTTGCGTGGAACTGATAAGCGCGTTCGCCCTGGTCATGACGCATCTGTCCAGATTTGCGGAGGAAGTGGTGCTCTGGACCTCTTCGGAGTTCGGTTTCGCGGAGCTGGACGACGCGTACACCACGGGGTCCAGCATCATGCCTCAAAAGAAAAATTCGGACATGGCTGAGCTCGTCAGGGGCAAGACGGGCAGGGTGTACGGCGATCTGATGGCGATGCTCACCGTGCTCAAAGGGCTCCCGCTCGCGTACAACAAGGATATGCAGGAGGACAAGGAATGCGTCTTTGACGCGCTCGATACCGTGAAAGCCTGCCTCGGCATCTTCGCGCCCATGATCGCGACCATGCGCCCGAACAAGGAAAATATGTACCGCGCCGCGGGCAAGGGGTTCATCAACGCCACCGACCTTGCGGACTATCTCGTGGGCAAGGGGATACCCTTCCGCACCGCGTACAAGACGGTGGGAGAGATAGTGGCTTACGGCATAAAGACGGACAAGACTCTGGAAGAACTCTCCCTCGAAGAGTACAAAAAATTCTCGGACCTTTTCGACGAGGATCTTTACGACGCCATATCCCTCGCGTCCTGCGTGCGCAGGCGTACCTCGGAGGGTGGCACGGGAGCGGCTTCGGTGGAGAGGCAGATAAAATTCGTGGAGGGATTCGTCAAGTGATCAGGGTCTTCGTGGACGGAAGAGAGGGCACCACAGGGCTCAGGATATGCGAGAGGTTGGAGAGTTTCGATGACATCGAACTCATCCGTCTCCCCGACGCCGAAAGGAAATCTCCCGAGGCGAGAAGGGAGGCGATCTTTGCCTCGGACGTCACCTTCCTCTGCCTCCCCGACGGGGCGGCGAGAGAGTCCGTCGCGCTCGCCGAGGGCTCCTCGGCGGTGATAATAGACGCGTCCACGGCGCACCGCACCTCGGCGGGATGGGAATACGGTTTCCCCGAGCTCGGCGAGGGCAGGGCGGAGCGCATAGCCTCCTCCTCCCGCATAGCGGTGCCCGGCTGTCATGCCTCGGGGTTCATCGCATTGGTGCGTCCTCTCGTGGCGGCGGGCATACTTTCCCGCGAAGCGGCGCTTTCCTGCCTTTCGCTCACCGGTTACAGCGGGGGAGGGAAGAAGATGATCGCGGAGTACGAAGGAGGGCAAAGGAGCGCTCTGCTCTCGGCGCCGAGGCAATACGGCATCGCGCAGGCGCACAAGCACCTGCCCGAAATGACTGCGGTGACGGGGCTCTCGACTCCCCCCGCATTCTGCCCCGTGGTGGGGGATTTTTATTCGGGGATGGAGGTCACGGTGCCTCTGTTCGCCCGCGACCTCGAAGGTGGCGCGAGCGCGGAGGACGTCAAAGACGTCTACCGCGCGCTGTATGACGGCAGGATAGTGTTCTACCGCGAAGGGTGCGACGAGGGAGGATTCCTCTCTGCGGCGGCTTACTCCGGCAAGGACGGCATGGAGATCTCCGTGCACGGCAACGGGGACAGGATACTTCTCGTCGCCCGCTACGACAACCTCGGCAAGGGGGCGTCGGGCGCGGCGGTGGAGTGCATGAACATATCTCTCGGATCCCCTCCCGAAAGAGGGCTCGAACTTTGAACGGAAAGTATATGAAGACAGAAGACATCATCAAAGTCAACGGCGGCGTATGCGCCGCAAAAGGGTATCTCGCCGCAGGAGTGTATTGCGGCATAAGGCGCAACCGCACCAAGAAGGATCTCGCGCTGGTTTTCAGCAAGACTCCCGCAAACGCGGCGGCGGTGTACACCCGCAACAGGGTGAAAGGCGCGCCTCTTGCCGTCACCAAAGCGCACGTTGACGGGGGGAAGATATCCGCCGTCATCTGCAACAGCGGCATCGCCAACACCTGCTCCGCAGGAGGGAAGGAGCTCGCCGCAGAGATGTGCAAGCTGGCGGGAGACGCGCTGGGAGTTGCGGCGGAGAGCGTCGTGGTGGCGTCCACGGGGGTCATCGGACAACCCCTCTCCATCTCCCCCATCGCGTACGGAGTGCCCGAACTTGTGAAGACCCTCTCCCGCGACGGCACGGACGCGGCGCGCGCCATCATGACCACGGACACCGTCGTCAAGCAGACGGCGGTGGAGTTCACCCTCGGGGGCAAGAGGGTGAGGCTCGGGGGTATGGCAAAGGGCTCGGGGATGATACATCCCGACATGGCGACCATGCTCGTCTTCCTCACCACGGACGCGGCGGTGTCCAAGGAGATGTTGCAGCAGGCTCTCTCGGGAGACGTCGAGAGCACGTTCAACATGATGAGCGTGGACGGGGACACCTCCACCAACGACATGGTGCTCCTCCTCGCCAACGGCGAGGCGGGGAATGAGGAGATAACCTGCGAAAACGACGATTTCCGCACTTTTATGTGCGCTTTGAACACCGTAAACATCGAGTTGTGCAGGATGCTCGCGGGCGACGGCGAGGGCGCGACCAAACTTTTGGACTGCGTGGTCACGGGCGCGGGCACTCTTCGTGACGCGAGAAAGGCGGCGAAATCCGTGATATGTTCCTCCCTCGTCAAGGCGGCGATGTTCGGCGCGGACGCGAACTGGGGGAGGGTGCTCTGCGCCATGGGTTACAGTGGCGCGGAGTTCGACCCCGAAAAGGTGGACGTCTCCTTCCGTTCTGCGGCGGGAGAGGTGGAAGTGTGCAAGGCGGGGTCTCCCGTTGACTTTTCGGAGGAGAAGGCAAAAGCCGTCCTTTCCGAAAACGAGATACTCATCTCCGTCTCTTTGGGGGAGGGCGGATATTCCGCCGAGGCGTGGGGGTGCGACCTCACCTACGATTATGTCAGGATCAACGGCGATTACAGGACTTAGGAGGACATCATGCGCATAGACAACAAACAACGGGCGGAGGTGCTCATCGAGGCTCTGCCTTACATCAAGAATTACAGCGGCAAGATACTTTTGGTCAAGTACGGCGGGAGCGCGATGCGCGATGAGGGGCTCAAACGCGCCGTCATGAGGGATCTCGTGTTGCTTTCCCTCATCGGGGTCAAGGTAGTGCTGGTGCACGGCGGCGGCCCCGAGATCACCGAGATGCTGGACAGGCTCGGCAAAAAGACTGAGTTCGTGGACGGGCTCCGCGTCACGGACAAGGAGACCGCCGACGTGGTTCAGATGGTGCTCGCGGGCAAGGTCAACAAGGATCTTGTCAATCTGGTGCAGTCTCTCGGCGGCAAAGCCATCGGGCTCAGCGGCGCGGACGGCGGGCTCATCGAGGCGAAACAACTCGATCCCCGTCTCGGATACGTGGGGGAGATAGAGTCCCTCAACGTCAAGCCCCTTCTCGACGTGCTGGACGCGGGCTATATCCCCGTGGTCTCCACCGTCGGATGCGACAGGGAGGGCAACGTCTACAACATCAACGCGGACACCGCCGCCGCCAGGATCGCGGGTATGCTGAAAGCGGAGAGCTTCATCAACATGACGGATACCCCCGGGCTCTTGGAGGACGAAAAGGACGAAAGCACCCTCATCGGCAAGATCTTTGTGAGCGAGGCGCAACGCATGATAAATCAGGGACAGCTCTCGGGAGGGATGATCCCCAAAGTGAGCTGTTGCGTGGAAGCCATCCGCCGCGGCGTCAAAAAGGTGTTCATCATAGACGGCAGGGTGCCTCACTCCATCCTCATCGAGACGCTCACGGACGAGGGCATGGGCACGATGTTCGTGTCAGGCGAGAGCATATGAACGTAAAGGAAAAGGACAAGGCATATATCGCGGGGACGTATTCCCGCTTCCCCGTCGTGCTCACTCACGGCAAGGGGAGTTATGTGTGGGACGAGGACGGCAGACGCTATCTCGACCTCGGCAGCGGCATAGGCGTCAACATATTCGGCTATGCGGACGAGGAATGGACGGCGGCGGTCACCGCCGAGCTCGGAAAGCTCGCGCACACCTCCAATCTGTATCACACCTCTCCCTGCGCTGAGCTTGCGGAAGCGCTCGTCCGCGCCACCGGACTCAAAAAGGTGTTCTTCTGCAATTCGGGGGCGGAAGCCAACGAGTGCGCGATAAAGACCGCCCGTAAATGGGGGGAGGAGCACAAGAGCCCCGAATATTACAACATAATCACGTTGAAGGGAGGGTTCCACGGCAGGACTCTCGCCGCGCTCGCCGCCACCGGTCAGGAGGAGTATCACAAGGATTTTCTGCCTCTCACGCCGGGGTTCGTCACCGTGGACCCCGAGGACGCCGAGGGGTTGGAGTGCGCCGCGTCGGAGCACAAATGCGCCGCCGTCATGCTCGAGACCATACAGGGCGAAGGGGGAGTGGTCCCTCTTTCGGAGAGGTTTCTTCTTGCGGCGGCGGACGTCGCAAAGAGACACGAGCTTCTGCTCATCGTGGACGAGGTGCAGACGGGCATGGGAAGGACGGGCGCGTTTTATTCCTATATGCCATTCGGACTTTCCCCCGATATCGTGACTTCGGCAAAGGGGCTGGGCGGCGGTCTGCCCATAGGAGCGACTCTTTTCGGCGAGAGGACGGCGGAAGTGCTCACTCCGGGCACGCACGGCTCCACTTTCGGAGGCAATCCCGCCGTATGCGCGGGCGCGCTCAACGTGGTCGGACGGCTCACGCCCGAGTTTCTTGCCGAGGTCTCGCGAAAAGGTGAGAAACTTGCCTCTGCGCTTCGCGGCGCGGAGGGGATAAGATCGGTCACGGGGAGGGGACTCATGCTCGGCGTGCTCACCGAAAAGCCCGCAGGCGACGTGCTCTCCGCTCTGAGAGGGGAGGGAGTGCTCGCCCTGAAAGCAAAGGACAAAGTGCGGCTCCTCCCGCCGCTCACCATATCCGACGAGGAGATATCCCTCGCCGCAGACGTCATAAGGAAGGTGTGTGCAAAATGAAAAATCTTCTGAAACTCATGGACCTCTCCGAAAAGGAGATCGTGGAGATCCTCAACACCGCGGATCAGCTCAAATTCGAAAAGAAAAACGGCATCCCGCACCGCCTGTTGGAGGGCAAGACGCTGGGGCTCATCTTTGCGAAGTCCTCCACGCGCACCCGCGTTTCATTCGAAGTCGGGATGTTCGACCTCGGCGGTATGTCCCTGTTTTTGAGCTCCCGCGACCTGCAGATAGGAAGAGGGGAGATAGTCCAGGACACCGCGCGCGTGCTCTCGCGCTATCTCGACGGCATCATGATCCGCACCTTCGATCAGAGGGAGGTGGAGGCGCTCGCCGAGTTCGGCACCATCCCCATCATCAACGGGCTCACGGACTACTGCCACCCCTGTCAGGTGCTCGCAGACCTCATGACCATCCGCGAATACAAGGGCAACTTCAAGGGCAGGAAACTGTGCTATGTCGGGGACGGCAACAACATGACCAACTCCCTCATCGTGGGCGGCATAAAGCTCGGGATGGAGGTCTCGGTCGCCTGCCCCGAGGGCTACGAACCCGACGCCGACATCATGAAATGGGCTTATGCAAACGGGAAATTCTCCTGTTCTCCCGACGTCCTCGAAATGGCGAAAAATTCCGACGTCCTCTACACCGACGTGTGGGCGTCCATGGGACAGGAGGGCGAAGCCGAACAGCGCAAAAAGGTGTTCAAGAGCTATCAAATCAACGATAAAGTGCTGGAAGTGTCAAGATCCGACGCCATGGTGCTCCATTGCCTTCCTGCCCACCGCGAGGAAGAGATCACCTCAAAGGTGTTTGAAGCGCATTCCCGCGAGATATTCGACGAGGCGGAAAACCGCCTCCACGCTCAAAAAGCCGTGCTCGTGAAGTGCCTGCTGTGAGCATAGTCTTTCCCTTTTTTGCTCGGCAGGGATGAGCAATGGGTCCCGCCCCCTGACCATTCGCCGCCAAGCGGTCCCAACAGGGGCTCCGTCCCTTGCCCCCGCGAGGAGCGTCACGCCCCTCTACCCCAAACTTTCATACGACATTGCGCCGAAGCGCGCGGACACAGCCGCGCACTTCGGCGCACTTTTATAATAAAAAGTATGGCGGCGCGCAACTCGCGTCAGCTAAGAGTGAGATACCCTCGCGGTGGAGACGAGGGGAGCTTCGCCATAAGGACGGGGCAACGAAGGTGTTGTACGTTTGAGAGAAAGGCTCCGACACGTCACGGGCGGTCGGGAAATGGCGAAAGCGTCGGCTGTGCCGCCGCCGAACCTGCGCGCACGGAAGGTTTGCTCGCTTTTGCGGAAGAGAAGGGGAGAGAGAAACGTCACGCGCATGATGAGATGTTGCGCGCAAGTTCGCGCTCCTTGACGGCGTCATCACCATAAGCAAACGGCACCGCTTTCGCGATGCCGTTTGCTTATGGTGGTGGAGACGAGGGGACTCGTAAGGAGCGAAGCGACGGAATAGCGAGGATGAGAGGTGAAACGTAAGCGGAGCGGGACTATTGTCGTGGTGCCGTGGATCAACGAGAGATGTGCGAGGAGAGAGATGTCACCGAGCAACTCGCGTCAGCCAAGGGTGAGAGGCCCCTCGCTCAAAAGAGAAAAGCACTTGCATCGCAAGTGCTTTTTGTGGTGGAACGATAGTAACGTAAAACGAATTTTATTCAATGCGCTTTTTGAATTTGCAGTTTGGAAAATTAGAACAACCATAAAACTGCCCATATTTCCCATTGCGCAACACAAGTTTTCCACCACATCTTGGGCAAATTCCTTGTTGTATTTGTTGTTGTATTTTATAAATATTTTCTATATGCTCATTTTTTGTTATGGTCGCATTGTTTTTTAACTCTAAAAGTTTATTATAATAATATTCCATTTTATCAATAGATAAAGTTATATTGGTTGTTTGATTTTTAATTGTAGGTAATTCATATATTGAATAGACATTGTTAGACACTATATTTGTTATGTCAGCGTGCGATAAAAAAACAACCACATTTATAAACACATTTTTAACTTTTAAGTAATTTGATAAATGATATATATGAGTAGCATTTTGTTTGATGGGATTATAGAATTTGTTTTTTTCATTTCCATACGCTAAAACTTGCGTCCATTCACGTTGATCTTCTTGCCCATAAATATTGCCAGTATAATTTTTTGTTTCAATTACCCATATCCCGAATTTATTGATAAAAATATGGTCTATTTGACACGATTGACCATTTTCATTTTGAAACAATAAATCGTTTATTACATATTGTTCGCCACTAATAGTATCACCTAATATTTTGGCAACACGATTTTCACCACGTTCCCCCTTTGACTCGGGAGAATATGTTTTTTTGCCAATAATAATGGCTATAACTATAATCGTAATTACAATTGCAATAACCGCAAAAATCATTGAAAAGACTCCTAAATCAGTTGCAAATATTATAGCACTTAATAAATCAAAAGTCAAATTGTGTAGATTTTAGTCGATTAGATATTTTATGGCACCATGGCGGGTGCTTGAATAAACGAGCGGCTCGGCTGCGCCTCGCCGTTCAAGCACCCGCCATATGGGCAGACGGAATAAGGCGAAACTCAAAGCGCACGGGAACGGGCGTTCGCCGCTGAACCGCTTGGCGATCCGCCCTTATCTCCCGTGCGACTGTATTTGAGTTGTAACGCCATTTTGTATGAGCTCTTTATTTGGAATTGGCAGCGTTTTCTTGACGCTTTGAAAAGAATACGATGAAATGAGAAAAGAAAAACCTAAAACTACTTTCACTCGATAGTGGTTCGTTTTAGGTTTTGATTGGTGGAGACGAGGGGAGCTTCGCCATAAGGACGGGGCAACGAAGGTGTTGTACGTTTGAGAGAAAGGCTCCGACACGTCACGGGCGGTCGGGAAATGGCGAAAGCGTCGGCTGTGCCGCCGCCGAACCTGCGCGCACGGAAGGTTTGCTCGCTTTTGCGGAAGAGAAGGGGGAGAGAGAACCGTCACGTGCATGATAAGATGTTGCGCGCAAGTTCGCGCTCCCTTTATTCCTGTCTGGCATACTCTACAAAAAACGAAGGACATCGACTTTGCGGTGTCCTTCGTTTTTTGGTGGAGAAGTAGCAACGTAAAACAAATAATGAATGTTTTAAGCTCTGTCGCGCAGGGTTCTTTCTATCATGTCCGTAATCATCGCCTCGTCGTTGCAGGACGGACTCCACCCGGTGTCGGCACAAATTGCGGAAATGTCCACGGGCGAATATTCCGCAACCTCTCTCTCCGCATACTCCAGGACGGGATAAGCGTAACCGAATTTTTTATGTACGATGTCTGCGGTAAGCAAGGCGAGTTGTTCTACCGTGGTGTGTCTGCCGGTGCCCAGGTTGTATGCTTTTTGCCATTTCGCGGGCAGAGAGTCTATCAAGGCGATAAGTCCGTTTGCAGCGTCGCGGGCGTCCATCAGCGACACTTTCTGCTTGCTGCCCATGATTTTCACGGGCGTGCCGTTCAGAGCGTTGTTGACGAAATATTGTGTGAAGCGTTGAGGCATATTCAGAGAAGAGAGCCTGACGTTCGTATAATTTGTGTTTTCGCCGAAAATGCTGTCCATAAGCAATTCCGTGGCAAGCTTGGTGACACCGTAAGCGTCGCGGGGAGCAATCGGTGCGGATTCTTTCAGGAACTCCGTTTGTCCGGGCTGCTTGTACAATCCTTGAGAGGAGACGTTTATAATGTTATCGAGACCGTTGCACTTGAAACAGTCGAAAATGTTTTTGGTAAAAATCAGTCCTTCTGCCAGAGCCTGGGGACTGTTGTCTCTGGAAAAGGCACAGTGAATCACCGCATTTACGTCGCTCAAATCGGCAGTACCCGCAAAAATTTCGTCGTTGGTGACGGAAGTAACGTTTTGAGCGTCGGTTTGCAGAGGATTTCTGCTTGCGGCAACGACGTGCCATCTGTCGGAGTTTTTCAGCTTTTCCACGATGTGCGAGCCGAGCAACCCGCCCGCACCGGTTATCAGAACCTTTTTCATATTACCTCAAATAAATTTCTTTAGTATCGAAAACGGGCAGAAGCATTGATTCCCCATTCTCGTTTGTCATATCGTAAACATTTTTGATTTCTTCGACGATTCGCCAAATGTCGTTTTTCTCCTTGCATACGCAAAAGACTCTCATAACGACTTGATTAAGAGTGCCGAGTGATTCTTCTGGAATAACTTCGCCGGGTTTATGATTATTCCTGAAAGTCACGACCCCGTCTATACCGGATAGCTTATCGCGACCTGTTTCATTCTGAATTTTTCCTGGTTTTGAAAGGATAGTGATGTTGAATGCGTAATTTGGCCAATTTGCGGTTAAATTGGTTTGATTTACACCGTTAGGAAACATTTTTCCGTAAAGCGCAAAATTTATCATGGCTTTGATTGCGTTTACGTTTACTACTTTTTCGGAAAGAATGAATTCCAAAGATCCGGTCAAGCGGTATCCTATGTCATAAACCCTGCAGACGTTATCTTTTCCAATCAGACACTGCATAAACAGCATCCCGTTTTGTAGTCCCATTGCCTTGTACATGTTTTTGACATGAGGATAAATATCTTTTTCATAGTATGGCAGCAAATCGGACGGGAAAGAGTATCCCACCGGCAGTTTGATTACGCCGGTCTGTTGTGCGCCGATTAATCTGTTTGCCAATCCCGATAAATAGACCTCACCATTATCGAATAAATAGAATGCCGTTACTTCTCTTCCTTCGATGAACTGTTCACTTAGTACTGTTTCAGACGGGGAATAAACCTTTGCTTTTTCATAACAAGCAGAAAACTCTTCGGGAGAGCGGCAAATAGTTACGCCTCTTCCGCCACTGTTGTCTGCAGGTTTGAGCAACAGGGGAAAATCTGCAGAGTGTAGATATGTGGCATCATTTAATAGCTTTTCCGTATCATATTCTTCAATGGTAGGCACGCCGAATTCTCGACACTTTGCTTTGAACTTATCTTTATTGCAAAGTATGTCGAATTGTTCAGAGGTGCCGTAGCAGGGAAGCCCTGCGCGGGAGCATATTTCCGCATAGTATTTTAGGTATGAATCGGCAAAGCCAGTGATGACGCCGTCAATGTTTTCGGTTCTTATCAACTCAAGTATGCCGTCAATGTCCGCAAGACTTATTTCGTAATGTTTGTCCGCGATAAGCTTTGCGGGAGCGTTTTCCACTGAATTCCAGTCTGTGACTATTGTCGAAACGCCCATTTCTTTTGACGCATAAATTATTTCGCAACAAAGATGGTTGCTACCCAGAATCAACAGTTTTTTTCCCATAGTGTTTATTTAGATAATTCTTCGAAGAAAATCTTCCAGTATTTCATTTCTTCGTAGGGTTTGAATTTTTGCTCGAGAATCGGGGGCAATTTCATATCAGGATTATTTGGGTCGTACAAAGGTTTTAAGTCATTTGACACAAATTCTTCGAATGACATTTTAGATATGTCTTCCGTTGCAAAAATTCTCATACCCTGGTCGATGAAGAAAGAGTATTGAGGCGATTTTCTCGGAACAAATATTTTTTTGCCCAAGAAATACAAATAGTATATGTTTGCAAGAGCAATAGGTCTGTCACAGTCGAATACGGCAATATCTATATTCCACAAATAGCGCAGATAATATTTAAGTGCAATGCCTTTGCTCATAAAAGTAATATTTTCCGGGAACATGTTTTTGGCACATATTTGAACGTTTCTTTTATATGTTAGCCCCGCAAATTTTCCTCCGATGCCGAACGTGCCGTAGCTTATCGGCATAATAATTCTTATGTTTTTGAATTTGAACTTCTCGAGTTTTTCCAATATGGAAAGATGATTGTTTATAGGTAATATGTTGTGTGCAACCTGAATGCGAACGGGGCCATCAGTTCTTTTATGATGCGTACAAACTTCTTTAAGTAAATCCATTCTGTCTGTCCCAAAGGGCAGGGGTGTGAAATAGATTCTTTTGTCTCCGAAATCTCTCTTTATGGCTATATTATCGTATTCGAAAGTAGTACCCACAACAGGTATTTCGGCTCTAATTTTGTGATTCAAATAGTTAAGAACACGGCTTTTCAAGTCAGTTTCTTCTCTCTTCCAGTTGTAGAGATCGCCGCCCCATTCAATCCAAACGGACTTTTTTAGGAATTTTTTCAGAACGGCAAAGAAGAGCAAAAATTTATTTGAGTTAAATATCAACGAATGGAAAATTATTTTGTCCGCATCCGCCATGCGTTTATACAAACAGGCAATTTTCTTGAGCCTTCCTTTTGCAGGTAAATACTCAAAGTTATACAGAGAATGGAACTCCGGGAAAAGCTTTTTTACTTTTTCTTCGCTGTTCAACACCAAAAAAACGTGGTTAGTAAGGTCAACGGTTGCTTTCAACTGTCTTATCAAATTGGCGCTATTGCGTTCGTTTGCGTTTAATATGTGTAGAAATCTCATATTTTATCTCCGTATTATCTCCGTAAAATGCCAATCACTTCGTTTTTTTTATCAAATTATTGTAGTAGGCGTTCCATATCAAAGCGTTTTTTTCCGATATGAGTTGTTGTTCAATCCAAAAATATACCTTTTTGTTGTATTCGGCAGGTTTAATAAAATCGTAATAATCCATTGTAGGAATATCTTCCGTTCTGAAAACAGGGAAGCCAACCGACAACAAATACTTATAAAGGGACGATTTTTCGGAAAGGAAAACCTTTTTTCTGAAAAACCCTAACATAACGATAAGATTATATGCCATCCATTCCGAAAAGTTAAATACAGCAATATCGACCGTCGAAACATAATCTATATATTGGTTATTGCTTATTTTGGCATTCAAAATGCAGTTATCGTCGATACCGTACTGCATCATTTTCATTCTCATAAGCAATTCGGGAATGCCGGTTTTGTATTTCGGCAGATAATACATTCCGAAATTTACGGGAATGTTTAAGTCAATATTATCAAAAAAACCGGAAATCAAATCCATCGCGACAAAGCCGTTATCCGTAATTTTGTGATTTAACATGACCAGCGGCTTTTTTTCGGTGGAAACGTTTAACGAATCGTAAACGGTTTTGAGGTACAGAGACGTATCGTAGTTCGGAGGATAGAACATCTCGGTTATATCTTTCTTTTTTGAAGGAACGATGTTGAACTGTATCTTAAGCTGTTGACTTTGAGCCGCGGAAGAACAGATTATATGCTGAATGTTATGCCGTAATACTATCAGTTGATTGTTTGCTTTCTTAAATTTTTTATCTTTGGCAGCTTTAATTTTTAAAGCATTTGCAATCTTGAAATCTTCGTCAAATACAATCCAAACCGATTTTTTCAACACGTTTTTTTCTTTTAGTATCAGAGAAATTAGGGCAGTGGGCATGCATAACAAACCGTGCCAATATATGTTTTTTGCATCTTTGATATAGCCCAGAATTTCTTCTTTGCGTTTTTTTACGGTTTTGTTGGAATTGAAATCCATGTGTACAACATTTTTGAATGCCAACAGCATAGGAGCATTCAACAATACTTGTGTGTCTCCGGCGCACAATATTATTTTGTGTTCTTCTTTATCTTTGAAATTGGTAATTTCTTTTAGAAACGGATAATTGATTTTTGTATTGTTGATTATAAAATGTAGTACCACAGTTAATCCCTCCCGATAAACATAACTCTTGTACCGACATGCAACGTTGCTTTGCGTATAATATATAACACAGAGAAAACGTATTGCCACTTTGGCAGAGCACCATCGCTTGTCAAAAGACGCATTACGTTTTTAGCTTCTTTGTTTTTTCTTGTTTTTTGAATGATACATTCCGCCATGAGCATAAGCCGTCTGGTACGGAAAGATGCTTTCTTTGACGTTAATCTGTAGAATAATTCTTCAAGCGCTATGTTGTATTCGTATTCGCGCATTAACTCGATTGAGTTTTTGCCGTAAACCTTTTGTGTTGCGCTGTTTTGAGAACCTTCGGCATATGCGACACGATAGCTTGACATTTTTTCTCCGAAAAGATAAAAGTTGCCTTTTGTGAGGTACAGCAACATCAATGTTCTGTCAAGTATCATCGGATGGAAATCGGCAATGTTTTTCAATGAATTGTCCAGAGTAAGGAAGATGTTTCTTCTGACATAGGAACTCGGTTGTCCCGGCAAAAATATTCCTTTGAAATTTTTGATGCCGAATTTTTTTCTGTATTTAATCCAAATCGGTTTCGGAAAATTTATTCTGTTTGAGTTCTTGTCTATAAAATCTACTTTGGTTGCACAACCGATATAATTATCGTTATTTTCAAGGAAATCGACTTGTTTTTGAAGTTTAGACGGGGTGTTCCAGATATCGTCACCTTCAAGCGTAGCCAGATATTTTCCCCGAGCCGTTTTCAACAATTCAATGCAGTTTTTCGCGGCACCGAGATTGGTTTCACGCAGGAACAGTTTTATGCATTCATGCCGTGCTGCGTAGTCGAGAAGAATTTGCGGAGTACCGTCCGTGGAAGCATCGTCGCCTATGAGTATTTCATAAGAAAAATCGCATTCCTGCATGAGAATGCTGTCAAGCGCTTGTTTTATATAGCCCTCGCAATTGTACGTCGGAACTATTATGCTTACCAGAGGTGCACGGTCGTTTGGCATATTATCGTTTGTTAGTTTCGGTTTTACCTACTTTATTATGAGTAATTTAGTTTTTTTTGTCAAGAAAACGTATCTATATAAAAAATATATTATCGTTTTTCGATGATTTTATTTTTAATGTCGTAAATGTCAAGAGTAAATGCGAAAACAGACCACCCGCAGGGGAAAATCTATTTTCGCATTTAATGATAAACTATAAATTTTGTTTTTAATGTTCTCTGTCGGCTTGCGTCGGGTATGCATATATGATATAATTTTCCGAAGGTGAGTTATACTATACTGACCGAATGTCAAAACATTCAGGAAATACGGAAGTCAAGGGTTATGAAGATTCTGGTAACAGGCGGAGCGGGGTTTATCGGCGGGAATTTCGTTCATTATTTGATTGACCGCCATCCCGAGGATGAAGTGATTTGCGTGGATTGTCTGACGTACGCGGGGAATATGGACACTCTCGCGGACGTTGCCGACAATGCAAGATTTTCTTTCCACAAAATCGATATTACGGACGAAAAGGCAATTGACGCGTTGTTTTCGTCGGTTAAACCCGATATTGTGGTAAATTTTGCCGCGGAGAGTCACGTCGACAGGTCCATCGAAAATCCGGGCGCTTTTTTGAAAACGAACATTCTCGGAGTTCAGGTTCTTATGGACGCTTGCAGAAAGTACGGCGTGGGAAGATATCATCAGGTATCCACCGACGAGGTTTACGGCGATTTGCCTTTGGACAGACCCGACCTTATGTTTACGGAAGAGACCCCGTTGCACACGTCCAGCCCGTATTCGGCGTCCAAGGCGTCGGCGGATTTGCTTGTCTCGGCATATTTCAGAACGTACGGTCTGCCCGTGACGATTTCGCGTTGCTCCAACAATTACGGTCCCTATCATTTCCCCGAAAAGCTTATTCCTCTCATGATAATCAACGCTTTGCACGACAAGCCGTTGCCCGTCTACGGCAAGGGTGAGAACGTGCGCGACTGGCTGTATGTGGAAGACCATTGTTCGGCAATCGATTTGATTATCCGCAACGGCAAGCCGGGTGAGGTTTACAACGTCGGCGGACACAACGAAAAGAAGAACATCGATATCGTGAAAACCATAGTGCGCAAACTCGGCAAGAGCGAGGACCTCATTACCTATGTCAAAGACCGCGCGGGACACGATTTGCGCTATGCCATAAATCCCGAAAAGATACACCGTGAGCTCGGGTGGCTTCCGGCGACGTCGTTTGAAGTCGGCATCGAAAAAACCATTCGTTGGTATCTCGACAACAAGGCGTGGTGGGAGAAAATAATCAGCGGCGAATACCGTGACTATTACAAAAAAATGTACGAAAACAGGTAGGAAGCCTTATGACAAAAGACAAACCGATTCTGGTAACGCAATCGTCGTTGCCGCCGTTCGAAGAATATTGCAAAGAAATCGCCGGCATTTGGGAAACACGTCATCTCACAAATATGGGTCCCAAGCACAACGAACTGGAAGTCGGACTGGGAAAGTATCTCGGCGTTGACAATGTGACGCTTTACACCAACGGCCACCTTGCGTTGGAAAATATGCTGGAAGCCTACGGCGTGACGGGCGAGATAATCACGACGCCGTTCACGTTCGTTTCGACCACAAACGCAATCTTGCGGAGCGGACTCATGCCCGTGTTCTGCGACGTTAAAGAAGACGACTACACCATAAACCCCGAAAAAATCGAAGACTTAATCACCGACAGAACGTCCGCCATTCTTGCCGTGCACGTCTACGGCAACGTCTGCGACGACGATGTTGTTTCGAAAATCGCGAAAAAGCACAACCTGAAAGTTTTTTACGACGCGGCGCATGCTTTCGGCGTCAGAAAAAACGGCGTGAGTGTGGCAACTTACGGCGATTGTTCGATGTTCAGTTTTCACGCAACGAAAGTTTTCAACACGGTTGAGGGCGGCGCTCTCTGCTATAAAGACGGAGCGATGAAACCCGTGCTGGACAGCTATAAGAATTTCGGCCTTGACGCTTCGAAGGACTATTCCGTCATGGGCGGCAACGCAAAG
Source organism: uncultured Clostridia bacterium (assembly GCA_944363035.1). GTDB lineage: Bacteria > Bacillota > Clostridia > Christensenellales > CAG-917 > Limadaptatus. The sequence continues at coordinate 84,894 of CALVTS010000007.1, forward strand.
ATGAGCGAGTTTCACGCCGCTATGGGAATCTGCAATCTGCGTCACCTTGATGGCGAAATTCTGAAACGCAAGAGAGTGTTCGGCATATACGCTTCCGCATTCGATGGCGTCGAGGGAATAAAAGTCTGTGTGCCGCCCGCCGACGTCGAACACAATTACGCATATATGCCGGTGTTGTTCACGGGAGCATTCAACCGTGACGATGTTTTCGACGCTTTGGCGAAGGAAAACGTGTTTGCCCGCAAATATTTTTATCCGCTTACCAACCGCACGACCTGGTTCAGAAAGAATTTTGTCACCACGCAACCGACGCCCGTTGCCGAGTTCGTCTCCGACAACGTGCTTTGTCTGCCGATGTATGCGGGATTGTCGGACGGCGACGCGGAAAGAATAGCGGATATCGTGTTGAAATCCGCAAAGCACAGGAGGGAAGTTTTATGAAAGGGATTATTCTTGCCGGCGGCAAGGGAACGAGACTGTATCCGATGACGTTTTCCGTGTCGAAACAGCTTTTGCCCGTTTATGACAAACCGATGATTTACTATCCTTTGTCCATTCTTTTGTTGGCTGGCATCAGGGAAATTGCCTTGATTTCCACACCTTACGACATTGACGATTACCGTAATCTTCTGGGCGACGGAAGCAAGTTCGGAATCTCAATCACCTACGTCGTTCAGCCCGAGCCGAAAGGCCTTGCGGAAGCTTTTGTGCTTTGCGAGGATTTCATAGGCAACGACAGCGTTTGTCTTATTCTCGGAGACAACGTTTTTTACGGGCAGACGCTTTCGGTTCTTCTTCGAAAAGCCGTGGACATCAAGGAAGGCGCAACCGTGTTCGGCTATCCCGTAATGAATCCGTGTTCGTTCGGCGTTGTGGAGTTCGATGCCGACGGCAAAGTCATTTCCATTGAAGAAAAACCGGCGCAACCGAAATCCAATTATGCCGTGCCGGGGCTTTATTTCTACGACAACAGCGTCGTTGAGATTGCAAAGAGCGTCAAGCCTTCTCCCCGTGGAGAACTGGAGATAACTTCCGTCAACGACGTATATTTGAAGCAGGGGAAACTGAATGTCATTCTGATGGGCAGAGGAGTCGCCTGGCTGGATACGGGTTCGCCTGAAGGACTGCTGGGCGCGGCGGAATTCGTGGAAGCCATTCAGGCAAGACAGGGCTATTACGTGTGTTGCCCCGAAGAGATTGCCTGGCGAAACAAGTACATCGATACCGAACAGCTTCTCAAATCAGGAAAAGCGCTCAAAGGCACGGAGTACGGCAAATATCTGATTTCTTTGGCAAAGGAATGACGACTGAAAACCATTGAGGCAAAAATGAAAAAGATTCTTATGTTGGGCGGTATTCGCTATTTGCTTCCCGTCATAAAGGCCGCTCACGACAAAGGTTGTTACGTCATCACGTGCGATTATCTGCCGAACAACGTCGCTCACCGTTATTCGGACGAATTTTGCAATGTCAGCATAACCGACAAGGAGAGGGTTCTTGCCGCCGCCAGCGAACTCGGCGTAGACGGCATTATGTCCTTCGGCACGGACCCGGGGGTGGAAACGGCCGCATACGTTGCCGAAAAACTTTCATTGCCTTCCTGCGGCTCTTACGAAGCAGTCCGGGTGCTGCAACAGAAATCTTTGTTCAGAAAATTTCTGAAAGACAACGGCTTCAACGTGCCGTTTTTCAAGTCTTTTTCCAGCCTCGAAGATTGTCTCGACGAAATAGGCGAGGAGGATATGCCCGTCATAGTCAAGCCCACGGATTCGGCAGGCAGCAAAGGCGTTTCCAAGGCGTCCTCCCGCAACGAGATGGCGGCGGCTGTTGCGAACGCGTTGCGATTCTCCCGCAACGGTCAGTTCATCGTTGAAGAATACATCGAGCCGCAGGGTTTTGCTTCGGATTCCGAATGTTTTTCCGTGGACGGTAAACTTGTTTTTGCGTCTTTTTCCAATCAGCATTTCGACAAAAAAGCCGTCAATCCTTACGTACCTTCGGCGTACAGCTGGCCGTCGTCCATGGAAGAGAGCAGCCGACGTTTTCTCGAAAGCGAAATCCAAAGGCTTGTTTCTTTGCTGGGACTCGGGACTTCCATTTACAACGTGGAAACGCGCGTCGGCAAAAACGGCAAGCCTTATATCATGGAGTGCTCACCGCGCGGCGGCGGGAACAGATTGGCGGAAATCGTGTCCCGCGCAACCGGAGTTGACCTCATAGGAAACGCCGTTGCCGCGGCAATCGGAGAAAGCGTGAACATTCCCGCAAATTATTGCTATGACGGATACTGGGCGGAGTGTATACTCCACGCCTACGAGAGCGGAAGCTATCGCGGTATCGAAATAGACGAAAGGCTGTTGCCGTTTGTCAATGAAAAAGACGAGTGGCTTTCCGAGGGAGACGGAGTGGACGCATTCGAGGGAGCAAACGCTTCGGCGGGAACGGTGGTGTTCCGTTTTGACGATAAAAAAACGTCGGACGAATATATGTCGCGAATGTTCGATTTGGTAAAGGTGAAAGTGCAATGAAGGAAATCGGAGGGTATCAGGCGTTCGGTTACAATCCGGACGGAGAGTTCTATTCAGACGCGGCAAAGTTCAACCTTGCGCGCACAGCTTTGAAATACCTGATACGAGCCAAAGGTATAAAAAAAATATATATACCTTATTTCATGTGTGACAGCGTTATAAATGCGTGCAAAGACGAAAGCTGTCGGGTGGAATTCTATCACATAGGAAAAGACTTCCGTCCTATGTTTGATAAACACGTCTGTGAAGGCGAGGTGCTGTATCTCGCCAATTATTACGGTCAGATTTCCGAAGAAGAGATTGCGACGTTTTACGGCAAGTTCGGGGAGCGTTTAATAGTGGACAACGCGCAGGCTTTTTTTTCACGACCCTGCGGAGCCGACACCGTATATACGTGCAGAAAGTTTTTCCCCGTGGCGGACGGAGCGTATCTGTTTTCGTCCCTGCCTCGTCCGGAAGACCTCGTTAAAGACCGTTCGTCGGACAGAATGAGACACGTTTTGACAAGGTGCGAGGACACCGCTTCTGCGCATTACGGAGAGTTTATTGATACGGAACGTGCGTTTGAAACGGCGGATGTGCTTGAAATGTCGGAGTTGACACAGGCATTGATGTCCGTATTCGATTATGCTTTCGTCAAAGCGACGCGCGAAAGGAATTTCGGAGTGTTGGCAGATGCGTTGTCCGGCGTAAACGGAATCGACGTAGTGAGACCCGAAGGCCCGTTTTGTTATCCGTTGTATGTCGAAAATGCTCAGCAAATCAAAAGCAGACTGTTGGAAAACAAGATTTACGTGCCAACGCTGTGGCCAAACGTGCTATCGTTGCCCCAAGATTTTTACGAGCATTCTCTTGCCGCGAACGTGTTGCCGTTGCCTTGCGACCAGCGTTATACTGTGGACGATATGAAGCTTGTCGCAGCATTGTGCGCAGGAAAGTAAATCCGCGAGGTTTGCAAAAGAACCGCGCGCATTAGGTTGCGGTTCGAATGGACGGAACAGAGTTTTTTCAGCTGGGCGGAAAACCGCCTCCATGCTCAAAAAGCCGTGCTCGTGAAGTGCCTGCTTTGAGCAGAGTCTTTTCCTTTTTTGCTCGGCAGGGATGAGCAATGGGTCCCGCCCCATGACCATTCGCCGCCAAGCGGTCCCGACAGGGGCTCCGCCCCTTGCCCCCGCGAGGAGCGTCACGCCCCTCTACCCCAAACTTTCATACGACATTGCGCCGAAGCGCGCGGACACAGCCGCGCACTTCGGCGCACTTTTATAATAAAAAGTATGGCGGCGCGCAACTCGCGTCAGCTAAGAGTGAGATACCCTCGCGGTGGAGACGAGGGGAGCTTCGCCATAAGGACGGGGCAACGAAGGTGTTGTACGTTTGAGAGAAAGGCTCCGACACGTCACGGGCGGTCGGGAAATGGCGAAAGCGTCGGCTGTGCCGCCGCCGAACCTGCGCGCACGGAAGGTTTGCTCGCTTTTGCGGAAGAGAAGGGGGAGAGAGAAACGTCACGCGCATGATAAGATGTTGCGCGCAAGTTCGCGCTCCCTCTATACTCTACAAAAAACGAAGGACATCGACTTTGCGGTGTCCTTCGTTTTTTGGTGGAGCGTGTCCGACCTAAAACGAATTTCAGTCCATATTATCAATGATTTTCAGATATTGTTTTTGAGTAAGCACATCAT
>CALVTS010000008.1 GCA_944363035.1 uncultured Clostridia bacterium
CCGGGGCAGTCAACGTGCGCATAGTGACGCTTCGCGGTCTCGTACTCGACGTGCGCGGTGTTGATCGTGATGCCTCTGGCTTTCTCTTCGGGCGCCTTGTCGATCTCATCGTACTTCATGACCTGGGCCTGACCCTTGGACGCGCAGTACATGGTGATGGCGGCGGTAAGAGTGGTCTTGCCGTGGTCAACGTGGCCGATGGTGCCGATGTTGACATGGGGTTTAGTTCTTTCAAACTTCGCTTTTGCCATTTTGAATTCCTCCAATTGGTTGTTTTTGAGTAGTGTTTATAGAGAATATATAAGGATAATAGTGATACTAATACCAATATATATTATCTCTGGAATTTTTTGCCCGTGACCTTTTCTGCGATGCTCTGCGGCACTTCCGCATAGTGGTCAAAGAGCATTGTGAACGTCGCCCTGCCCTGCGTTATGCTGCGGAGCGTGGTCGCGTAACCGAACATCTCGGAAAGCGGCACGTCGCACTCTATCGCCTGGACGCCGTTCTTCATCTCCATGCCGCGGACGCTCCCGCGACGAGAGTTGAGGTTGCTCATGACGTCGCCGACATACTCGTCCGGGACGTCGATCTCCACCTTCATGATGGGTTCGAGCAGGATGGGCTTCGCCTTCTCTGCCGCGCTCCTGAACGCCATGGAGCCTGCCACGCGGAACGCCATCTCGGAGCTGTCCACCTCGTGAGTGGAACCGTCCACCAGCCTGACCTTGAAGTCCACGACTTCGTAGCCTGCCATGATGCCCGCTTTCGCCGCCTCCTTGATGCCCTCGCTGACCGCGTTTGCGAACTCCTTGGGCACGACGCCGCCCACGGTCTCGTTGGAGAACTCGTAGCCGCCGCCGGGATTGGGCTCCAGCTCGATGACGCAGTGACCGTACTGACCGTGACCGCCCGTCTGCCTTACGAACTTGCCCTCGGCTTTTGCCGCCTTGGTGACAGTCTCGCGGTAGCTCACCTGCGGTTTGCCGACATTCGCTTCCACCTTGAACTCGCGGAACATCCTGTCAACGATGATCTCAAGATGCAGTTCGCCCATGCCGGCGATGATGATCTGCCCCGTATCCTTGTCGGTGTACGCCTTGAAGGTGGGGTCCTCCTCCTGAAGTTTCAGGATGGCGGTGTTCATTCGCTCCTGGCTCGCCTTGGTCTTGGGCTCGATCGCCACCTTGATGACGGGCTCGGGGAAGACCATGTTTTCCAGGACGATCTGATGGGACTTGTCGCAGAGAGTATCCCCCGTGGTGCTCTTTTTGAGACCTACGAGAGCGACGATGTCTCCCGCTCCCGCCTCGGTGAGGTCCTCTCTGTCATCCGCGTTCATGCGCAGTATCCTGCCGATGCGCTCGTTCTCGTTCTTGCCGGGGTTGAAGACCATCATGCCCGTCTTTATCGTACCGCTGTAAATGCGGATGAAAGCGAGCTTGCCGACATATTCGTCGGTGAGGATCTTGAACACCAGCGCCGAGAAGGGCTCGTCGTCGCCGGGATGACGCACTTCCTCGCGATCCACTCTGGGGTTCCTGCCCGTGATGGACGCGACGTCCGTGGGTGCGGGCAGGAAATCGACGATGGCGTCCAGCAGACGCTGTATGCCCTTGTTGCGGTAGGAACTGCCGCACAGTACGGGCGTCATCGCCATTTCCACCGTCCCCTTGCGGATGGCTTTTTTCAGCTCTTCCTCCGTGACGGAGGCGCTGTCGTCCATGATGCACTTTTCAAAGATGGCGTCATCGAAATTCGCCGCCTCTTCGACGAGCTTCCTGCGCGCGTCCTCCGCCTTCGCCGCCATATCCGCGGGGATCTCCCCCTCGGTGACGGTGATGCCGTTGTCGTCTGAGGAATAATAGAGGGCTTTCATCGTGATGAGGTCCACGATGCCTCTGAAATCGCTCTCGCTCCCGATGGGGAGCACGACGGGGACGGCATTGGTGCGCAGTCTCTCGTGCATCATTTTGATGACGTTGTCAAAGTTCGCTCCGTTGATGTCCATTTTGTTGACGAAGGCGATGCGCGGCACCTTGTAGGTGTTGGCTTGACGCCACACGTTTTCGGACTGGGGCTCCACGCCGCCTTTGGCGCAGAACACCGCGACCGCTCCGTCCAGCACTCTCAGACTGCGTTCGACCTCAACGGAAAAGTCGACGTGACCGGGAGTGTCGATGATGTTGATCTGATGACCCTTCCACACGGTGGTAGTGGCGGCGGAGGTGATAGTGATCCCCCTTTCTCGCTCCTGCACCATGTAATCCATTACCGCTGCGCCGTCGTGCACCTCACCGAGCTTGCGCGTCATGCCCGTATAGAACAGGATGCGCTCCGTGGTCGTGGTCTTCCCGGCGTCGATGTGAGCCATGATGCCGATGTTCCTGACCTTGTCAAGTGCATATTTGCGCTGCATAAAGACTACCACCTATAATGCGCGAACGCCTTGTTCGCCTCAGCCATGCGGTGCATCTCGTCCTTCTTCTTGACCGCGCCGCCTGCGAGGTTGTAAGCGTCCATGAGCTCGCCCGCGAGTCTCTCCTTCATGGTCTTTTCGCCGCGCTTTCTGGCAAATTGAACGATCCAACGGATGGCGAGCGTCTGTCTGCGCTCGGGACGGATCTCCATGGGGACCTGATAGGTCGAGCCGCCCACTCTTCTCGCTTTGACTTCGAGAAGGGGCATGGCGTTTTCGAGAGCCTTGGTGAAAATGTCGATCGCCTCGGCTCCGAGTTTGTTTGATGCGATATCGAAAGCCTCGTAGACTATGGTCTGCGCGGTCCCTTTCTTGCCGTCCAGCATGATCTGGTTGATGAGCTTGGTCACAACCTTGCTGCCGTAGACGGGATCGGGCAGAACGTCTCTTTTAGGCACGCCGCTTCTTCTGGGCATATTGTCCTCCTTGGGTAATTACATTCGAAAAATTATTATTTGGGGCGTTTTGCGCCGTACTTGGATCTGGCTTGCTTTCTCTTGGCAACGCCTGCCGTATCCAGAGTGCCGCGAATGATGTGATAACGCACGCCGGGCAGGTCACGCACTCTTCCGCCTCTGATGAGCACCACGCTGTGCTCTTGCAGATTGTGGCCGATGCCGGGGATGTAGATAGTACCTTCCTGACCGTTGACGAGGCGCACCCTTGCGATCTTACGGAGTGCGGAGTTCGGCTTCTTGGGGGAAGTCGTCGTCACGGAAAGGCAGATGCCGCGCTTTTGCGGGCACTGTCCCATGATAGGAGTCATGGACTTTTTGGTCTGTCTCTCCCTGCCCTTTCTTACAAGCTGGTTAATTGTTGGCATTCTTGTTCCTCCTGTGTTATTTCCGAATGTACCTGCTCAACCCATGCAAGTGCAATCAATCTAGTCCTCCCGCGTCCCGATCCCCACGGCGGCGGCGCCCACCTCGATGCCGACGGCTTTGCCCAGCCACGCCATCGACGGCGCGCACGCTACGGCAATCCCCGCACACTCGGCGGCTCCGACCACCCTGCTTTTCAGGGCGCAGTCGGCGTCCTCGGCGACGATCACACACCCGATCGTCCCTTCGGATATGCCCCTCAAAACCTGTTTTGTCCCGACAACTTTCGAGGAGCTCGCTAGCAATTTCATGATTTCGTTTTCTCTGCTCATGCTCGTTTTTCCATAAGCTAAAAACAGCCCGCATTACGCAAGCCCTATCATATTACCAACTTAGCAGGGGGATGTCAAACGAAATGACGCGACTTTCCGCAAAAAAATTATATTATATTTTATAAGGCAACATATGGTATTTCACACGCCTGCGGACACACTAGCGCGGCGCTCGGACGCACGCCGCACGCATCCCGTGCGCGCTCGCCGCCCTCTTCGGGCTCACAGCCCGACCGTGGCTTTCGCGTCCAGCCCGAACCCTGCGGGCGCCTCTCCCGAACGGATGAGATAGTACGCCGCCGCCCCTATCATCGCGGCGTTGTCCGTGCAATAGCGGAGCTTGGGATAATATATCTCGACTCCCGTCCTCTTTCCCCAATCCGCCATGCGCTCGCGCAACCTCGCGTTCGCGCTCACGCCTCCCGCTATCGCGACCTTTTTCATGCCCGTGCGCGCCGCCGCGCACTCCGTTGCACGGAAAAGCTGCTCCACCGCGCATTCCTGGAAGGACGCCGCGATGTCGGCGCGGGGGATCTCCTCCCCCCTCTGTTCCATACCGTGCACGAGGTTGATGACGAAAGTCTTCAAGCCGCTGTACGAGAAGTTTATCTCTCCGCCCTCCTTGAACACGGGCAGAGGCATCTTGTAGACGGGGCTCCCGTCAAGAGCGAGCTTCTGTATCTCGGGACCGCCCGGATAGGGGAGACCGAGCACCCTCGCCACCTTGTCGAACGCCTCCCCTGCCGCGTCGTCGCGGGACTGCCCTATGAGGACGGTGTCCTCGTAGTCCGCGACTTGCAGGACGGCGGTGTGCCCGCCGCTGGCGAGCAGACAGAGATAGGGGGGCTCCAACCCGCTGTCGATATAGTTCGCCGCCAGATGCCCCTTGACGTGGGAGACGGCATAAAGCGGCTTCTTCCAGGCGTATGCGAGACCTTTTGCGTAGTTCACCCCGACGAGGAGCGCGCCGAGGAGCCCCGCGCCGTAGGTCACGGCGACGGCGTCTATCTCCTCCCTGCCGCACCCGGCGTTTTTCAGCGCCTCACCCACCACGTTGTCTATCGCGAGGGTGTGGTTGCGGCTGGCGATCTCGGGCACGACGCCGCCGAAGCGACGGTGTATCTCGATCTGGGACGCCACGACGTCCGAGAGCACCTTCCTGCCGTCTTCGACGACGGCGGCGGCAGTCTCGTCACAGCTGGATTCTATCGCAAGTATCTTCATTTCCTGTCGGTCTTTTCTGTCTGTTTTCCGCGATCTAACGCGGTATTTTCCCCTTTCGGGCAGGGCGGGATCAGAGCCCCGAACGCCCCTTGGTCACTCGGCGACGGACATCTTGAGGTATTCGTTGACAAAGCCCTCCAAGTCGCCGTCCATGACCGCCTGGACGTTGCCCGTCTCGTACCCCGTGCGGTGATCCTTTACCATGGTGTACGGACAGAAAACGTAGCTTCTTATCTGACTGCCCCACTCTATCTTTTTGAGCTTGCCGGAGATGGCGGCGGCTTCCTCTTCGCGCTCGCGTTCGCGGCGTTCGATGAGTTTGCTCCTCAGCATCTGCATGGCGACCTCGCGGTTCTGTATCTGACTGCGCTCGTTCTGGCACGCCACGATGATACCCGTCGGGATGTGCGTGATCCTGACTGCGGACTCCGTCTTGTTGACGTGCTGTCCGCCCGCGCCGCTGCTGCGATAGGTGTCCACTTTGAGATCCTCGGGACGTATCTCTATCTCGGAGGTGTCAACTATCTCGGGCATGACTTCGAGGGAAGCGAAGGAGGTGTGCCGTCTTGCCTGGCTGTCAAAGGGGGAGATGCGCACGAGCCTGTGCACCCCCTTTTCCGCTTTCAGATAGCCGTAGGCGTTGTCCCCCTCCACGCGGAAGGTCACGCTTTTCAGCCCCGCTTCGTCACCGGCAAGACTGTCCAATTCGGTATACGACCATCCCTCGCGCTCCACGAAGCGGGTGTACATACGGTAGAGCATCTCGCACCAATCCTGCGCCTCGGTACCGCCCGCGCCCGCATGGAGAGTGAGTATGGCGTTGAGCGCGTCGTACTTGCCCGAAAGCAGGGTGGAGAGGGTGAGATGTTCCACCTCCTCCGAAAGTTCGGCGATGCGCTGCAAGAGAGCCGCGTCCTCCTCCTCGCTGTTTTCGAGCTCCACGATGTCCACGGTCTCTATCGCGTCGTCAAGCTCCGCCAAGAGCTTTTCAAAGCGCGATATCTTGCTCGTGAGCTGGCTGGATTCCTTGGACACTTTCTGCGCGTTTTCGACGTCGTTCCAAAAGCCTTCCGAGTTCTGCATCTGTTCCAGCTCGGCGATGCGTTTGCGCAATTTCTCGGGGTTTATCCCCTGATATGCGGTGTTCAACTCCGCTTTCAGCGATTTGAGTTCGTTCTTCTTGTCCTGATAATTCAGCATATCCTATCCCCGATCATGCGTTTTTGCCGCAACAGTTCTTGTATTTTTTCCCGCTTCCGCAGGGGCAGGGATCGTTCCTTCCCACCTTGGCTCCCTTGTTTACGACGGGACGAGGAGGCTCGGGCGCCTTCCCTTTCCCGCCGCCCGCAGAGGGTGCGGGACGTTTGCCGAACACGGCTTTCAGAAGTATGCTCGCCGTCTCGGTGTGGATGCGGCTGACCATGTCCTCGAACATCTCCCAGCCCTCCTGACGATAGGCGATGACGGGGTCTCTCTGACCGTACCCTCTGAGCCCTATGCCTCTCCTCAACGCGTCCATGGCGTCGATGTGATCCATCCATTTGGCGTCCACCGTCCGCAACAGCACCATGCGTTCGATGTCGCCGTAGTTTATGCCCTCGGCTTCCACCTCTTTGCGCTTGGCTTCAAAGGTATCCAGCGCGACTTTCATCACAGCGTCTTTGAGCTTGTACACGTCGTAGCAGGAACAGAGCTCCGGGGTCATGAGGTCGGTCCCCTTGGGGAGCATACGCTGTTCCAGCGCATGGTTGAACGCCTCATAATCCCAGGTGTTGTAATCCACCTTGTAATCCGCGTAATAGCCTATTATCTCCTCGGCGAGTTCCCCTATCATATCCAGGATCTGGTCGTGCACGTCCAGCCCGTCCAGCACCTTGCCGCGCTCCTTATAGATGAGCTCGCGCTGGGCGTTCATCACGTCGTCGTAGCTGAGCACCTGCTTTCTCACCGAGAAGTTGCGGTTTTCCACCAGCCTCTGCGCGCGCTCTATCTGCTTGGTGATGAAAGAATTCGCGATGGGGGTGTCGTCGTCGAACTTCATGGTCTCGGCGATGGACTTCATCTTGTCTCCGCCGAATATGCGCGCCACGTCGTCCTCCATGGAGATATAAAACGCCGTACTGCCCGGGTCGCCCTGACGTCCGCTTCTGCCTCGGAGCTGGTTGTCTATGCGCCTGCTCTCGTGGCGTTCGGTGCCTATGACGCGCAGTCCGCCGGCTTCCAGCACCTTGACGCGCTCGGCGTCGCACCCGTCCCTGAATTGGGCGTAAAGTTTGCGGTATCTCGCGTCCGCATCCGCGCAACGCGCCTTGAAATCGGGGTATATCTCCTTATATTTCTCCTCCGCCTCTCTCATCATCCTCTCGTCGTAGGCGTGGGGAGATGCCGCCATCTCTATGACCTCGGGTTCGTAGCCCTCCTTTTCGAGAGCCGCCTTCGCCATATATTCGGGGTTGCCGCCCAGCATGATGTCCGTGCCTCTGCCCGCCATGTTGGTGGCGATGGTCACCGCGCCGAGCCTGCCCGCCTGAGCGATTATCTCCGCCTCTTCCTTGTGATGCTTGGCGTTGAGGACGTGTATGCGAGGGGTGTTGCCGTCCACGCCCCTAACGCGTTTGAGGTTGATGTCGCGTTTGAGCCTGTCTGCGAGCTCTTCTGATTTTTCCACGCTCACGGTGCCCACCAGCACGGGCTGTCCGCGGGAGACGCAGCCCTCTATATCCGCGATTATCGCGTTGAGTTTGCCGGGGACTTTGGTGTATATCCTGTCATGCTCGTCGCGGCGGCGGGAAGGAAGATTGGGAGGGATGGTCACGACGTCCAGAGAGTATATCCCCTTGAACTCCTCCTCTTCCGTCTTGGCGGTGCCCGTCATGCCGGAGAGTTTGCGGTACATCCTGAAAAAGTTCTGGAAAGTGATGGTGGCGAGGGTCCTGTTCTCACTCCTTATCGCGACGTGCTCCTTGGCTTCCACCGCCTGATGCAGACCGTCGCTGTACCGTCTGCCCACGAGCACGCGCCCCGTGAATTCGTCCACGATGAGCACCTCGCCGTCAGAGACGATATAGTCTCTGTCCTTTTTCATGATGTAGTGCGCCTTCATCGCGCGCTGTATGTGATTGTATAGGTCCGCGTTCTCGATGTCGGTGAGGTTGTCGACATGGAAATATCTTTCCGCCTTGGCGACGCCTTCATCTGTCAGCATGACCGTCTTTTCCTTTTCCTCGACGGTGTAATCCGTGCCGTTGCGGAGGGTGCGCGTAAACGCGTCCGCCGTCTTGTAAAGCTCGCTGGACTTCCCTCCCCTGCCCGAGATGATGAGAGGGGTCCTCGCCTCGTCGATGAGGATGGAGTCCACCTCGTCGATGATGGCGTAACGGAGCTCGCGCTGCATCTTGAGCTCCTTCCTCACCACCATATTGTCGCGCAGGAAGTCGAACCCCAGCTCGTTGTTGGTGCAATAGGTCACGTCGCAATTGTACGCTCTGCGCTTCGCCTCGTTGGTCATGCCGGGGACGATGACGCCCACCGTGAGCCCCATGAAGCGGTGCACCTTGCCCATCCACGCCGCGTCGCGCTGGGCAAGATAGTCGTTGACGGTGACGATGTGCACCCCTTTGCCCGCAAGCGCGTTGAGATAGGTGGGCAGAGTCGCGACGAGGGTCTTGCCTTCGCCCGTGCCCATCTCGGCGATCCTGCCCTGATGCAACGCTATGCCGCCCATGAGCTGGACAAAGAAGGGACGCATCCCCAGCACCCTCTCCGCCGCCTCGCGCAGTGCGGCGAAAGCGTCCGTGAGTATGTCGTCCAAAGTCTCGCCCGCGGCGAGCCTCGCCTTTAACGCGGCGGTCTGAGAAGAGAGCTCCTCATCGCTCATCGCGGCGTATTTGCCGGAAAGCGCGTCGATCTTTTCCGCGATCTTGCGGAGTTTGCGCACCTTTCTTTCGTTTTCGTTGAAGATAGAAGCCATTTGCCTTCCTTCCCCGTCATCACGGGATACACGCGCGTCCGCGCGAGTCATTTATACAATAATAATTCCATTATGTTAAAATGGCAATCAAATTCCCCTCCCGACGAAAAATCCTTCTCGCCCTCAGACGGGAGCCTGCCGCACGTCCTCCTCGGGAGGTTCGAGAGAGAGCTTGCGCTCCGTCACGGCGGCGGTGAGCACGGTGACGCTCCCCGCCCTCCCTTTCAGGAGCATACGGGCGCACTCGTTGGCGGTGGAACCCGTGGTGAACACGTCATCCACCAACAGCACCTTCCTGCCCTTGACATACTCCCCGTACGCCACGGCGAAACAGCCTTTGAGGTTCTCCGCCCTGGCTTTTCCCGAGAGCTCTTTCTGAGGCGGGGTATCCTTCACCTTGACCAGCGCCGGCAGGACGGGCATCCCGAGCCTCTCCCCGATGTTTGCGGCAATAAGTTCGGACTGATTGAACCCTCTCCTCTTTTTCTCGGCGTCGCTCATCGGCACCGGGACTATCACCTCGCAACGCTCCCCCGACTCGATGTACGCGTCGGACATCGCCGCGCCCAAAAGCCGCGCGACGTACTTCTTTTTGCCGAATTTCAGCGCGTGCACCAGCGCGAGCGCCTCCCCTTTGTAGACAAAGGGCGAGATGTTGCGCCTGAACACGTTTTCGGTGTGCTGACACCTCGGGCAGTAGTCCGCCTCGTCCGAGATGGGCGCCCCGCACCCAAGACACCTGTGCCCGCGGATGAAGGGCATCTTTTCAAGACACTCCGCACAAAGCGTATAGCGGGTGTCCGCCGTGAGTTCGCCGCCGCACACGTCGCAGGTGATGTCCTCGGGATATACGGCACGGACGAGCGCGTCCGCGGCTCCGCGCACAAGGCGGGAAAGCCTCTCTTTCACCCTCTCGCCGCGCCCCGTCATCAGAACACCTCTCCCCTGCACTCCTCCTCGATGAGATTGAGAAGGAGGGAGTATCTTCTTGCCGTCTCGTTGTTGCGTATCATCTTCGCCACCGTCTTTTTCGCGCCCACGATGACCACAAGTTTTTTGGCGCGGGTGACGGCTGTATAAAGAAGGTTGCGGGTCTGCAACATATAGTTCGCGTCCAGCGCGACGACCACCGCGTCGAACTCGCACCCCTGGGATTTATGTATTGTCACGGCGTATGCAAGCGCGAGCTGTTCGATGTCGGAATACTGATAAACAGCCACTTTATCATCATCAAAACGCACGCTGAACTGCATGATCTGCGGATCGATGCGCTCTATGACGCCGATGTCTCCGTTGAAGACGCCCGTCCCCTTTTCCACGGTATTCCCCGAGACCTGCACCCATTCCTGCTGATAGTTGTTCTGGGTCTGCATCACCTTGTCTCCCTCGCGGAAGAGGGTGTCACCCTGCCTTGCCTCCCTCTTTTCGCGGGAGGGGGGATTGAGCTTTTCCTGCAATATGCGGTTGAGGTTGACCGTGCCCGCGCTCCCCCTCTTCATGGGGCACAGCACCTGTATCTCCATGGGCGGGACTTTGAGAAATGCGGGCAGTCGCCTGGTCACCAGATCGGACGCGGTGCGCGCGATGGATTCGGCGTCCTCCCTCTCCTCGAAAAAGAAATCCCTGCTCTTGTTGTCAAGCTCGGGCATCTCTCCCCTGTTGATGCGGTGAGCGTTGAGCACTATCTTGCTGTCCTCTGATTGGCGGTATATCTGCGTGAGCTCGCTGACGGGGAACTTGCCGCATTTGATGAGGTCGCTGAGCACGTTGCCCGCGCCCACGGAGGCGAGCTGATCCTTGTCCCCCACCAACACCAGTCTGCTCCCCCTGTCCAGCGCCGAGAGGAGGGCGTTGAACACATATTCGTCCACCATGCTCACCTCGTCCACGATGACGGCGTCAAGCGGGAGCTTCCTGTCGTTGTTGTACGCAAACCTGCCTCCCCCGTCCTTCCAATCCAGGTCGAGAAGGCGGTGTATGGTCTTTGCTTCCTCCCCCGTCGCGGCGGAGAGCCTCTTCGCCGCTCTGCCCGTGGGAGCGCACAGCGCGACCCGTTGCCCGAGATTGCGGAAGAGATGTATCATGCACTTGACGATGGTGGTCTTGCCCGTGCCGGGACCGCCCGTCACTATCTGCAGTCCGTTTTCCACGGCGGCGCGCACGGCTTCCACCTGATTGGGATGCAGCTTGAACCCCGCCTCCTCCTCGAACCTTGCGACTTCGTAGTCGGTGTCCACTCTGAAATCCGCCGCCTCCGCCTGCAAGCGGATGAGCCTGCGCGCGATGCTCCTTTCTATGTTGAAGCTCTGCTTGGTGAGCACCGCGACGCACTCTCCCGTATCGTAGCGCACGAGGTCGCCGAGCATCACCATGTCCTCGATGTTGTCCCGCACTCTCCGCTCGGTCTCGTCACTATCCGACCTTAACAGCGTCACAACGGCGGGAACAAGTTCGTTTTCGGGCAAAAAGTTGTGCCCGCTCCTTACCGAAGCCTCTTTGAGCGTATAGGTGATCGCGGCGCAGATGCGGTAGTCGCTGTCCCCCGCGATGCCGAGTTCCCCCGCGATCCTGTCTGCGGTCTGGAAGCCTATCCCGTCCACGTCGTCCACGAGAGAGTAAGGATTCTTGCGCACTCTCTCCTCCGTCGCGTCGCCGTAGACGCGGTATATTTTGAGAGCGAGGTTGACCGTGATGTCCAGCTTTTGGAGGAACATCACCGCAGACTGCATCTTTTCGAGTTTGGAAAATCCCAGACAAAACTCCGTGGCGCGGCGGAGAGAGATGCCTTTCACCTTGGCGATCTCTATGGGATATTTCATGGCTTCGAGGGCGTTGACCCCGTGATAGTCCACTATCGCCCGCGCCGTGACGGGTCCCATCCCCTTGATGAGCCCGCTCCCGAGAAATTTGACTATCCCGTCAAGCCCGGAGGGGGAAGACACATAAGCCTTTTCCGCCGTGAACTGTCTGCCGTACATACTGCGGGTCCTGAAATCCCCTTCCACGCGCAGATTCTGCCCCTCGCTGACGGGAGGCATGGTGCCCACGACGGTGAAAGTGGCGTCCTCGCATTTGAGGTCGAGCACGGTATAACCCGTCTCCTCACTGCGGAATATTATGTTTCTTATCTCTCCTTTGAGCTCCATCCTTCTCCTTCTGCGCGGAGCGCGCACGAAAGAAAAAGCAAGGCTCTTCCTTGCTTTTTCCTGCGTATCTTTTTACAGCGTGTATTTTGCGAGGGCGGCTTTGAGTTCCTCCGTCCTGTCCGTCTTCTCCCAGCTGAACTCCGCTCTTCCGAAGTGTCCGTAATTGGAGGTCGCGCGGTAGACGGGTCTGTCCAGCCTGAGACGGCGGATGATGGCTCCGGGGCGGAAATCGAAGACTTCGGAGACTATCTTTGAGATGACGGAGTCCTCCACGACGCCCGTGCCGAAGGTGTTGACGTAAACGGATACGGGATGCGCCCTGCCTATGGCGTAGGCGACTTGCAGTTCCACCCTGCGGCAGATCCCTGCGGCGACGAGATTCTTGCACACGTATCTCGCCATATAAGTCCCGCTCCTGTCCACTTTGGTGGGGTCTTTGCCCGAGAGCGCGCCGCCGCCGTGGGGGCAATAGCCGCCGTAGGTGTCCACGATGATCTTTCTGCCCGTCACGCCGCTGTCGCCCGCAGGACCGCCGATGACGAACCTGCCCGTGGGATTGACGTAAAATTTGGTGTTTTTGTCAAGATATTTGGCGGGGACGGCTTTTTTTATCACCTTTTCGATGAGGGTGCTTTCCAGCTCCTGACGGTCCACGCTGTCGCTGTGCTGGGAGGAGAGCACCACCACGTCCACGCGCTTGGGTCTGCCCGCAGAGTACTCCACGGTGACCTGCGCCTTGCCGTCGGGACGGAGCCAGGGTATCTCCCCCGACTTCCTCGCCTCGGTGAGACGCGCCGTGAGCGCGTGAGCGAGCATTATGGGCAGAGGCATGAGCTCGGGAGTCTCGTCCGTGGCGCACCCGAACATCATCCCCTGGTCGCCCGCGCCCTGCTTGTCTATCTCGTCGCAACCTATGTAGTCCGAAGCCTCGTCCACTCCCCTCGCGATGTCGGGAGACTGCTCGTCAAGGGAGGACAGCACCGCGCAGGTCTTATAGTCGAACCCGAGGGAGCTGTCGTCGTAGCCGATGTCTTTGACCACTCCACGCACGATGCCGGGGATGTCGCAGTAATGGGAAGTGCTCACTTCGCCGAACACCATCACCATACCCGTGGTCGCGCACACTTCCACCGCCACGCGGGCGGAAGGATCTTCCGAAAAGATGTCGTCAAGAATGGCGTCCGCGATCTGGTCGCACACCTTGTCGGGATGACCCTCCGTCACGCTTTCGGAAGTGAAGAAAGTTTTTTCAGCCGAATTTTTCATATCAGATCATTTCGTTTGCCGCCCCGTCGTCGGTGTGCACGGGATCGGCGGGGGCGGTGGAGATATTCTTGTATATCTTCATGCCCGTGCCTGCGGGGATGAGCTTGCCGATGATGACGTTCTCTTTGAGCCCGATGAGCGGATCAACCTTGTTCTTGATCGCCGCCTCGGTGAGCACGCGCGCGGTCTCCTGGAAGGACGCCGCCGAGAGGAAGGACTCCGTGGCGAGCGCCGCCTTGGTGATGCCGAGGAGGGTGCGCTTCGCGCTGGCGGGCACGCCGCCGTTTTCAAGCGCCTTCTCGTTCTCGTCCTCGTAGGTGAAGATGTCCACAAGAGAGCCGGGGAGCATCTCGGTGTCGCCCTGATTTTCCACCCTGACCTTGCGGAGCATCTGACGCACTATGACCTCGATGTGCTTGTCGTTGATCTCGACGCCGGAGAGACGATAGGCGGACTGCACCTCTTTGGTGAGGTATTCCTGCACGCCCTTGACGCCCTTTGCGCGGAGCATATCCTGCGGGTTGATGGAACCCGAAGTGAGCGGATCGCCCGCTTCAACGATGTCGCCGGTGTCCACTTTGAGCTTGGCGCCGAAGGGGATGGCATAGCTTCTCACTTCGCCGTCCGCGCCCGTGACCGTGATCTCGCGGCTGTCCTCGCTGACGACCACCGCGCCGGAGTTCTCGGTGATGACCGCCTGTCCCTTGGGCTTGCGGGCTTCGAAAAGCTCCTCGACTCGGGGAAGACCCTGGGTGATGTCGTCGCCCGTCGCGACGCCGCCGGAGTGGAATGTTCTCATCGTGAGCTGAGTGCCGGGCTCGCCTATGGACTGCGCCGCGATGATGCCCACCGCTTCGCCCAGTTTGACGGGCTGACCGCTTGCCATGTTCTTGCCGTAGCACTTGGCGCACACGCCGTTTCTCGTCTTGCAGGTGAGGACGGAACGGATGAGCACCTTTTGGATGCCCGCCGCCTCTATCTCCTTCGCCTGATCGTCCGTTATCATGCTGTCCGCTTCCACGATGATCTCGCCCGTGACGGGATGCACGATGGGCTCGATGGTGAACCTGCCCGCGATACGGTCCGCAAGACACTCTATCTCGCTCTTGCCGTCGCGGATGGCGGTGATCTCGGTACCCTTGCTGTCGCCGCAATCCTGTTCGCGCACTATGACGCCGTGGGAGACGTCCACGAGCCTTCTGGTGAGGTAGCCGGAGTCCGCAGTCTTCAACGCGGTGTCCGCAAGACCCTTTCTGCCGCCGTGAGATGAAATGAAGTATTCCAAAACGGAAAGCCCTTCACGGAAGGACGCCCTGACGGGCAGCTCTATCGTGCGGCCGGAGGGGTCAGCCATGAGTCCGCGCATACCGGAAAGCTGACGGATCTGACCCATGTTGCCTCGCGCGCCGGAGTTCGCCATCATCCAGATGGGGTTGAAGTCCTCGGCGTTGTCCACGAGCGCCTGCTCCACCTTGTCGGAGGCTTCCTTCCAGGTCTTGACGACGGTCTGATAACGCTCGTCGTCCGTGAGGATACCTCTTGCAAAGTTCTTTTCCACGCGCTTGATGGTGTTTTCCGCCTCGGCGATGATATCTTTCTTGACGGCGGGGATGTGCATATCGAACACGCTCGCCGTGATGGCGCCTATGGTGGAATACTTATACCCCAGCGCCTTTATCTTGTCCAGCACCGCCGCAGTCTCGGTCGCTCCGTGATACTTGAAGCAGTTGTCAACGATGAGGGAGAGCTGTTTCTTGCCTATCGCCATCGCCTTTTCGCCCATTATTTTGAGCAGCTTCTTGCGGAGCACCGTCTTGGCGTGTGTCTCGGGACCGGTGACGTCCACGTCGGAAGCGTCTTTCAGAGCCGCCGCCATTGCGTCCACCTTCGCGTCCGCAAGGTCTGCGTCACGGAGTATCTCGCGAGCTTTGACGCGATCCGCGTCCGTGAGCTCATCCTTGCGCAGAAGAGCTGCGAGCGCGGCGAATTGCTTCTCGTCCAGACAGGCGCCCATGCCGAGGATGCCGTCGAGTTCCAGAAGACCCGCGTTGCGGGGATCCTTGCGGTTGACGAATTGCAGATCCTGAGGCAGATTGGAGTTGAAGATGCAACGTCCCACCGTGGTGTGGAGCATCCTGGTGCCCTGCGTCCCGTCCTCGCGGGCGTAGGGAGTGCGTATCCACACCAGAGACTGCAACGTCACGTCGCCGTCCTGATATGCCATCAGAGCCTCGTCGAAGGAACTGAATATCTTGCCCTCGCCTTTATCCCCGGGACGGATGATGGTGAGATAATATGACCCGATGACCATGTCCTGCGTCGGAGAGACGATGGGTTTGCCGTCCGAAAGTTTCAGGATGTTGTTGGTGCACAGCATGAGCACGCGCGCCTCCACCTGAGACTCTATGGAAAGAGGAACGTGCACAGCCATCTGGTCGCCGTCGAAGTCCGCGTTGAACGCGCCGCAGGCGAGGGGGTGGAGCTTGATCGCTCTGCCCTCAACGAGGACGGGCTCGAACGCCTGTATGCCCAGACGGTGCAGGGTGGGAGCGCGGTTGAGGAGCACGGGATGATCCTTGATGATCTCCTCCAAAATGTCCCAGACCTGGTTCTTGCCGGTGTCCACGAAGCGCTTCGCCGTCTTGATGTTGTGGCAGAGGTTCTGCTCCACCAGCTTCTTCATAATGAAGGGCTTGAAGAGCTCAAGAGCCATTTCTTTGGGCAAACCGCACTGATAAAGTTTGAGTTCGGGTCCTACGACGATGACCGAGCGTCCGGAATAGTCCACGCGTTTGCCGAGCAGGTTCTGTCTGAATCTGCCCTGCTTGCCGCGCAAAAGACCGGAGAGGGATTTGAGTTCCCTGTTGCCGGGGCCGCTGACCGCCTTGCCTCTTCTGCCGTTGTCGATGAGGGCGTCCACCGCTTCTTGGAGCATACGCTTCTCGTTGCGGACGATGATGTCGGGCGCGCCCAGCTCTTTGAGCTTTTTGAGGCGGTTGTTGCGGTTGATGACCCTGCGGTAGAGGTCGTTGAGGTCGGAGGTCGCAAACCTGCCGCCGTCCAGTTGCACCATGGGGCGCAGTTCGGGAGGAAGCACGGGCAGGACGTCCAGGATCATCCACTCGGGACGGTTGCCGCTTATGCGGAAGGACTCCACGATCTCCAGCCTCTTGATGGCGCGGATGCGCTTTTGGCTGGTGCTGTTCGCGATGATCTCTTTGAGTTCCGCGCTGTCGCGGTCGAGGTCTATCTCCATGAGGAGTTCCTTTATCGCCTCGGCGCCCATGCCGACGCGGAAATCCTCGGGCTTATACTTTTCCAAAAGTTCGCGATACTCTTTGTCCGTGATGACCTGCTTTTTGCTGATCTCGGTGACCTTGCCGGGGTCCAGCACTATGAACGCCACGAAGTAAAGCACCTGTTCGAGGTCCTTCGGGGAGATGTCAAGGAGCAGGCTTATGCGGGAAGGCACGCCGCGGAAGTACCAGATGTGGGAAACGGGGGTGGCGAGCTCAATGTGACCCATCCTCTCGCGACGCACCTTGCTCTTGGTGACTTCGACGCCGCACTTTTCGCAGATGACGCCCTTATAGCGTATCCTCTTGTATCTGCCGCAATGGCATTCCCAGTCGCGCGTGGGTCCGAATATCTTCTCGCAGAAGAGACCGTCGCGCTCGGGCTTCTGGGTGCGGTAATTTATGGTTTCGGGCTTGGTGACCTCGCCGTAAGACCACTCTCTGATCTTCTCGGGAGAGGCAATGCCGATCTGTATTGCATCGAAATTGCTGAGTTCGTACATTCGGGACCTCCTTATTCCTCGTCCTCGGCGTCATCCTTGCCGCCGAAGATGTCGAACGCGTTGCCTGCGCCTGCGCCGGTGAGCGCGCTGAAGATGTCGTCATCGTCGTCCGCGCCCGTATCGAAGAGGTTGTCTATGCCGGTTTCGCCCTGTCCCAGCCCCTCGAAGAGACCGTCGCCGAGGATGTCCACCTCTTTGAGCTCTTCGTGACGCTTGGTGACGGGAGTGTCGAAATCCATATCCTCGTCATAGTCGCGCAGTTTGACCTCGTCGCGGTCCTCGGTGAGGACTTTGACGTCGAGCGCGAGCGCCTGCAACTCTTTGACCAGCACCTTGAAGGATTCGGGGATGCCGGGCTCTGAGATGTTGTTGCCCTTGACGATGGACTCGTAGGTCTTCACCCTGCCCACCACGTCGTCGGACTTGACGGTGAGGATCTCCTGCAACATATTCGCCGCGCCGTACGCTTCCAGCGCCCACACTTCCATTTCGCCGAAACGCTGACCGCCGAACTGGGCTTTGCCGCCGAGAGGCTGTTGCGTGACCAGGCTGTACGGACCCGTGCTTCTGGCGTGGATCTTGTCGTCAACGAGGTGATGCAGTTTGAGCATATACATATATCCGACGGTGACGGGATTTTCGAAAGGCTCGCCCGTCCTGCCGTCATACAGCCTTATCTTGCCATCCACCTTGCCCTCTTCGTTGACTATGCCGCAGTCCGCAAAGAGCTGTTTGATGTCTCTCTCGTCCGCGCCGTCGAAGACGGGGGTGGCGACTTTCCATCCCAGCATATTGGCGACGAGCCCCAGGTGCACCTCGAGGACCTGTCCTATGTTCATTCGGGAGGGAACGCCGAGGGGGTTCAACACTATCTGCAACGGAGTGCCGTCCGCCATGAAAGGCATATCCTCTTTGGGGAGCACGCGGGAGATGACGCCCTTGTTGCCGTGACGTCCCGCCATCTTGTCGCCCACGGAGATCTTCCTCTTCTGAGCGATGTAGACGCGCACCAGCTTGTTGACGCCGGGGCTGAGCTCGTCGCGGTTCTTCCTCGTGAATATCTTGACGTCCACGACTATGCCGCCCTCGCCGTTGGGCACTCTGAGGGAGGTGTCGCGCACTTCTCTCGCCTTCTCGCCGAATATCGCGCGCAGGAGCCTTTCCTCGGGAGTGAGTTCTGTCTCGCCCTTCGGGGTGACCTTGCCCACGAGGATGTCGCCGCTGCGCACCTCGGCGCCTACGCGGACGATGCCGTCCTCGTCAAGGTTTTTGAGCGCGTCCTCCGAGAGGTTGGGGATGTCGCGGGTGATCTGCTCTTCGCCGAGCTTGGTATCGCGGGCTTCTATCTCGTGCTCCTCGATGTGGATGGAGGTGAACACGTCGTCCTTGACCAGATCCTCGCTGATGAGGATGGCGTCCTCATAGTTGTAGCCTTCCCAGCTCATGAAGCCGACAAGGATGTTCCTGCCCAGAGCGAGCTCGCCGCGGTCGGTGGCGGGACCGTCCGCCAGCACGGTGGCTTCTCTCAGGACCTTGCCCTTCTCGTCCCGCACTTCGGCATACACTCTGTCCCCTTTTGCGACTATGGGGTGCTGATTTATGCAAGTGGACTGGTTGCTGCGCTCGAACTTCGCCATGACGTATTCGTCCGTGGTGCCGTCCTCCGCCTCGACCACGATGCGGTCGGAATCCACATATTTGACATAACCGTCGCGCTTTGCGAGTTTGAGCGCGCCGCTGTCATAAGCTATCCTGTGCTCCACGCCCGTGGCGATCATGGGCGCTTCGGGTTTCAGGAGGGGGACTGCCTGACGCTGCATATTGGAGCCCATCAGAGCGCGGTTGGTGTCGTCGTTTTCCAGGAAGGGGATGAGCGCGGTCGCGATGGAGACCAGCTGTTTGGGGGAAACGTCCATGAAATCGACCTGTTCCCTGGGCACTTCGCGGATGTCGCTCCTTATCCTGCAAGTGACGCGGTCGCGCACGAACCTGCTCTCCTCGTCCAGCTCCTCGTTCGCCTGAGCGACGACGTATTTGTCCTCTTCGTCCGCAGTCATATACACCACTTCGTCCGTGACGACGCCGGTGGCTTTGTCTATCCTGCGGTAAGGCGCTTCCATGAAGCCGTACTCGTTGACGCGGGCGTAGGTGGAGAGGGAGGAGATGAGCCCTATGTTCTGACCTTCGGGAGTCTCGATGGGGCACAGACGTCCGTAATGGGAGTGGTGGACGTCACGCACTTCGAAGCTCGCTCTCTCGCGGTTGAGACCGCCGGGACCGAGTGCGGAGAGCTTCCTCTTGTGGGTGAGCTCCGCGATGGGGTTGGGCTGATCCATGAACTGGGAGAGCTGGGAGGACCCGAAGAACTCCTTCACCGCGCTGGTCACGGGACGGATGTTGATGAGGTTCTGAGGTGTGATCTCGGCGGAATCCTGCGCCGAAGCCATCCTCTCCTTGATGACGCGTTCCAGACGGGAAACGCCGATGCGGAACTGGTTCTGGAGCAGTTCGCCCACGGGACGCACGCGCCTGTTGCTGAGGTGGTCGATGTCGTCGCAGGTGCCGAACCCGAGACGGAGCCCGAGGTTGTAGCTCACCGTCGCCACGATGTCGTCCACCGTGATGTGCTTGAAGACCAGCTGATCCGCGTTGGTCTTTATCGCGAGACGGAGCTCGTCGGCATCGGGGTACTCCTCCATGAAAGTCCTGAGGTTGGGATAGTACACCTTTTCCATGATGCCGAGCTCGCGGGGATCGCACTCCACGAAAGCGTCCAGATCCACGGTGTTGTTGCCGATGGCTTTATATTCCCTCGCCACGCCGTTCGCGTCGCGGTAGGCGAGCCATACGACGTTCACGCCGCTGTTCTGTATCTTCTTCGCCTGCGCCTCGGTGGGCTTTTCGCCCTTGGCGGCAAGGATCTCGCCCGTCGCGGGATCCACCACGTCGCGGGCAAGCTCGTTGCCCTCTATGCGGTTGGCGATGGACAGCTTCTTGTTGTACTTGTATCTGCCCACTCTCGCGAGGTCGTATTTCTTGTATTCAAAGAAGGTATTGTTGATGAGGATGTCCGCGCCCTCGGTGGTTGGCACTTCGCCCGGACGCAGACGGCGGAACAGATCCCTCTTGCCTTCCTCGACGGATTTGCAGTCGCTGTCCTTCTTGCAGGTCGCCGCCATCATCTCGTCCCCGCCGAAGAGCTCGGAAAGCTCCTCGTCCGTGCCGTAACCGAGCGCGCGGAGAAGAGTGGTGGAGGTTATTTTCCTGGTGCGGTCGACGTGCACCCATTGCACGTCGTTCTGATCCTGCTCGAATTCCAGCCACGCGCCTCTGTTGGGGATGACGGTGGTCTTAAAACGCGGCGTGCCGTTGCGGTCCAGCGACTTCTCGCTGTACACGCCCGGGCTCCTCACCAACTGGCTGACGATGACTCTCTCCGCGCCGTTGATGATGAAGGATCCGGAGTCCGTCATGAGCGGGAAGTCTCCCATGAACACTTCCTGCTCCACCACTTCTCCCGTCTCCTGATTGGTGAGGCGGGTCTTCACGCGCAGAGGAAGCGCGTAGGTGGTGTCACGGTCTTTGCACTCCTTGACGGAGTACTTCGGCGTGCCTTCGAGGGAATGGGACAAAAACTCCAGTTTGAGTTTGCCGGCGAAGTCCACGATGGGGGAATAATCCCTGAACACCTCTCTTATGCCCTCGCCGATGAAGTTTCGGTAGGAATCCTTTTGCACCTCGATGAGATACGGAATGTCCAGAACGTCCTTGATCTTCGAGAAATCCTGACGCTCGGTCGTTCCGTACATGACCTTGTGAATTCTTTGGGACATGTCTTACTCCTTGAAATTACCGATTTTGTTCCCCGCAAAAAAATTTTTTCTGAAATCTTACTTTCGCGGAAAGCACTTGTTTTTTTTGTTGCTCTGCGCTATACTAACGCCGTTAGATATAACCCCCTACCCCCAAAATACGGGATTTCGAGGGCAGGAATAAGCATTATTGCGCATTTTCCTATTGTATCAGCGTTTTGCAAGACTGTCAACTCTGTCAACGGGAAATTCGCGGAAAATTTTCAGGCTCCCGCCCGCTCGGCGGAGGAGGACGCTCGTCCGCCCTTTCCCTCCTCTCGGCGGACGGGAAAACCGATGAAAAAAGGTGAAAAAATGAGGATAGACAAGTTTCTCAAAGTCTCCCGAGTGATAAAGAGGCGTTCCGTGGCGGCGGACGCGTGCACGGGAGGTCGCATCGAGATCAACGGCAAGACCGCAAAACCCGCCAAAGAGGTCAGACCGGGCGACGTCGTCACCGTGTCTTTCGGCAACGATTCTCTCACGTTCGAGGTGCTCAACGTGGACGAGAAGCAGACAAAACAGTCCGCATCCGAGATGTACAGGGTGCTGGAAAGCAAAACTCGCGAGCGCGCAACCGGCGCGGAAGAATAATATGATTTGACGCGCATACGCACACACGCGTTAGCGCGGGAGAAGGGTCATGTCACACATCAACGTAGTCATCGCCGCAGGCGGATCGGGCTTGCGGTACGGGAAAGAAAACAAGCTCTTGGAGCCCTGCGGCTCCTCATGCGTGCTGGTAGAAGCCGTAAAACCCTTCCTCGCCTTCCCCGAGGTGAAGCGGGTCATCATCGCGGTGGATACGGATTCCGCAGACGAATTTCTGGACAGTCTCGCCGCCGCCCGCCTGGACGAGGACAGGCGCATCACGCTGACCAGAGGGGGCGCGAGCCGCACCAAGACCGTGAGGTTCGGGTTGCAGGCGCTGGACGAGGAGTGCGACATCGTGCTCATACACGACGGAGCGAGACCCTTTGTCTCGCACGCGCTGATAGAACGCGTGATAGCGGGCGCGAAAAAGGACGGGGCGTGCATCCCCGCGATCCCCTTCACCGACAACATACTGCGCGTGAAAGACGGCGTCGCCGAGCCCTCCGACCGCACCGACTATCGCAGAGTGCAGACTCCCGCGGGCTTCGCGCGCGAGCGCGTCGAGCACGCCTATTCCCTCTGCGACGAGGACTGCCTGGACGATTTCACGGTGGTGCACCGCTACGCTCCCGGCAACGTGACCGTGACGGAGGGCGACCCAAAAAACATCAAGATCACCGTCAAGGAGGACCTTGTCACCTCTCTTGCGGGATTCGGCTACGACGTGCATAGGCTCACGGAGGGCAAGGGCATAAAGCTCCTGGGCGAGCGTATCCCCTGCCCCTATTCCTTCGTCGCGCACTCGGACGGCGATGTCGCCGTACACGCGCTGATGGACGCCATACTCTCCGCGCTCGGGGAAAAGGACATCGGACATCTTTATCCCGTGGACGACCCCAAATACGACGGTGCGGACAGCATGAAGCTCCTCAAGGGCGTGCTGAACATCATGCACGCGAAAGGACGCTCCGCCGCGAACCTCTCGGTGTGCATCATCGCCGAAAAGCCGATCATCGCCCCTCACATCGACAGGATGCGCGCCCGTATGGCGCAAGCGCTCTCCCTCACCGCGGACAAGATAGGCATCACCGCCACCACCAACGAAAAAGTGGGAGATATCGGCAAAGGAGAAGCCATCGCTGCCTGCGCATACATACTCCTGAAATGACCCCGCCCCATACGGACGGGAAGGATGGTTTGAAAATCTTTCTCCCGACAAAACGAGCTCGGGTTCGTAGCGCGGTTGCGTCTGCAATTAAGTGTGCGTGGGATCCAAATATACCCCGAACAAGTGTGCGGGGCGTCCTCGAACACGACGTGCACTCTTTCGGAGTGTATTTGAACTCCCACGAACACTTATTCGGAGTGGAGCCGCCTAGCCAAACTTGCACAGGGCGTAGCCCTCTTGCAAGTCGGCGGCGACGAAGTGAGTGCCGAGGGCGAGACGCAAAGTGCGCCGGCAATGCGCCATTCTCTTCGCGAAGCGGGCGCATTGCAAGCGGCATAACATGGCGGCGCCGCAGAGGCGCCGTCCTCGGTAGCCCTCATGCCCGAGCGCCGAAGGTTTCCCCCAAAATGGTGGGTCCCCTTTTAAGGGGGAACGAGCGGGGTCCCCGCCGAAAGTATTTTCGGTGGGGTAAATTGGGGGGAAACCCGCAGGAAGGGGGCAACAATACTTCCCTGTCACGGGACGTAACCCCCCCCAAATTAAATAAGATTGAACCCCACGCACACTTATTCGTCGTGTTCAAGCACGCTCTAAATAAGTTCACGTCGTATTCAGGCTGGTTAAATGGGGTATACGTTACCGCAACATGGTAATATTGTACCCCCTCCTCCCCTTCGGGACTCCTCCCCCACTCGGGATAGAGGACTGACCTCCTAAAATGCGGTACTTACTTTTTCATAAAGGCGCAAACCGCGCCTTTATGAAAACACCTCTTGAAAAAAGTTTGAATCTCGCACTCACATAATCAAGCGGATACCAGTATAGACTGAACGTCGCTCGCGGGGCGAGGAGGGCGACTCGACGCGCACCGAGCCCGTGTCTACTTAATTTTTCGTCTAGCTTGCGAGATCGCAGATACGCGCCGCGGCGTTCAAGAGGCGGCACGCCGCCTGTGAACGCTTGGCTGAGCGGCGCGTGAAACCGTCTTCGAATGAGTTTTCATCGTGCTCAGACACAGTTATTCGCGAAATAGCGCGGGATAGAGACGGAAACTGCGACCTATCCTGCACTAAGGCAAACACGGATGACCGCGATATTTCGATGAAGTGCGCGAAAGCGCCCCTGTCGAGAGGCGGAGCTTACTAAATCGTAAGTGAGCATCTACGGCAGGGGCGCTGACAAAGCAATTCGCGAAATAGCGCGGTCATCTCTTGGAGAATTGAGGAGCCTTGCGCGCCTTGTGCAACCCATACTTCTTGCGTTCTTTCTGTCTGGGGTCGCGCTTCAAGTAGCCTGCCTTTTTGAGGGTGGAGCGATAGGCTTCCCTGTCGCAGACGCAGAGCGCGCGGGCGATGCCGTGACGGATGGCGCCTGCCTGACCGGTCATGCCGCCGCCGTGGACGTTGACGATGACGTCGAATTTGTCGGTGGCGGAGACAGCCTCCAGGGGCTGATTGACGATGAGACGCATGGTGTCGAGGGGGAAGTAATCCTCAAACGCGCGCTTGTTGATGGTGATATTGCCCTCGCCGGGGACGAGACGGACGCGCGCGATGGCGGTCTTTCTTCTGCCGGTGCCGAGATACTGAACTTTCTTTTTGACGGTTTTCTTAGTTGCCATATTCACACCTCACCTTACTTCAGTTCCAATGCGACGGGGCATTGCGCCTGATGATTGTGCTCGGCTCCCGCATAGACGCGGAGCTTCTTGAGCATATTTCTGCCGAGGGAATTCTTGGGGAGCATACCCTTGACAGCCTTGTACACGGCGAACTCGGGCTTCTCGTTCATGAGCTTCTTGTACTGCACTTCCTTGAGACCGCCGATGTAGCCGGTGTGATAACGATAATATTTTTGTTCGAGCTTCTTGCCGGTGAGGACCACCTTGTCGCAATTGATGACGATGACATGGTCGCCGCAGTCGACGTGGGGGGTGTATTCGGGCTTGTTTTTCCCTTTCAGGATCGCCGCCACCTGAGAAGCGAGACGTCCGAGCACCATATCGGTGGCGTCGACGACGTACCACTTGCTCTCCACTTCGCCGGGTTTCGCCATGTAAGACTTATTGTTATTTGCCATTACGGACAAATCCTTAGCCATACAGACCTCCAAAATTTTCATGAGTGATTCATCTATGCAGACTGCGGAGCGAGGGGCTAGTTCGCACCCGCAACGATATTACATCCACGCCTGCGTGCAGACGCTTAAATATAATAGTAAAGAAAGTGACCTCTGTCAAGCGTTTTTCGTGCCCCGAAAAAATTCCGCTCCCTCCCCTCTTTCGACCGCAATATGTGGGAATACGGCGGGAGAGGAGCCCGTCTTTTGCCGAAAAAGGAAAAGAAACGCCGAGCGGCGGGCTCAGCGTTTCATACCGTCGTCGGACGTCGAGGGCGCGCTCACGCCTCTTTGAGCGCTTCGTCTCTGCCGTCCAAGTCCACGGGCGGCAGAGAATATCTCTCCTGCAAGAGTTTGAGATAGGTGTCGGGGTCCTTCACCACTCCCTTGTGGACATTGAGTTCCAACACCTTGCCGCATTGGACATAATCGTAGGTGGCGAAGTCGATGGACGCGCCCGCGCACACTTTCAGCGCGTGCTCGTCTGAGGCGATCTTTTCCATGAGTTCGAGGAAGTACTCTCTGTCATACTTCATGAATTGGAACGGGGTCACATCCCCGACAATGCCGCCCGCACCCCTTTGGAGGGAGAGACGGATGCGCTCGTTTTCATCCGCGTTTTTGAGGCAGTCCCACATATAGTCGTAGCACGCCTCTCCTTTTTCGAGCGCACCGGAGTTATATTCGCCGTTGTACGTCCTGGGGAAGATGCAGGTGGTGTTCACATAATCGCACCAGCTCTCGTCGCATCTCACCGCGTAGCGCTTGCCGCTGGCGCGGATCTCCCCCATGGTCATCTCGTTGATGTTGTAGGAGTCGTCCATGAAATACTTCTCGGGCTCGAGGATCTCGAAGGTCTCCTTCACCACCTCCGCTTTGGCGCGGGAATAGGGATTGCTGTCATACAGCTTCACCCACATTGTGATGAACTCGCCCTCGTGTTCGGCGGTGAAACGCGCCATGTCCGCGAACACCTCTTCGAGGGGGATGCCGTAGCCCGTGCCGTGGGAACAGACTATCTTCCCCGTCCGCTCATCCGTGGTCATCCTGAGGTCGAAGGAACGCACGCCGTACATGAGCTGGTCGTAAATGGTGCCCTGCTGGCAGTTGAGCACCTCCTGCGGGAAGCGCCCTTTGAGCGCCCAAACGTCGATGCACCCCGAATTGTGCGTGAGGGGCAGAGAGAGGTCACGGTACATCACGTCGTCGGGGATCCAGCTCATCCAATCCGCATAGGGATCGGGCAGGGCTCCGCCGTCATCGCCGTTGTCGTTGCAGGCGACAAAACCGAAAAGGGCGACGGAACATATCATCACAAGACACAATAAAAACAAAGCTTTGCGTGAAAAACGGGAAAACATATCCTCCCTCCTTATCATGCGTACATTTTATCATGTCCCCACACAAAATCAACCCCGCGACCCCTTCTTTCAGAGGATTTTGAGCCAAGGCGCGGCATGACGCACCATACCGGACCGGAATACTAAAACGGGAGCCGTCCGAAAGGGGACGTCTCCCGTTTGCAGTCATTTGCTTTCAGCCGTTCTTGCTGTTCGCGGGGACGGCGGTCGCAAGTATCTCCGTCTCCCGACAAGGCACCGTCACGGAATTTTCCGTCGCCGAGACATATCCCGACACCGTGAATCTCGCGCGCTTCAAATTTGCAAACACGACTTTTATCGTTTCGGTTTTGCAGTCTGAACTCGGTTTTATGACAAAACGCGTGGTGTTACCGTTGGTCTCCGTCGCAAAGGAGACGCTGCCCGTTTCGTCATACATCGTGTATTCTCCCCTGCCCTTATACACCCTGACTTCCAGGGCGTCGAAGCTCTGCGAGTTGCCCTCTCTTTCGGCGAGCATGGGGATGATGGCTCCCTCTTTCGCAAAGACGGGGATGCGGTCGGCGGGAGTTTCGTAGCGCATGAGACGCTCCCCTTCGAACTCCTCTCCCGTGAAGAAGTCCGTCCACCTCCCTTCGGGGAGCCAGACCACGGTGCGCGCGAGTCCGTCCCTCTTCGCCTTGCTCGTTACGGGTGCGACTATGAGCTCGGACCCGAAGGTATATTCATTCTTCACTTCGCGGGCGCAGGGGCTGTCCCAGCCGTAGTACATGGGCGCGCAGAGAGGCGCTCCGTCGCGGGCGGTGAGGACGTTGGCCGTGTAGAGATAGGGCAACAGCCTGTGGCGGAGCCTGAGGAACTCGGCGGCTATCCTTTCCGCCTCTTCGCCGTAGAGCCAGGGCTCTTTGGAGATGCCGTTTTTGGTGGAATGCAGACGCTCGATGGGGGAAAACACCCCGAATTGCAACCATCTGACATAGAGCTCGGGGTCTCCCTTGCCGAACATATGTCCGCCTATGTCGTGCGACCACCAGGTGTAACCGATATTCGCGGCGAGCGCGGTGAACCACGGTTGGAGTTTCAGGCTTTTCCAGCAGACCACGGTGTCCCCAGAGAACCCGATGGGATAGCGGTGGGATCCCGGACCCGCATAGCGCGAGAGGATGATCCCCCGCTTGCCGCCGCGGCAGATGTCGAGGGTATGATAGTGGTTGAGGAGCCACAGCGGATCCAATCCTTTCATCTTGGACTTGGTGCCCTGCTGCCAGTCTATCCACCAGAAATCCACCCCCTCCTCTTCGTAGGGATGGTGGAGTATCTCGAAGTAGGCTTTGCGGAATCTCTCGTCCGTGAGGTCGAACTCCACCGTCTTTTTGCTTGCGGGATCTATGCCGCAGGCGCGCGCCATCTCGGGATACTGCTCCTCATGATATCTCACCCCGTCGCGGGGATGCAGATTCATCGTGACGGCTAGCCCTCGGGCTTTGAGCTCCTCAAAGAATTTCCTGTGATCGGGGAAGAGCTTGCGGTTGAAAGTATACCCCGTCCACCCCGCGCACTGCGTGGGATTGTGGGGTTTGAACTCCTTCGGGACGTCGTCCACGATGTGCCAATCCATGTCGATGGTCGCCACCGTGAAAGGCATATCCCTCTTTTTGAACTCGTCCATGAGGGCGAGATACTCCTCCTGCGTATAGGCGTGATAGCGCGACCACCAGTTGCCGAGCGCGTACTTGGGCAAAAGAGGGGTATGCCCCGTGAGAGAGTAATACTCTTTCAGTCCGCCCGCGTAGTCCTTGCCGAACGCGAAGACGTATTTGTCCGCGATCCCCTTTTTCCTCGGCGCGACGGAACCGTCCGGGAGGAGTACGAACGCGCGGGAGTCGTCAAGCTCGGCGACCCCGTTTGAGGACATCACTCCCCCTCTCACGTTCGCGAAAAAGAAGATGTCTTTCCCCCGCCCGCTCTTGGGCTTCCTCACCACGCCGAAGGTGCCGTCAAGCGTCCTCGCCGTACCTCCGAGGTTGGTGCGCGGGGAGGCTTTCACCCTCTTGCCGTCGGCGGTCACGACCGCTACGGACGCGGTGCGCTTGTCCACCTCGAAACACACTTGTTTTGTCGTTATCGTGATCTTATCATCGCTTTCCGACACGGTAAACTCGGGTTTTGCGAAAGAACGGTCCACGACAGTCTGTGTGGGCTCGTCCGTGAACACGCCGTCAGAGCTCCTTTCCACCCTGAGTATCCTTTCGGACAAAACCGAAAGACGGAGGTCGCCCGTCTTCACCACGAACTCCTCCGCCGTACGCGATCTGCCCTCATTTGCGAGCGACATGATCTCCTCCTTTGCGCCCTCGGGGACGCGCTATTTTTCCTCCGGTTTCAGCACCACCGCGAGGAAGGTGCAGGGCTCGCCGCCCACCGCTATCATGCCGTGAGGCTGGGAGCTGTCGTAATAGATGGTGTCCCCCGCGTCCAGCACGTCGATGTTGCCGCCCACATTGACCATGAGCCTGCCCGTCAGGATATAGTCCATCTCCTGTCCCTTGTGCGCCGAGAGGGGGATGGGCTTCTCCTCCGCGCCCTTGACGTAGGGAGCGGTGACGAAAAAGGGCTCCGCCGTCCTGCCGCGGAAGTTCTGCGCCAGGTGCTGGTAGCTGAAAGAATGCCTGCGTTCGGTGAGCACGCCCTGTCCCGCGCGCACTATGCTGTACGAAGAGAGGGTGGGCGTGTGTCCCGTGAGCAAAGCCGTGACGTCCACGCCGCACTTGCCCGCGCAGTTGTAAAGGAAAGTCACCGAAAAATCCTTTTCGCCGTTTTCGTATGCGAGATAGGTCTTTTCGTCCACTCCCGCCGCCTCCGCCATTTCGGGGACGGAGATCTCCATCATTTCGCGCAGACCTTTGAGCCTTTCCGCGATCTCTTTGGTGTTGGAACCTGTCATATTCACCTCTTCGGGCGGGACGCGTGCGCTCGCGCGCCGTTCGCCCAATCAATCTTTATTCCAAGCTATTTTAGCAAATCCGCGCCGTCAAGTCAATGCCGAAAGTCACTTCCGTCCCTCTCCCCTCTCGGGAGGACCGCACGAAAGCGCGCTTCTCCCCGACGCGCAAACCCGAGCTTTTTTCATATATTGTCGTGTCGGGAGGAAGGATATGTGCGGGATAATCGGCTATACGGGGACGCGGCGGGCAGAGAGGGTGCTGTTGGACGGCTTGAAAACTTTGGAATATCGCGGCTATGACAGCGCGGGGATAGCGCTCGCGGGCAAGGAACTCACCGTATGCAAATGTGCGGGGAGGGTGTCCGCGCTCGCCGCCATGGTCCCATCGTCCGACGCGAGGGCGGGGATCGGACACACCAGGTGGGCGACCAACGGCGCGCCCTGCGCCGAAAACGCTCATCCTCACCTCTCTTTCGACGGCAGTCTCGCAGTAGTTCACAACGGCGTCATAGAAAACTGCGACGAGATATCCCGCCTCCTCAAAAGAGAGGGGGTGCGCATGGCTTCGGGGACGGACAGCGAGATGATAGCGCATATGCTCGCCCTCGAAAAAGGGGATATCAGGGAAAGGATATTCCGCGTCGCCGAAAAATTGGAGGGGGCGATGACCATCCTGGTGCTCCCTCGCGGGGAAAAGAGGGTGTACTGCTTCAAGCGCGGCGCGGCGCTCCTCGTCGCGGAGGGGAAAAGGGAGTGCTTCGCCGCAAGCGATGCCGCGGCGCTCTCCCCCTACGTCAAAGAGGCGCGGGCGCTGAAAGACGGCGAATGCGCCGTCCTCTCCCCCAAAGGCGCGGAGTTTTTCTCTCGGGAGGGCGCGGCTCCGCCCTCCCCGCTCATCCCCGTCG
Source organism: uncultured Clostridia bacterium (assembly GCA_944363035.1). GTDB lineage: Bacteria > Bacillota > Clostridia > Christensenellales > CAG-917 > Limadaptatus. Next base: position 29,958 of record CALVTS010000008.1, read on the forward strand.
CGCTCTCTCCCGCTCTCGGTCACGACTGCCATATGCGGGAGGAGATATCCGAGATCCCCCGCGCTCTCATCTCGACATATCGGTCATTTGCCTCCCGTTTTCCCGAAAGGGAGGAGGTCGTCGCCCGTCTGAAACGCTCATCCCGCATCCTGCTCACGGGGTGCGGCACCGCCTACCACGCCTGTCTTTACGGCGAAAGGTTGACGGAGGAACTCTGCGGCATACCCTGCCGCGCTCTGCCTGCGGGTGAACCCTGCCCCTCCCTCTTCGCGGGAAAGGACAGCTTCTGCGTCTTCGTCACTCAGAGCGGGGAGACCGCTGACACCCTGCGCGCGATGGAGGGATGCAAACGCGCGGGAGCATATACCCTCGCCGTCACCAACAGTCCGGGGAGCTCGGCGGCGCTTCAAGCGGATTCCGCCCTCTTTCTGCAGGCGGGGAGAGAGGTCGCCGTAGCCGCGACAAAGACATACTGCTGTCAGTTGCTCGCGCTTTGGCTACTCGCCCATTCGGCGGAGGGGACGGGAGGAGAGGAGGAAAAGGTCGCGGACCTCGCGAAAAAGTGCGAGACCGCCCTGCGCCTCCCCCTGCCCGACGTATGCGACCGCTCCAAACTTTTCTTCATAGGACGTGGCAGGGACTTCGTGACGGCAAAGGAGGGCGCGCTGAAATATAAGGAGGTCACCTGGCTTCCCGCCGACGCGTACTCTGCGGGAGAACTCAAACACGGACCCATCGCTCTCGCGGACGCGGACAGCACGGCGATAGCCCTCCTGACGGATCCCGCGCACGCCGCAAGGATACGCGCCGCCGTGAGCGAACTGCGGTCGCGGGGCACAAAGGTCTGCGCCTTCACCTCTGCGGGGGACATCGGCGCGGACGAGACCTACATCCTTCCCTCTTCGGAAGAGTGTGCGCTCTCCCCCGTCATTGCGGCGATCCCCCTCCAACGGCTCGCGCTGGAATGCGCCCTGCGGATGGAAAGAGACCCCGACAAACCCCGCAATCTGGCAAAGAGCGTGACGGTGATATGAACCCACAAAACAGCACAAAACGGCGTTTACAACGCCGTTTTGTATGATAAACGCGCTTTTATCACTACGCTAGGTATTTCGCGATCTCGGCGACGTCTCCGTAGACCGCAAGCGTCGCTATGCCGTCGCGGGCGGTCGGGGTCTTGTTGATGAGCACGAGTTCCTTCCCGTTGAAGCAGTCCGGCAACGCCGCCGCGGGATATGCCAGACAGGAATAATACGAATCAGGTTCAGCGCCGCCGATTTCCGCCTGAACCGCGTCATTCGCCTTGCCAATACAGTCAAGTATTAGCTGCGGCGACTTCCTTGCTCAGCCAAAAATCGGTTGGCGCGGAACTGCTCGCACCTCAGAGCAAGAGATTTTCGGATGATGTTGCACGGGCGGAACGCAGGCAATAGTATACATATTGGCAAGGTTCGGCTGTGCAAAAGCGCCGAAAAGAATTGCTCCGAGGCTGGTGCGTATTATTCCTGTCTGGCATACCGCAAGGGATGTGCCCGCGATGAGGAGCACGTCCGCGCGCGAGATGTCGCGCACCGCTCCGTCCAGCACGTCGGAGTCAAGATTTTCGCCGTACAGCACCACGCAGGGGCGCACTCTGCCCCCGCACTTCGGGCACTTCGGCACCCCCTCTGAGGCGAGCACGAATTTTTCGTCATAGCTCGCGCCGCACCCCTCGCACCTGTTCCGCCTGACGCTCCCGTGGAGCTCCCACACCCTTTCGGAACCCGCGTCTTGGTGCAATCCGTCTATATTTTGAGTGACCACCGAGAGCAATTTTCCCCGCCTTTCCAGCTCGGCGAAAAAGAGATGAGCGGCGTTGGGCTTCGCGCTCGGGTAGATCATCTTGGTCTTGTAGAAGTCGAAAAAGAGCTCGGGACGCGTCACGAGGCAGTCGTGGGAGAGCATATATTCCGCAGGATACCCCGCAAACTTCCCGTCGTACACCCCGCCCGCGCTCCTGAAATCGGGTATCCCGCTGGGCACCGAGACCCCCGCTCCCGTGAACACCACCGCGTTTTTCGCGCCGAGCATCACGCTTTTCAGCCTTTTGAGATCTGCGTCCTCTTTCATATCCGCCTCCGAGGCGCGTCCCTTCCTTTGCCGTCCTGCCGCACGGACGCGCCCTCCGGCACAAATGATACTCTTATTTTTTCGCTTGCGCAACCCCGCACTTCCCCGCAAAACATTTGATATCGAAAGAGGAAAGTATTATAATCGTAAGGTAAGCGCGTTTGCACGCAACGGAGGTCATCATGTTCAACCGCACTATGTACGAACTCGGCAGTCACCGCTCCGTTATCAGGGAGCTTTTCGAATTCGGCAAAAAGAGAGCCGCCGAGGTGGGAGCGGACAAAGTCTACGACTTTTCCCTCGGCAACCCCAACGTCCCCGCCCCCGACGGCGTGAAAGCTGCGGCGGAAAAACTGCTCTCTCTCACGGACAACACCCTCCTGCACGGCTACACCTCGGCGCAGGGCGACGCCACAGTCAGAAAGGCGGTGGCGGACAACATAAACGCGCGCTTCGGCGCGGGAGTCTCCCCCGACTTCATCTATATGACCTGCGGCGCGGCGGCTTCCCTCACCGTCACCTTGAACGCCCTCCGCGAAGAGGGGGACGAATTCATACTGCTCGCGCCCTATTTCCCCGAATACGCGGTGTTCGTGAAAGCGGCGGGCGGAGTCCCCGTGGTCGTACCCTTCGACCCCGAGACCTTCGCGCCCGACCTCGACGCGCTGGAAAAGGCAATAGGTCCCCGCACAAAAGGCATCATCGTCAACTCCCCCAACAATCCCTCCGGCACCGTCTACACCCGCGAGACCCTCACCCGCATAGCCGAGTTGCTCTCACAGGCGAACGCGCGCTATGACAGGCACATTGTGCTCATCGCGGACGAGCCTTATCGCGAACTGGTCTACGGCGACGCCGAAGCGCCCTATCTCATGAACGTCTACCCCGACACCGTGGTGTGTTACAGCTGGTCGAAATCCCTCTCCCTGCCCGGCGAACGCATAGGCTACATCGCGCTCTCCCCCCGTCTCTGCGACAAAGAGGGGGTCTACGCCGCCGTATGCGGAGCGGGCAGAGCTCTGGGCTACGTCTGCGCGCCCGCCATGTTCCAGTATGTCGCCGCCGCCTGCGTGGACGAGAGACCCGACATCGAGGCATATCGCCGCAACCGCGACCTCATCTACTCCGCGCTCACCGAGATGGGCTACGACTGCGTGCGCCCCGACGGCGCGTTCTACCTCTTCGTGCGCTCCCTCGAAGCGGACGCGAACGCCTTCTCCGACCGCGCGAAAAATTACGGACTGCTCATAGTCCCGGGCGACTCCTTCGGCGCGCCGGGATATGTGCGCATCTCCTACTGCGTCAGCCACGACATGATAGAGCGCTCCCTCCCCGCATTCCGCGCCCTCATCGACTCTTACAAAAAATAAAAGCCGCCTCTCCCCCTCTCGGCGCGCCCGCGCCGATTTTTTTATATATTGTAAACTGCTCCCCCGTGTCAATACCTTTCTATATATTTCTCCGATTTAACCTTAGTTTGCCTCCCATATCGACTCCCCTCTTTCCAATTTGGACACTTGGGGACGTGTTTATTTTGTCCATTTTTTGGACATTTTAAACACGTCCCCAAATGTCCAAAATTACAATATAAATCGCTATCTTTCGCTTCATGTCTTTTTCTTTCTTTACTCTTCCCTCACGCTTGCGATTATCTTCAAAACTCTACTGTTTACTGACATTTCCTCCCCTGCTCTTCTCCTCCCTGAACCAAACATTCGCCCTATTATAGACATTTCTCTCTCCAATTTGGACACTTGGGGACGTGTTTATTTTGTCCATTTTTTGGACATTTTAAACACGTCCCCAAGTGTCCAAATTGGAAATATAGAATTAAAAGTATTGCGGTTGTACGATTTGAAAATTTATCTCAACAAAATGGGCTTAGGCTAAGCTTTTTTGGGGCAATTACGTCTGCGAATGAGTGCACGGCGTGTTCGGGCTAGTTTAATTTGGGGGTACGTTCTCTAACAGGGAAGTATTGTTGCCCCCTTCCTGCGGGTTTCATCGTGTTCAAGCACGCTCTATCATGCTGCACGTCTCGCGGGTGAATGTTGGCTCCCCCTCCTTCCCTGCGGGCTTTCCTCCCCCGTGTCCGAACGAGTTCAGTCCCCGCATCATGCGGGACTGACTTCGCATTCCTACAAAAGTTTTTTATATCGCACTCACATAATCAAGCGGAGACCTGCACTTGCTGATGACCCGGCACGGGAGGAGGAATTCGGCGCTCGCAAGTTAAAGCCCGTGTCTTTTTAGGTTTACGGCGTTGCTCGGCACTCAGGGGGCGCGCCGCGGCGTTCAAGAGGCGGCACGCCGCCTGTGAACGCTTGGCTGAGCGGCGCGTAGTTCCGTCTCCGAATAAGTTCACGTGGGAGTCAAGCACACTTCGAATAAGAAACGTAAAGTTCAGGCTTCACTTCGAATAAGTATACGTGGGGTTCAAACGAGCACCGAAAGAGTGTGCGGCGTGCCCAAGCTAGTTTAATGGGGTTTACGTCCCCGCTACATGGAAGTATTGTACCCCCTCCTCCCCTTCGGGACTCCTCCCCCACTCGGGATAGAGTTCATTCCTCCTAAAATGCGGGATATACTTTTTCATAAAGGCGCAAATTGCGCCTTTATGAAAACACCTCTTGAAAAAAGTTTGAGTTTCGCACTCACACAATCAAGCGGATACCAGTATAGACTGAACGTCGCTCGCGGGGCGAGGAGGGCGACTCGACGCGCACCGAGCCCGTGTCTACTTAATTTTTTGTCTAGCTTGCGAGGTCGCATTTTTACCCCACCGAAAATACTTTCGGCGGGGACCCCGGACGCGCCGCGACTTGCAAGAGCGGGCGCAAACGCCCGCCATATTCCGACGAGGGTCATACCCTCGTCTCCCGCGGAGTGAAGATGAGCGAGTGAACGGATAGTTTTGCTTGCAAAACGCGGAGTGAACGAGCGCCTCCGCATTTTCACGACGCGAAAAGGAGCGACCGCGCGACAGACGAGCCTACCGCCGCAACGCGGCGCAAGGCGACGAGCATCGCGCGGATCGCGACGCGGCTGAGCGGCGCGTGAAACCGTCTCCTAATAAGTTCACGTGGGAGTCAAGTACGCTACGAATAAGTGTGCGACAGGTTCGGAGATACCCTCACCCAAACGCCCGTATGGTGAAAACGCCGCCATTTTGCGTCAGACAAGGAAGATGCCCTGTCCACGGGTGCGTGGCGTACTTTCCGTACGTGAGCAATCGTGGCAGGGCGTCTGACGCAGTATCACACAAAATGGCGGCGTTTTAGCGGACTTCGGTGTTGACGTAGGGCAAACACGCCTCCCTTGCGGCGGCGAGAAAATCTTTGGAGGGGGGCTTGAAACCCATGCCGTGATCGACGTAGGGTTGGAGATAGAAGATGCGGGCGCCGGCGACCTCGCGGGCGGCTTCAGTGATGTCGTCGAGCTGGAACTGCGGAACGACGGTCATGCGGAACTCATAGGGGATCTTGTCCTGGGACATGAGATATGCGGCGGTCTCGCGCAATTTGGTGGGGTCGGCGGTCCTGGTGGGGGACACTTTGAAGTACTTGTCGAAGGGGGCTTTGACGTCCATGGCGACATAATCGAACAAGCCCTTTTCCACCCCCTCTTTCACGACGTCGGGACGCATACCGTTGGTGTCCAGCTTGACCTGCATCCCGATGTCGCGGAGCTTCTGCGCGAAATCGAAGAGGTCGGGTTGCAAGGTGGGCTCTCCGCCCGAGATGACGACGCCGTCCAAGAGGAAGTTGTCCTTTATCCTATCCAAAATGGCGTCATCCGAAAGGAATTCCTTTGTGTCGAGTATCTCGGCGTTGTGGCAGTACCAGCACCTGAGGTTGCACCCGCCCACGAAGACTATCGCGGCGATGTTGCCGGGGAAATCCACAAAGCTGTTCGGGTTGTAGCCTGCGATCCTCATATCATCCTCCGTAGCCTGCGCGAGGCGTAGGCTTATCCGTCATAGTTGCAAAATGGACGGCAGGACCGTCCATTTTGCGCATATAAACCGTTCCTTTTTACAGTTTGACGTTTTTGAGCTGTTCGGGTTTGAGCTCATATTTGACGCGCTCTCTCCACTCCTCTTTCTTGCCGTTGTTGAAGTTCTGCACCGGGCGGAGATATCCCACGACTCTGGTGTAGACCTCGGCATCCGCGCCGCACTCGGGGCAAGTGAAGTGCTCGCCGTCAATATAGCCGTGATTGGGGCAGACGCTGAAAGTGGGGGTGATGGAGATATAGGGCATCTTGGAGGTCTCGAAGATCTTCTTGATGAGCTTCTTCGCCGCGTTGATGTCCTTGACGCTCTCGCCGAGGTAGAGGTGCTGGACGGTGCCGCCCGTGAAGAGGGACTGTATCTCGTCTTGCAGTCTCACCGTCTCCATGATGTCCTCGCCGAAGCCGACGGGGAGTTGCGCGGAGTTGGTGTAGTACACGTCGTCCTCACCCGCGGTGATGATGCCGGGATAGTACTTCTTGTCCAAAAGAGCGAGGCGGTAGGAAGTGCCCTCTGCGGGAGTCGCTTCCAGGTTGTACATATGCCCGGTCTCCTTCTGGAACTCGACCATGATCTCGCGCATATAGTTCATGACGCGGATGGAGAACTGCTGTCCCTCGGGGGTGGAGATGTCTTTGCCCATGAAGTTGAGGCACGCCTCGTTCATGCCGATGATGCCTATGGTGTTGAAGTGGTTGGACCAATACTCGCCCGTACGCTCCTTCACGCCGCGGAGATAGTGCGTGGAATAGGGATACAAGCCTCTTTCGGACTGTGCTTCCACTATCTTGCGCTTGATCTCGAGGGAGGTCTTGGCGATGACCGCCATATGGCGCACGCGCTCGAGGAACTCGCCCTCCGTCTTGCTGAGGTAGCCTATGCGGGGCAGGTTGATGGTGACGACGCCGATGGAGCCCGTGAGGGGGTTGGAGCCGAACAGACCGCCGCCGCGCTTCCTGAGCTCGCTGACGTCAAGACGCAGACGGCAGCACATACTCACCGCGTCCTCGGGGTTGAGGTCGGAGTTGATGTAGTTTGCAAAGTACGGGATGCCGTATTTGCAGGTGATCTCCATAAAGGCGTTGACCACATCGCTGTCCCAGTCAAACTCCTTGGTGACGTTGATGGTGGGGATGGGGAAGGTGAACACTCTGCCCTTGGAATCCCCTTCCAGCATGACGTCGCAGAACGCCTTGTTGAAGACGTCCATCTCGTGCTGGAATTCCTTGTAGGTCTTGTCCTTATACTCCCCTCCCACGACGACGGGCTGATCCGCGAGAGTGCGGGGCACCTTGATGTCGAAAGTGAGGTTGGAGAAGGGGCACTGGAAGCCCACCCTCGTAGGCACGTTGATGTTGAACACGAACTCCTGCAAGCACTGTCTCACCTGCTCGTAGGTCATGTTGTCGTAGTAGATGAAGGGAGCGCAATAGGTGTCGATGGAGCTCCATGCCTGCGCGCCCGCGGTCTCGCCCTGCGTGGTGAACGTGGAATTGACAAGCTGGCCGAGGAAGGAACGCAGGTGCTTTGCGGGACGGGATTCCACCTTGCCGCTCACGCCGCCGAACCCGTCGGTGAGGAGCTGCCTCACATCCCAGCCCGCGCAGTAAGGTCCGAAGAAGCCGAGATCGTGCAGATGGATGTCACCAGTCTCATGCGCCTCGCGCACCTCTTTGGGATAGACCTTGTAAAGCCAGTATTTCTTGGTGAAATGCTCGCGGACGTAGTTGTTGAGCCCGTTAACGCTCTTTTGCATATTGGCGTTTTCCTTCACGCCCCAGTCCTTGTCTGCGAGATAGCCGGTGAAGAGCTCGGAAGTCTCTCCGATGAGCGCGGAGATCTTCCTTGCTTCCTGACGCCTCTCGCGGTAGAGGATGTATGCCTTCGCGGTCTGCGCGTGTCCCTCATTGATGAGCACCTCTTCCACGAGGTCCTGGATGTCCTCGACGGAGGGGATCTTGTCCACGAACTTGACCTCTGCCGCCTTTACGACGAGCTCGGCAAGTTCTGCCGAAAGTTCCCTGTTCTTGCCGCCGCAAGCCTGCGCCGCCTTGAAAATGGCGTCCGCGATCTTCTGCTTGTTGAAGAATTCGATCCTGCCGTCACGCTTCAAAATCTTGATGATCATGCTCTTTCTCCCTATGTCGAATGATAGTAGTTTCGGTCGGAATTTGTCGTCCTTCCCGAAGAATGCACGACAATCGTATCACAACAATATGTTGTTGTCAACGCTCACAAGACCACAAAATATTGTTTTCTTGTGAAACTTTCTCACGCTTTGTTTCACGCCGTGAAAACCCCGCTCGGAATGCGGATATCCGCCGCCTCGAGCCTGTCTTTTCCCTTCCGTCTCTCGAAGATATTTTAATGTTCGCGCGATTTTTTATAAGTGTATGTTATACTCAAAACAGAGGCGGATCTCGGCGGCGCGCCGCCCTCACCGCCCGCCGAAACGGTAGGTGCCGGATGGACTTCTCTCTCTTTGCGGAATTGTTCTACAACGCGAATTATCTCCCTTCGCTCACTCTGAAAAACGGGGCGCCGGAGGCGTATTTCGGCAGCTTTCGGTATGTCCGATCGGAATGACGCGGATCGGATCGGGCGACGCCGATCTCCGCTCGAACCGCGTCATACATCTTGCGATGCCAGTATGCCAGACAGGAATAATACGAACCAGCCTCGGAGCAATTCTTTTCGGCGCTTTTGCACAGCCGAACCTTGCCAATATGTATACTATTGCCTGCGTTCCGCCCGTGCAACATCATCCGAAAATCTCTTGCTCTGAGGTGCGAGCAGTTCCGCGCCAACCGATTTTTGGCTGAGCAAGGAAGTCGCCGCAGCTAATACTTGACTGTATTAGCAAGGCGAATGACGCGGTTCAGGCGGAAATCGGCGGCGCTGAACCTGATTCGTATTATTCCTGTCTGGCATAGTTGATTTTTCGACACAGATATTGCAAAAAACGCAATGTTATTGCATTTTTCTCGCACGATGTCATCGGTTCCCTTTCGCGCGCGGGAGACATACGCGCTCGGGCGGGCACGAAATTTTAAGTTGAAATAATGCATAATAATGCTATAATGTTATAAGTGTTCCGCCAAGGGCGGGAAATCGGTTGCGGCGGAGAGCTCCGCCAAAAGGAAACGGATGAAAAAACATATCGGAAAACTTTTGTTGCTTTTGCTTGTCACACTCCTCGCCGTCGTGCTCGCGGCGTGCAACGGCAACACCGGGAACCCCGGAGATGACGGAAACGGAGGCGGCGGAGACAAACCCACCACCGCCACACACAAAGTGCACTTCGACGCGGGCGGCGGGTTTGACCTCGGCACCGCGTTCGACGTAGAGGTGCAACACGGCGGCACCGTCGATTATCCCACGGATAAGAACGGCGAAGCCCCCGTGCTCACCCGTCTTGGGTATACCTTTACGGGATGGGTGTACGGCTCGAGCGGCACGGAATTCGTGTTTGCGGACAGAGCGGACGAGGACGAGGCTCCCACAGTCGTGACCACGGATATCACAATCAGCGCGACATGGTCCGCCAACACCTACACTCACACCCTGGTCACCACAGCCAACAGCGCGGATCACCCCTACGGCGGCGACGCGGCAAACGGCGGCTGGAGCTATTCGGGCAACCTCACTTTCGATAAAGCGGAGGGCGCGCAGGATCCCTCCTTCGTCACCCGCTACGGCGAAAAGTCCGCGGTGGGGAGCGTCCCCGTCCTCAAAACGGACGTGGAGGGAGATTGGTTCCTCTACTGGTACTACGTCACCGTTGAGACCGTGGACGGCGAGACGGTTGTGACAGAAGTGCCCTTCACCACCTCCCGCACCTCCTCTACGGACAGCACGGCGCTCACGCTGCTTTCGGAATACACTTCTCTCACCGCGCTCACTCTCTATCCCAAGATGCACAGTCAACTGCCCGATTTCACCCTCGCTTTCGACGACGGGCAGAGCGTGACCCTGAAAGAGGGGGACACCGTGGACGCCGCGCTCGTGGGCACGCCCGCGAGAGAGGGCTATTTCTTTGACGGATGGTACTATTCCGTCACCACGGGAGAGGGAGATGACGCCGTCACCGTGGAACGCGAACTCGTCTTCTCGGGCGTCGAGGATGAGGACGCCGATCCCACGGAACTCACGGATCTCATCGGCAAAGAGGACGAGAACGGGAATTTCACCCTCGCCGTCCGCGCCAAATGGGTGCGCAACGTGACGGTGACGGGGTCAGAGGATCTCATCGCGTTCCGCGACTCCCTGCAAGCCGCTCTCGACGGAGAGGACGCGGCGGAAAAGACAGCCTATCTCGAGGCGCACATCACTTTCGCTCTCGCAAACGGCTCCGCGCTCTCCCTCACAGACGTCGCTCCCCTCTACTCCGTTGACGCTCCCTTTGCGGGCGTCCTCGACGGCGGCGGCGCAAGCATCGTATTGTACTTCACCTCTGCATATACCGGCTCCGACCTCGCGTTCATCGCCGCGTCAGAAGGCAGTGTGTCAGACCTTACCGTCACCATGAACGTGAACGCGCTGAAAGGAGATGACGCCGTCATCCGCGTCGGCTTCATAGCCGTCAACGGCGGGAGCGTATCCGAAGTCACCTCCTCCCTCTATGCGGGGGCCTCTTCCCCCCTCTCTGCGGCGGGCAAGACGGTGTATATCGGAGGTATCGCGGCGGTGTCCGAGGGCGGGAGCTCGGTGAGCGACTGCACCGTAAAGGCGTGCACCGTGCAAGTCTCGGCAGCCAACGCGTATGCGGGCGGCGTCACCGCAAGAGCGGGAGACACCTCTTCGAACATCTCCTCCGTCAAAGTCTCGAACTTCACCGCAGACATCTCTGCCGACTCCTCCGCCTACGCGGGCGGGATAGCGGCGAGGGCGACCTCCCTCACCGTCAGCGGTTGCGGAGTGCTCTCTTCGGACATGGTCGTCTCGGCAAAGGACGTCTACGCGGGCGGCATCGCGGGCATGGCGTCGGGCGGACTGATCGAAAAGTGCCATGCAGACGGCATCCTCACCGCGACGGCTACCAAGACTTTGCGCGCGGGCGGCATCGCGGGATACGGCATGAGCTCCGTCTCGAACTGCCGCTCCGGCTTGACCGTGAACGGCAACGCCGCGGCGAACGGCGCCGAACTCTATCTCGGCGGGATCGCCGGCGACGCCAGAAGGCTGAACATAGGCGCGTCCTCCTCCGCCTCCTCCACGGGGGATATCTACACCTCTGTGGCGGGCGGTAGCGTCACGGCGGCTACGGGGGAATTTTCCGCCACGGTGTATATCGGCGGCATCGCGGGACGTATGTCCTATATGCGCTCCGAGCGCACCGCCGCAGACGTCGCGGTGACGGTCACGGGAAGCGCGGCAAGCGTCCGTGCGGGCGCGCATACGGGCGGGATACTCAACACCGTCACCTATTCCAAAGCGTACTACGCAAAGGAGGCGACCGTCACCGTGAACGGCGAGACGGCGACATCCCCCTCCCTCTCGGGAGTGAGCGAGACGGAACGCGCGAACTTCAAGGATACCGATTGGCTGACGGGCAATGACAAACTCAACCTCGACCACGCCGTATGGACGGCGACAGAGGACGGTCCCCGCCTCGTTCTCGAAACGGAAGAAAACTGAAAAATCACAAAAAAAGACCTCCGCTCCGTGCGGAGGTCTTTTTGCTAGCAAGAAGACCGCGGACATCTGTCCGCGGTCTTTCGTTTTGTCTCTGACCCTATCATTCGGGACGGCGGTTCTTCTCCTCGTGCGCCGCTATCTTGTCCACGAGTCTCAGCACCACGTCGAGCCCGAGCCCCACGGTCTCCTTCTCGAACCTCTCGGGCACATCGTAGAAGGTGTGATAGTAGTGGGTGAGGATGGGATTCTGCGCCGCGAAGGTGATGCTCTTCACGCCCGCCTTGGTGAAGGGAGTGGAGTCGCATCCGCCCACGGGATTGGCGATGTTGCCCGGTTTTTCTATGCCGGCGTCTATCATCGCCTCGGTGAGATACTTCTCGAGGTCGGCGTCAAAGCGGGTGAACTGCCAGGTGTCGCCGTGGACGACCTGGAAATAGTCCTTGTCCGCGATGGAATCCACGTTGATGTTCCAGCAATTTTTCAGGATGTCCTCCCCCTTGTGCCTGCGGGTGAAGTCGATGGAGCCTCTGAGCCCCGCCTCCTCCGAGCCGCAGTTGAAGTCGATGATGCGGCAACGCGCGGGCATCTTGTCGGGGTTCTCCTTGAAATATCTGATGACCTCGTAGGCGATGGCAATGCCCGTAGCGTTGTCCATTGCGCCGGGAGAGGCGGTGCGGGGGTTCTTGTCCGCCCACATGGTGATCAAGAAGCAGCTCGGGATGATGAACACGGGCACCGCGATGTAAAGCGCGATGGAGATGTACGAAAGCGCCTCTGCAAAATCAACGTATGCCGCGAGCGCGCTCTCGCTCGCCCCATTCACGTCGAACAGAGAGCAGTAGAGTTCGCCGAAGAACATCACGCCGGAGAGCGCGAACAGCACGAAAAACGCCGCTATGCCCAGCCCCATTTTGAGGAAGGCGGGCACGGGACCTCCCCTGCGGTATTTGGTCGCCGCAGAGTGCTTCCAGTTCCAGCTCGTGTCGGTGTGACCCGAGACCATGATGGTGTAGTCATACTTGCCGTCGGCGGGGAGAAGCTCTCCGTACACGTTTTGCGAAGGCTCCTGCTTGAAGGCGAAATCGAACCACGTCTTGTACAAAAAGACGCTGCACACCAGCCAGACGAGGGTGCCCAGGCAGATGAAAAACGCCAGTCCGTGAAAGCCGATGCCTATGCTCGACGGGAAAAGCATGAGCACGGCGGCGACTATCCCCGCCCAGCCCGCATAAGGTATGCCGCCTATGCTGGCGCGCGGAGAGACAAGGAATTTCTCCTCCACGGGCTCTATGCCGATGTCTCTCAGCTTGCCCGCCATATGGTGGGCAAACTTCCTCTCCCCCTCGGACCCCGGCAGACGGGACCCGATCTCGTTCGCCGCAGTCTCGACGATCTCATACGCCTCGTCGGCGTACTTTTTCAGTTCTTCTCTCATGTTGCCTCCCTTTCCCGCGCGAGCGGGTGTGTTTACTTGCCGAGATATTCCTGCCCGCCCATCCATTTGCGCAGGACTTCGGGCACGGTGACGGTGCCGTCCTCGTTCTGGAACTGCTCCACGATGGCGGGGATGAGCCTGCTGGTCGCGAGCCCGCTCCCGTTCAAAGTGTGCACATAGGCGGGTTTGCCCGTCTTGGAGTCGCGATAGCGGGTGTTGTTGCGGCGCGCCTGATAGTCGTTGGCGTTGGACACCGAACTGCACTCCTTATAGATGCCCATGCTGGGTATCCAGAGCTCGACGTCATAAGTCCTCGCCATGGAGGCGGAACAGTCTCCCGCCGCGAGTTTGGAGACGCGGAAGTGCAATCCCAGCCCCTCCACCAGCCTCGCCGCCTTGTCCACGAGCTCGTTGAACGCTTCCATGCTGTGGTCGGGATGGGCGTACTGCACCATCTCCACCTTGTTGAACTGATGTCCGCGGATCATGCCGCGCTCCTCCGCCCTGGCGCTCCCCGCCTCCTTGCGGTAGCAGGGGGTATAAGCGAAGAATTTCATGGGGAGCTTGCTCTCCTCTATTATCTCGCCCGCGTACATATTGACGAGCGCGGTCTCTGCGGTGGGGAGCATGAACCGGTTGCGATGCCTGTCCTCGTCCACGTCTAGCCAATACACCTCGTCGCTGAACTTGGGGAACTGCCCCGCGCCGTATCCGCAGGCATAACCAAGCTGATGAGGGGGCAGGATGAATTCATAGCCGTCCTTCAGGTGCTCTTCCACAAAATAGTTGAGGAGCGCCCATTCGAGACGCGCGCCGTCTCCTCGGTAGATCCAGAACCCGTTGCCGCTCAGTTTGACCCCTCTCTCGTAGTCTATGAGCCCGAGGGAGGTGCAAAGGTCCACATGGTTTTTCAGAGGGAAGGAAAACTCCGGCTTTTCGCCCACCACCCTTATCACCTCGTTGTTCTCCTTCTCGCCGGGGAGAAGGTCGGGATCGGGGAGGTTGGGGAGGCGGGACAAAAAGTCCGCTATCCTCTCCACCAACGCGTTGATGTCCGCGTCGCGGTCGGCTATCTCATCCCCTATCTCGCGCATCTCCTTGAAGATGTGCTCCACGGGCTTGCCCTCTTTTTTGAGCTTGGGGATCTCGGCGGAAACTTTGTTGCGGCGGGCTTTGAGCCCTTCCACACTGCTTATCGCCGCCTTTCTTTCGTTGTCCCACGCGATGACGGGCGCGAGATCCACCACGCATCCCTTTTTGGCGAGAGCTTCCTCGACGCCCTGTTTGTCCTGTTTTATCCTGTTGATGTCCAACATATCCTTTCCTCCGAAGTCACGCGATGATGTTGACGAGTCTGCCCGGCACAATGATCACCTTTTTGGGCGCGGCGCCCGCGAGCTGAGCGGAGACCGCTTCCAGCGCGGCGCGCTCTATCTCCTCCTTTGCCGCTCCGACGGGGACGGTGATACGTGCGCGGAGCTTGGAATTGACCTGCACCGCAAGCTCCGCCTCCTCCCTGACGAGCGCCTTTTCGTCCGCCACGGGGTAGCGCTGATCGAAGACGGAATACTTCTGCCCCAGCATCTCCCAAAGTTCCTCGGCAAAGTGAGGAGCAAAGGGCGCGAGCAGGAGCACGAGGTCCTTGACGCAGTCGCGGAAGAGCTCGCTCTTTTTCGCCACCGCGCCGTCATAGGCGTATATGGCGTTGACCAATTCCATGATCCTGGCGATCGCGGTGTTGAAAGAGAAAGACTCGATGTCGGCAGAAACGGACTTTATCGTGGCGTTTCTGACATAATCAAGTTCTTTTTCCGCTTTTTCGTGCGGTCTCTTTTCGAAATCCATCTCATAGCACTTCTTGACAAGGCGTTCCACCCTGTCGAAGAATCTGCCTATGCTGTCCAACCCGTTATCGTTCCAGGGACCGCCCTCGATATAGCTGAATCCGAACATCAGATACACCCTGAATACGTCCGCGCCGTACTGCGCGATGCTGTCGTCCGGGGAGATGACGTTGCCGCGGGATTTGGACATCTTGTTGCCGTCCGACCCGAGGATGGTGCCCTGATGCACCAAAGAGAGGAAGGGCTCGTCGAAATCCAGATATCCCATGTCGCGGAGAGCTTTGGTGAAGAAGCGCGCGTAAAGCAGGTGCATACACGCGTGCTCCGCGCCGCCGATATATTTGTCCACGGGCAACATCTTGTCTATCCATTCGCGGTCGAACGCCTGTTTGTCGTTGCGGTTGTCGGGATAGCGCAGATAGTACCAGCTCGAACACACAAAGGTATCCAGCGTGTCGGGATCCCGCCTTGCGGGTCTGCCGCACACGGGGCATTTGACGTTCATGAACTCCTCGCATTTGGCGAGGGGGCTCACTCCGTCGGGGGTGAAATCCACGTTGTACGGGAGCTTGACGGGAAGGTCCTCCTCCGGGACGGGGACGACTCCGCAATGCTCGCAATGTATCATGGGGATGGGCGCTCCCCAGTAACGCTGGCGGCTGACCAGCCAGTCGCGCAGACGGTAGTTGGTCTTCAACGCGCCCTTGCCTTCCGCTTCCAGCTTTTTGATGACGGCGATCTTGCCCTCCTCAGAACTCATGCCGTCGAACTCTCCCGAATTGACCATCACGCCGTAGTCCGTATAGGGCAGATCGTCGGGGGAGCCGTCCGCGCTCTTTATCACGCGCTCGATGGGGAGCCCGAGCTTTTTCGCGAAAACGTAGTCGCGCTCGTCGTGAGCGGCGACGCCCATGACCGCGCCCGTGCCGTAGCTTGCGAGCACGTAGTCCGCGACCAGAATGGGCACTTCCCTGCCGTTGACGGGATTTATCGCATACGCGCCCGTCATGACCCCCGTTTTTTCGCGGTTGCTGGCGAGGCGGTCTATCTCGGTGACCTTGGAGGCGTTGTGCCTGTATTCCTCCACCGCCGCCCTGCATTCGGGAGCGGTGATGACGTCCACGAGGGGATTTTCGGGAGCGAGCACGACATAGGTCACCCCGAACGCGGTGTCCGCGCGGGTGGTGAACACCCTGAACTTCTCCTCCCTGCCCTTGACTGCGAACTCTATCTCTCCGCCGTAGGACTTGCCTATCCAGTTCTTCTGCATGAGCTTGGTCTTTTCGGGCCAATCCAGCTTGTCCAGATCCGCGAGGAGCTCCTCGGCGTAGTCCGTGATCTTGAAAAACCATTGCGTGAGGTTCTTCCTCACGACGGTCGCGCCGCACCTTTCGCACTCTCCCTGCACGACCTGCTCGTTGGCGAGCACGGTGTTGCAGGAGGGACACCAGTTGACGGGCGCGGCTTTGCGGTAGGCGAGCCCGTGCTTATAAAGTTGCAAAAACAGCCATTGCGTCCACTTGTAGTACTCGGGCACGCAGGTGTAGACCTCATAGTCCCAATCGTACATCGCGCCTATCTTTTTCAGTTGCTCCTCCATGGTGGCGATGTTCTTCATGGTGCTGTCCTGGGGGTGTATGCCCGTCTTTATCGCATAGTTTTCGGCGGGGAGCCCGAAGGCGTCGAAGCCCATGGGCTGGAACACCTCGTAGTCCTGCATCCTCTTGAAGCGCGCGTAGGAATCTGCGGGACCGTAATTGTACCAATGCCCCGCGTGCAACTTCGCGCCCGAAGGATAGGAAAACATTTCGAGCACATAGCACTTTTTGTCCACTCTGTTGCGGTCGAACTTGTAAAGTCCCGTGTCCGCCCAGATCTTCTGCCACTTTTTTTCCACTTGTCTGAGATCCATATATTCTCCTTGAAAACAGTTTCTAGTTTAATACCAAAACATCTTTTAGTCAAACGTATGCGCGCACAATGTGCGCGAGGGAAGACGCATATTGACTCCGCCGCTCCGGGGCGGTAAAATGATGACGGGGACGCTTTCCATCCGTCCCGAGGGAGGTCCGACATGAAAAAGCCGATCGCTCTGATATTGCTTCTCGCGCTCTTGCTCTCGACTGCGTTCGCGCTCGCCGCGTGCAACGACGATCCGCCCTCCCCTTCCCCTCTCCCCGCGCTCCGCGCCGACGGAAAAAACATCCTGGACTCGGCGGGGAACATCGTTGTCCTGCGCGGCACCAATTTCGGCGGATGGCTGGTGCAGGAGAGCTGGATGTGTCCCACCGAACAGCAAGACACCCTCTCGGTCAACATGACCCTGTATTCCCGTTTCGGCATGGAGAAAGCGGAGGCGCTCATCGCCGCCTATGAGGAAAACTGGATCACCGAGGAGGATTTCGCCGCAGTCAAAGCCCTGGGACTCAACACGGTGAGGGTGCCCTTCACCTATATGAACGCGTACTACTATCTGTCCGACGAGGGCGAACTCCTCCGTCCCGATGAGTTCACCCTGCGGGAGGACCCCTTCGAGAGGCTGGACTTCGCCCTCGAGATGTGCGTGAAATACGGGTTGTATCTCATCATCGACCTGCACGGAGCGGTGGGCTCTCAAAACGGCAACGACCACAGCGGGGACACCGCCCTCACCGACCTTTACGCTGACGGGGAACTCGGCGAGGCGTACCGCGAAAAGACGGCGGAACTTTGGAGCCTCACCGCGGAACATTTCGCGGGCAAGAGCAACGTCGCGGGATACGACCTCCTCAACGAACCGAGCAGAGCTTCCGGTACGGAACAATGGGATCTCTACGACGTGCTCTATCGCGCCGTACGGAGCAAAGACCCCGACCATATGATATTCATAGAGTCCGTGTGGGAGCCCTACAACCTCCCCCTGCCCTCTGATTACGGCTGGGAGAACGTGGTCTACGAATACCACCACTACAACTGGGATGACAACGACGTCCCCAATTCCTCCTTCTACTCCGACAAAAAGATAATGGCGGATATTCCCCCGCACGGCGTGCCCGTGCTCATCGGGGAATTCAACGCGTGGGGAGACTCCCGCCGCTCTTCGGGAGACAGTCTGCAAACAGACCTCGAAGCCAACGCCGGAGTGCTGGAATTTTACAACGGCGAGGGCTGGCATTGGACGACGTGGACATACAAAGCGGTGGGCGGCTATGAGAACAACTGGGGGCTCTACAACGCCTCCGAAAGCGAGGGCGACGTCACGCGCGTCCACCCCGAGACGGACTCCTACGAGGATATCCTCGCCGCATGGTCCGCCACTTCCACACAGGAACATTTCACACTCTACGACAAATTTGCCGAGATAGTCTCCGCCGCCGCGAAAGCCCCCTTCGGAGAGGGCGCGCCCGAGGGCGGATATTCCGTGATATGACCTTGCGGGAGAAAGATACGACTCGTCTGCGGGGAGGATGGCAAAGCTATCCTCCCCCTTTCATTTCCCTCTCTCGGGCACATCTTCCCGACAAATAAATCTCAAATCATTGAGTATGCCCGCAAGATATGATATACTGTTTTGAAGTACGGGGTCTCCCGAAACTTGCGAGGGAATATGTTTGTCACATTCGAGGGTTGCGAAGGCGTAGGCAAGTCCACTCAGCTCAATATGCTCAAAGATTATCTTTGCCGCACCGGGCAGGAAGCGGTGTTCGTCCGCGAACCCGGGAGCACGCGCATATCCGAAAGGATACGCACCGTCATCCTGGATCCCGCACTCACCGAGATGACCGCCGAAACGGAGGCTCTGCTCTACGCCGCGGCGAGAGCTCAGCTCGTCTCCGAAGTCATACTCCCCGCCCTCTCGGCAGGCAAGACCGTCATCTGCGACAGATATGTGGACAGCTCCGTAGCCTATCAGGGATACGCCAGAGGACTTGGCGCGGACATGATACGTCGCATCAACTCCTACGCTCTCGAAAACGCCGTGCCCGACGTCACCGTCTTCATCGACCTGCGCCCCTCGGCGTCATTCAGAAGCGTGCGCCGCGAAGACAGGCTGGAAAGGGAAGCGGAGGATTTCCACAACAGAGTGTATGACGGCTATATCGCACAAGCCCGCACTTCAAACGGCAGATTCGTGCTGATAAAACCCGAAAAGGACAAATTCGAGACCCAGCGCAAGATCATCGAAGCCCTGCGCGAAAAAGGAGCGATACGTTGAGCGCGCCCCTCTTTGAAAACACTCTGCGCGCGAGCCGCGCCTTCGATCTCGTGAGCAAGGATATGGCTCTCGGGCTGGGGCACGCTTATATGGTGGTCTCCCCCGACGACGAGATAGTCAAGGAGTTCTTCACCCTCGTCGCCGCGAAGATGTACTGCGCTTCTGGCAGAGCGTGCATGGAGTGCAGAGAGTGCAGGACGGTCATCGACGGCAACAATCCCGACCTCTTCCTCATCAACCCGCAGGGGGAAAAGATCAAGGTGCAGGAGGTCAAGGACATGATCTCCTCCGTGAGCATAAGACCGCTCGGAAAGGTCAAGGCTTACTTCGTGTGCCGCGCGGACCTCATGACTCCCGACGCGCAGAACAAGCTCCTCAAAACTTTGGAGGAGCCCCCTTCGGACGTGGTGATTTTCCTCGGCGCGGGGAGCGAGGCGGGGGTGCTGGACACCGTGAAGTCCAGATGCAGGAAAGTGTACATCGACGTCTTCGACCGCGAGACGGTGTACAACGCCCTGAAAGAGCTCGGATGCAGAGATGAGGACGCGGCGATCGCCGCGGCGTGCTGTGAAGGACAGCTGGGCAAGGCGCGCGTCATAGCATTCTCCCCCGAGTACGGCGAACGCTACTCCGACGCCCTCACCCTCCTGGAAAAACTCAGACGCAGCCGCGACGTGCTGGACGCCGAGGGCGTGCCCTCTCTGAAAACAGACGAAGGGGAATTCCTCAAAGTGCTCTCCGTCGCTCTTCGCGACGTCATATCCGCAAAGGAGGGGGCTCCCCTCTTCTTCGGGGCGGAGACGGTGTCCCGCCTAGAAAACATAGCAAAAGGCTTCTCCCTCCGTGCGCTCGCGCTCTCCCTCGAAGCCGTAGCCCGCGCGCAGGAAAAACTCTCCTACTCCGTCAATGCGGCGGCTGTGGAGGACAGCCTGCTCTTCGAAATCCTGGAGGTCAAACACAAATGGCAATGATAGTCGGCATAAAATTTCGCAATTCCAACAAGGTGTACTACTTCGACCCCGTCGGCATAGAGTTCGACGAGGGTGACGGCGTCATAGTGGAGACCGCCCGCGGGCAGGAATTCGGCACCGTCTCCGTCCCCAACCGCGACGTGGAGGAAAAGGAGATCGTCTCCCCCCTGAAACCCGTGGTGCGCAAAGCCACCGAGGAGGACGTGAAGAGGCTGGAAAAAAATCTCGCCGACAGAGCTCCCGCTCTCGAGACCATCCGCGAAAAAGCCGCAAAACTCGGGCTCAACATGAAGCCCGTGGATGCGGAATACACCTTTGACCGCTCCAAACTCATCTTCTATTTCACCGCCGAAAGCAGGGTGGATTTCCGCGAACTGGTGCGCGCGCTCGCGTCAATATTCAAAGTGCGCATAGAGCTCCGCCAGATATACGAGCGCGACGACGCGAAAATGCGCGGCGCTCTCGCCGCCTGCGGCAGACCTTGCTGTTGCACCACCCATCTGCCCGACTTCGAAAAGGTGTCCATAAAGATGGCGAAAGTGCAGGGACTTTCCCTCAATCCCCAGAAGATAAGCGGCGTATGCGGCAGGTTGCTCTGTTGCCTCAAATACGAAAACGACTATTACAGCGAGGTCTTCAAAAAGATGCCCAAGGTGGGAAGCAAAGTGCACACCGCAGACGGCGAGGGAGTGGTGGAATCCAACGACCTCATCAAACAGACCTCCCGCGTGCGCGTCCTGATGAAGGACGGCTCATACGACGTCAAGACCTACGCCTTGGAGGATATCACCGCCACTGCGCGGCAGACCGAACCCGACGATTCCGCAGACCCCGACGCGCCCAAAGCGTGACGGGTCTGCAGGCAAGTCCACTCAAAAGGAGCGTTTCCCCGCTCCTTTTTTTTGTCGGTTTTGCGCGATTTTTCTCCCTTTTGCCGCGACTTCCCCGCCGCCGCGAGTTCGCATATGCGAATTTTTAATCGACACCCCGTCATTTTTTGTCAATCGGTTGAACTTCCGTCGGGCGTATGCTATCATGTTCACGGTCGGAAGACAAATACGTTGAAAGGAGCGAAAACCATGGCAAGAGTTATCAGCGATGATTGCATTTCTTGCGGAGCGTGCGCGGACACCTGCCCTGTGTCGGCGATCTCCGAGGGCGACGGCAAGTATGTCGTCAATGCGGATGAGTGCATCGACTGCGGCGCGTGCGAAGACGGTTGCCCCGTCGGCGCGATCTCCGAAGCGTAAACCACATCATCCGACATCAACACATCGGATACGAAAAGGAGCCTCGCGCTCCTTTTTGTTTTGCCGAGGGTTCTCCCCATACCTCCGAAAGGCGAGGACGCAACACCTTGAAAACAGTTGACATTGTCCGCCCGCCGCAATATAATCGTTAATGCTCCACGGAGCGTGTACCATTAGCCCAGCTGGATAGAGCGTCTGGCTACGGACCAGAAGGTCGGGGGTTCGAATCCCTCATGGTACGCCAAAGAGCCCGAGTCCATCTCGGGCTCTTTTTCTTTCCCCGAGGGATCCTTACCAGACCGGAAAGAAGCGATGCGGATCGGGTTCGCCGCCGCAGGTCACGCTTTTTTAACTTGTAAAAATTGACGGCGAAGAACTGCTCGCACCTCGGAGTAAGAGATTTTCGGATGATTTTGTGCAAGCGGAACGCAGCCAATAGTTTACATATTGGCAAGTTCCGGCTGCGCGAAAGCGCCGAAAAGAATTGCTCCGAGGCAGGTCCGGATCGGTTCTGTCCGGCACGGCTGACGCTCATCGGCGCCTGCTCGCCTCCGCTCGCAGATATGTTGCGCCTCTTTCGCTAAATCGACGCCGCATCTCTCCTTTCCTCGCCGTCTCACGAATCCCTCATGGTACGCCAAGTCGAGAGTTACTCGAACTCGGGCTTTCCGTCGAGTGGGATTTTTGGGCTATCTCCATCCCTCGGCGGTAAAAGACCTCCTCGAAACGAGGAGGTCTTGCCTTTTGCGGCATAAAATAGCCGTTTTATGTCGGGTCGGAATAATACGGATCGGGTCAGACGTCGCCGATTCCCGCCTGAACCGCGTCATTCGCCTTGCCGATACGGCGGAGTATTGCCTGCGGTGAGTTCGGCGCGGCGTTTCAACAGCGCGGGGAGCGCCTGTTCGGGAGAGAAGATGTCTTTTACGGCGCGCTCCATTGGGCAGATATCCCTGCCCGTGCGGTCGCGGATGTCGTCTGCGAGAACGCCGAAGGAAAAGGGGGTGTCCTGCTCCTCGAAAATGCGCGCGGCTCCCTTTGAGAGCACTTCGGCATACACCTCTTTCACCCCGCAGAGAGTCATGAGGAAAGCCGCCGCCCTGCCCGCTATTTTGTCCGCAACGGACGCGCCCGCAAGCTCGGATGGCTTTTCGGAAGCGAAACGCAGAAGAGAGGCTATCCCTCTCTCGTTTTCGACGATGACTCGCTCGCCGCGCACGGCGACGAAAAAATTGCCCTCGGCAAGGAGCTCTTTTGCCCTTTCGATATCTTTCACCGCTCTCTCCTCCCTTGCGGACGGAAATACCTCCATAATTATACATCCGCCGCCGCAAAATGCAACCGTTGACCCCGTGCGCGCAAAATGATATAATATTTTTACGGTTCAGGTTTTCGGAGGGGGATATGAAAAAACGCTTTTTACCTCTTATCATAGTAATCCTGCTTCTGACCGCGCTTTCGGCGACGATGTTCACCGCGTGCAACGACGGCGAGGAGCGCACGCCCGTGAATTTCACTCTCGACCCGGACCGCGACTACGGGCTGTACTGGTATGACGTAAACGGCGGGAGGATGCTGTCGCAAGAGGATATGCCTCTTTCCTATTACGATCCCTCAAAACCCACCGTCATCTACTCTCACGGCTGGAAAGTCGACCTCGCTCCCGAGGAACTCGTCACCCAACAGAGCACCATAGACGCCACGGAGGGGCTGAGCGGCGACAGAGACTACGCCGAAGAACTGAAAAAAGCGGGCTACAACGTCGGCTATTTCGATTGGCACCTCTATGCGGCGGATCTCGGCAGTTTGCAAAACGAGATCTGGACGGTGTACGAAGAGGGTGTGAGCGACGCTCCCGATGAGGGCTCCAACTACGAAGCCGCAGTCGCCGCGCTGGACGGCAAGTCTTTTGCGGGTGAGTTCGCGCGCGAAGTCGCCGTGGTCATGAAGGACGCGAAAAACGACGACCTTTATTTCATCGGGCACTCCTTCGGCGGACAGATGGTCACCGCGGCGGCATATACCCTTTCCAAAATGTACGACGCGGGTCTGGACATCAACCCCGCCTGCGTCCCGAAAAGGATCTCCCTCGCCGATCCTTACATCCCCATGGTGGATCTGTCGGGCAGGATGGACATCACGAGTGAGAAATTGGAATGCTATCTCCCCTCCTTCAACGCGGACGCATTCGCTTATCTGCGCGGGAAGGGGACTTTCATAGATATGTACGGCTCAATGGTCTACAATATGTATGAGTTCGGACCGAACGGGAAGAAGATCACCTCCGCCATCCGCGCCAATATCGCCTTTGTGCAACTCAACGGCATGAACGAAGACTTCCCCGATACGGCGGCGAAACACGTCAACGCGCGCGATTATGTGCTCACGAACCTCGTAGACAGCATTGACGCTCCCCTCGCGACCCTCCCCTTTTCTGTGAGCGTCTCGGCGAAAGAAGGAGCGCAATTTGTCGGAAAGACCTATTATCAACAGGGACCCGGATTCGACTGGTCGGCGACCTCTTACGACCCTGCCTGACATGGTCCGCCATGCCCGACCTCGGACGCCCGCCGTCCGAGGTCTTTTTATGCCTAAATGAGGAGAAAAGACGCTTTATGGCGTATTCGCGTGTTTACAACACCGAAAAGTTGCGAAAAACGCTGTTTTTTGACAAAAAAGGCAGATCAGCGTGCGTCCGTCACCTTTACGGACGAGGAGTCAGAGAGCTATCCCCGATGCTGTATGATGCGCGTGAGCAGGCTTGCTGAACTTTGCATCTCCCCCTCGGTGACGGACGACGACAAACGAAAGATCGCAACAAGAGTTCCCTCCCCTCAAGATACGCTTCCTCACCGACCTTTCCTGAACCATGTCGGACCAAAATGCCGCAAAAACCGCGCTCCTGCCCCGCCACGTTCCGCGGACGGGATCATGCTCCGCATCCCTTGTGCTCCCGACATCTTTCGCCCCGTCCGAGCAAAATCATAAAAACGCTTGACAATATCGCCGCGTTGTCGTATCATCTATGAGCATTATTCGTCGCGGGGTAGAGCAGTCGGTAGCTCGTCGGGCTCATAACCCGGAGGTCGTTGGTTCGAATCCTTCCCCCGCAACCACTTGCGACGGCTTCGCGCAACAGCGAAGCCGCCGTACGATAAGGCGGCGTAGCTTAGTTGGTTATAGCGGCCGGTTCATACCCGGCAGGTCGTTGGTTCGAATCCGACCGCCGCTACCAAAATCGGCCCCATGGTCAAGCGGTTAAGACATCGCCCTTTCACGGCGGTAACCCGAGTTCGAGTCTCGGTGGGGTCACCAATCAAACAACCGCTATACGGCGGTTGTTTTGCTTCTCTCCCCTCCCCCGCCTGCACCTCGGCGTCGGGGATGCCGAGAGCCCTCTCTGCGGGAAGATATCCCACCCCCGCACGAGCCCCGATCCCCCACGGGATCGCAACGGAAGCATAGCTCAGTTGGTTAGAGCACTTGCCTTACAAGCAAGGGGTCACTGGTTCGAGTCCAGTTGTTTCCACCACCAAACGCAATGAGGGGCGCACCTTGCGCCCTTTTTGCGTGTCTCGGATCTCGGTCACGTACGCCAAGTTCGCTCCCTCATCCTCGCACTTAAAAGAACGCCGCACGTGAAACATCGGAGATTTTTGTATGGAGGGGCGGGAGGGCGCGGGGCGAGAAAAGCGGCAGTTGTTGAACAGTTGCACACGGAGTGTCCGTTTTTGCGTTTTTTGAACACCTATCCATTGCAAAATATGTCGCTTTGTGCTACTTTAAGGGGTGTTAGGAGGAGATGACTATGAGCAAATATCCCGATTACATCTCAGAAAAGCGCCGTCCCATCCCCACTCCCGAGTGCATCGTGGAAAACGGACAGGCACATTTCGGCACATTTGACAAGCCTTTCAGAAAACTTAACCTGATAGATTGCGAAAAACCCTGCGGCAAGCTCATGCCCGACTGCATGAAAAAGGGACGCCTCACCGAGTGGGAAGCCTTTGAGGTGCATCTTGACGAAGGCGCGCTCGTCTCGGCGATATACAACACGGGTCCCTTCGGGTTCTCCATTTTCATCTGGTTCGACAAGCGCAACGGCAAGATCTACAAGTGGCGCAACATAGTCCCCGTCAAGAAGGCGAAGGTCGCGTCTCAGCTTGTGAGCGACTACTGCGAACTCAAAGTCAAAAAGAGCGAGTACGTCATCAAGAACGACCTCATGAACGGCAAAGCCTCCGCAAAAGGCTGGACGGAGGGCAAAAGCGGTCGCTTTGAGATCGATATGTCCGTGGAAAGGCTTTCTCCTCCTTCCAACGTCTCCATACCCTTCGGGCCCAACAAGCCGCTCTACTCCGAAAAGGATTTCTTCAAGGCGACGGGATACATCGTCGTCAACGGCGAGAAGTTTGTCACCAACCAAAACTCCGTCAGCATAATCGACGACCACAAGGGATACTACCCCTATCTTGCGCACTATGACTGGCTCACCACCATGGGCAGATGCGAGATAGACGGCGAGAAGAAATATTTCGCTTTCAACCTCACCCGCAACCAGTCCGTCGATCAGGACGCCTACAACGAAAACCTCATCTGGGTGGAAGGCGAGAGCTTCCCCCTGCCTCCCGTCACCTTCGAGCGCGAGAGCCGCAAGGCGAAGACCTGGCGCGTCCGCGACGAGCACGGGTGCGTGGACATCCGCTTCGAGATCGAAAACGTGTTCTATATGCCCATGCACTTCCTGGTGGTGGACGTCTATTACGCCCTCCCGTTCGGCAAGATCTACGGCTACGTGAAGGACACCAACGGCAAAAAGTATGTCGTTGACGGTATGCTCGGCATCGGCGAGGACAAATCCACCAGGATGTGACTTTGAGGCGGGTTGCTCCGACAGAGGCGCCGCCCGCACACCGACGGGGATACCAAGGGAGTCTCCTTGACCCCGCGAGAGGCGTCATGCCGCTCTGCCCGCGATTTTACATCATAATGCGCCGAAGGCTACGGTCTCATCCGTAGCCTTCGGTTTATTTCATTTCGGATCGAGATGATAAATCGAGTCCGAGGACGCCGATCTCCGCCCGAAGCTCGGCATTTGCCTTGCCGATACGGTGGGGAAGAAACCCTCCCCTGTCTCACGCATCGGCGCGGCTCAGGCGAACAATTCGATGAGCAGAGTGACTGCGGCGAGCAGGAATACTGCGGCTATCGCGACGCGCGATATGATGTATGCCGTCGCGTTTTCGCGGTCGGCGCGGCGTTTGTAGGCGGGCTTCGAGAGCAAGGCGCACGCGATGAAAGCTCCCGCCGCCGCTATGCATCCCAAGGAACACCACTTGCTGAGATACGCCGTCATGAAAGCGAATGCGACGGTGAGCGCAAATGCGCACAGAGCGGGTATCCTGAACGCCTTTGCCTTTTTGTCCTCCGCGAGCCGCGCGCTCCGCACGTCGTCGTCGGAGACCAGCTCATCCAACGTCACCCCGAAGAGCAGGGATATCTGCTTCATCGTGTCCAACGCGGGCAGTCCCCTGTCGTTCTCCCATTTGGACACCGCCGTGCGCGTGACGTAAAGTTTGTCGGCAAGCTCCTCCTGAGTGATGCCGTTTTGTTGACGCAGACTTTTGAGTTTTTCACCGAATGTCATTGCGGTCACCTCCTGCAAAAAGCATACTTCCGCGCCGTAAAAAAGTCACGACACTTTCCGTCACGTTCACGGAGAATCATGAAATAAACCGAATGGCGCGGACAAAACCGCAAATGCACGGCGCATTGTTTATAAAATTCGGGGGTGTGGGCATCACATCCCCACCGGGGTCAAGGGGTGGAGCCCCTTGGGCGCTCCCCATCTACTCGGCGATGGCGACGCCGATGTGCTCCACTCCCAAAATGTCCGCGCGGTCGCGGGCGTTGAAATAGAGACGGAGGGACCCGTCGGGAGCCTGCACCAGGTGAGAGGCGTAGACGAACTGCGACATCCAGCCTCCGTCGCGGGAGGGCGCGACAAGGGTGCGGGCGAACTCGAAATGCACGCCGTCCTCGGAGCGCAAAAGGTTTATCGCGGACTCCGAACGCTTCCCCACGCGGTAGATGCCGTTCTGTATGCCCGCATAACCGTCCGCAAGGCGGTACACTTTGAGGCACCCGGAGCAAAGATTGAAAAGGGGCTGTTCGGGGTCGGGACGGAGGATGGGCGCGTCCGCTTTTTTATAATCCGCGTCGGGCCGCGCGCTTCTCGCGAGGCAGACGAACGTAGGCTCGCTGAACCCGCAGTCGGGGACGAATGTGAGCCCCGCCGAATAATATAGGGAATAGCCGCCATTGTCGCGTATCACGAAAGGATTGGAAAGGGAGTGCCCCCTCCTGCCCGCCTGTTCGTAGGGGCGGTCGTAGCCGAGGACGGGGAAAGGCTCTGAAAAATGGACGAGATCGCGGCTTTTCACCGCCCATATCTCGGACTTCCAATCCCCGCCGACCAGAGTGAGCCCGCGCGCGAGAAGGGGAAGTACCCGCTCGTAAAAGAGGATGTAGCCCTCCTCCGTTTCGAGGACGCTCGGACGCATGGCACGGGAGACTATCTTCCTGCCTTTGCCAAAGCCGTATCCGTCGGCGGAGTCATAAATAAAGACCCCTTCGAGAGTGTGCGCAAAGAGCTTCCACCTGCCGTCGGGAGTGCGGTCGGGAGTGAGCACGAAAGGGTCTGCCACCACGGTGGAAAAGCCGTGACGGCGAAGTATCGGGTTGCCCCCATACATACGGAACTCCGCATCAAACAGGGCTTCAAATGTCAAATTCTGCATATAAACATCATTTTCAGCCGCTCTGCCGATCACAGGACGGGCGGACATCATTTGGTCACGAGGTACAGCCTGAGGAGCTCCTCCATCGCGTCCACGTCTTTGGGGCACAGTTTGTGCGCGGCAAGGGCGCGTTTCACCCCCAGCCACATGGCTTTTATCATGAGCACGTCGCGGGAGTCGAGCGCGGCTGAGTAGCCCTCCAACATCAGGAGGATATCCTTTCTTTCGTCATCGGGGAGGGAGGACTCGTCCACGGCGTGCACCAGGGCGATGAGCAGGGATTCCGTCTGCTTCTGCAAGCCGTCGGGAGCGAACTCCACCATGCGTTCCACAAGAGGCGCTTCCTCCTTGACGCCCTCCACGACGAGGCTGACTATCGCGAGCTTGAACTTTTCAAGCATATCCGCACAGCACGCCGCCATGCTCTCCCCGCGGGAGAGGGCGGGATAGTGGTCGGCGCAGAAGGTGATGAAATCCTCTCTGCCGTCGTCGAACTCCACCAAAAGCCCCGCGACGAGGGGAACGAGGGTCTTGGGAGCGGTCGGGAGCCTGAGCACACGATACTCCCCCGCTTTGCCGAGGGCTTTGCGCTTTTCGGCGGCGTAATCGAAGCCTTCGTTGCAATAGGCGAGCACGGTGCGGAACTCGCCGTAATACGCCAGGCATTTGAGGACGGACTTTATCTTTTTCTCCGCCATAATGAGCCCTGCGCTTTCGAGATCGTCCAATGCGGCGACGAGCGCCTCTATTCCTTCACCGGTATATTCCATAATAGCTCCGAGGTTTTTTTTCATTATACCACGGCGGAGGAGAATAATCAACGGTGGGTATCTTTCCCCTCTCTTCCGCCTTGAAGCCCCGCCCTCCTCGCGGAGGCAAACGCCGATATGCGCGTGAGGGGCTCGCCGCCGCCGAAATACGCTCAAAAAGGACATCGACGTCAAATTCCTTTACATATATGCGTTGAATGCGATATAATCACGTTGAAAAGAATTTTTGAAAGGAGTGCACCCCCATGAAATCCGTACAGATCAAGCTCGACACCGCCGAAGCAGTCAAAAAGTTTGTCAACATCACCGCGCGTTGCGACTTCGACCTCACCCTGAAAAGCGGCAAATACGTCGTGGACGCCAAATCCATACTGGGCATCTTCAGCCTCGACCTCGATGAGCCCATCGTCCTGGAAATAGGCTCCGACGACTGCGAGGAGCTCCTCGCCTCCCTCGCGCCCTTCATGGCGTGACGCACCTCCCCCTCCGCACAAAAGCCGCTCCACTCGAGCGGCTTTTTCCACGCCTTCATCCCCGTCTCGGACAAAAATAATACACCCCGCCTCGGAGCAACTCTTTTCGGCGCTTCTCTTAGCCGAAACCTGCCGATATGCAAAAAACGAACGGGCGAGGACCCCAAAGCCCTCGCCCGCCCTCTGCGCGAATATGTGCGGAAAACCCGCCTTTTCACCTCAAACGCTCACCGTCCCGTCCGAACACTCCACGTACTTGAGCGAACTACCCCAGTTCCAATAATAGCCGTCTTTCTCGATCGCATTCCACTCCTCAACTGTCCCATCAAACCTAACGTAGGTCAAGCCATCGCAATAAGCAAAGGTATAATTACCTATGCTCATCACGCTGTCTGGGATGGTGATGGAGGTCAAGCCGTCGCAATGCTCGAAGGCACCATCTCCTATGCTTGTCACGCTATCTGGAATGGTGACGGAGGTCAAGCCCGTGCAACCCGAGAAGGCATAGTTTCCTATGCTCGTCACGCTGTCGGAGATGGTGACGGTGGTAAGAGAGTCGCAATAAGCAAAGGCAAAGTTGCCTATGCTCGTCACGCTGTCCGGAATGGTGACGGCGGTCAAACCCGTGCAACCCGAGAAGGCTGAAGAGCCTATGCTTGTCACGCTGTTACCTATGGTGACGGAGGTCAACTCACTACAATAAGCGAAAGCATAGTCATAAATCGCATAGTTCTCAACAAGAGTCCCGTCATATGCTGTAAAAGATGAGGGGAAGGCAAGCTCCGTCTCGGAGCCATAATATCCCATCAAATATCCTTGTCCACCATCATAGAAAACGCGGTAGCCGTCCTCCGTATCCGTAAGCCACGAACCGCCCTCTTCCGTATAAATATGCTCAGCATAGTATCCTACATCGCCGTGAGCAGACGAACCTGCTACTATATCAAGGTCGCTCTTGTTGTAAACTTCAACCAGTTTATTGCAACCCCAGAATGCAGAATCCCCTATGCTCGTTACGCCATTACCTATTGTGACGGAGGTCAAGCCGTCGCAATCATAGAAGGCATAATCACCTATGCTCGTCACGCTGTCCGGGATGACAAGATCGGTCACCAACTCGCCATTCAGATACAGATCATGCGCATAGTAAAGCGGGTTGGAATCATAATCACTAAACTCTATACCGCACCATGCGGCAAGGTCTGTGATGTGGACTGCCGTCAAAACACCGCAGTCATAGAAGGCACTCACGCCTATGCTCGTCACACCCTTCCCGATGGCGACGGAGGTCAAGCCGTCGCAATAAGAGAAGGCAGAATCCCCTATGCTCGTCACGCTGTCAGGGATGGTGACGGTGGTCAAGCCGTCGCAACCCGAGAAGGCATCATCACCTATGCTCGTCACACTATTCGGGATGGTGACGGTGGTAAGAGAGTCGCAATAAGCAAAGGCACGCTCACCTATGCTCGTCACGCTGTCCGGGATGGTGACTGCCGTCAAAACACCGCAGTCATAGAAGGCACTCACGCCTATGCTCGTCACACCCTTCCCGATGGCGACGGAGTTCAAGCCGTCGCAACCCGAGAAGGCCCACTCACCTATGCTCGTCACGCTGTCCGGGATGGTGATACTCGCGCCATTATATCCTGCGAAAGCATAGTCCCCGATTTCCGTAATTTGCGGGTCGGCACCCCAGTTGATTTCTGCCGTGCAACCATAGAAGGCATAATCACCTATGCTCGTCACGCCATCGGGAATGGTGATCGAGGTCAAGCCCGTGCAATTACGGAAGGCATAATCACCTATGCTCGTCACACTGTCGGGGATGGCGATTGAGGTGAGAGAGGTGCAACCATAGAAAGCATCACTCCCTATACTCGTCACGCTGTCCGGGATGGTAATAGAGGTCAGATTCGTGCAGCCCTCGAAAGCAGAAGAACCTATGCTCTCTCCACTCGTCAGGACTACTTCCTGCAAGCTGTCCTGCGGAATAGAACTGATCGCAAGGGTAGGCATCGTTGCCGAGCTTATGTTGTTACACCCCGAGAAAGCACCATACCCTATGCCCGTCACGCTGTCCGGAATAGTGACGGAGGTCAAGCCGTCGCAACCATAGAAGGCAAAGTTGCCTATGCTCGTCACGCTATCAGGAATGGTGATACTTGCGCCATCATATTCTGCGAAAGCATAGTCCCCGATTTCCGTAATTTGTGGATCATCTCCCCAAACGATATCCGCCGTGCAATTCCGGAAGGCATAAGCCCCTATGCTAGTCACGCTGTCCGGAATTACAATGGAGGTCAAGCCCGTGCAATCCTGAAAGGCATGATCCCCTATTCTCGTCACGCTGTCCGAAATGGTGACGGAGATCAAACCCTTGCAACCATTGAAGGCAGAATCCGCGATACCGCGCGTTCCCTCCCGCAATTCGACAGATGTCTCATATGTGTCACATTCTATCACCCATCCGTCAACATAACTTACTCCGTTCTCTTTCTCTATCAAAGTAGTGTAATCCGAGAAGGCATTATAACCTATGCTCGTCACGCTATCAGGAATGGTTATGGAATTTAAACTGGTGCAATTATGGAAAGCATAGCCATAAATCGCATAGTTGTCAACAAGAGTCCCGTCATATGCCGTGAAAGATGAGGGCAAATCAAGCTCCGTCTCGGAAGCATAATATCCCATCAAATATCCTTGCTTACCGTCATA
The DNA here is from genome assembly GCA_944363035.1 of uncultured Clostridia bacterium. Classification (GTDB taxonomy): domain Bacteria; phylum Bacillota; class Clostridia; order Christensenellales; family CAG-917; genus Limadaptatus. The sequence goes on from CALVTS010000008.1 coordinate 62,169, forward strand.
GAAAAAGCGGTAGCCGTCCTCCGTATCCGTAAACCACGAACCGCCCTCTTCCGTATAAATATGCTTGACATGGTATCCTAAGCCGTGATCTATTGAGCCTGCTAATATATCAAGGTCACTCTTGTTGTAAACCTCGATAAGCCTGTAACAATCGGTGAAGGCCCAAATCCCTATGCTCGTCACGCTGTCCGGAATAGTGACGAAGGTCAAACCCCTGCAATAATAGAAGGCATAATCGCCTATGCTCGTCACGCTGTTGCCGATGGTGACGGAGGTCAAGCCGTCGCACCACGAGAAGGCATAATCACCTATGCTCGTCACGCTGTCCGGGATGGCGATGGAGGTCAAACCTGTACAACCCGAGAAGGCATAATCACCTATGCTTGTCACATCGTTCGGGATGGTGATGGAGGTCAACTCGGTGCAATTACAGAACGCATAATCATAAATCGCATAGTTCTCAACAAGAGTCCCGTCATATGCCGTGAAAGATGAGGGGAAGGCAAGCTCCGTCTCGGAGCCATAATATCCCATCAAATATCCTTGCTCACCGTCATAGAAAAAGCGGTAGCCGTCCTCCGTATCCGTAAGCCACGAACCGCCCTCCTCCGTATAAATATGCTTGGCATAGTATCCTACATAACCATGATCTATTGAGCCTGCTACTATATCAAGGTCGCTCTTGTTGTAAACTTCAACCAGTTTATTGCACCACTCGAAAGTTTTCTCCCCTATGCTCGTCACGCCATTACCTATTGTGACGGAGGTCAAGCCCGTGCAACCATCGAAGGAAGAAGAATCTATGCTTGTCACGCCATTACCTATTGTGACAGAGGTCAAGCCATCGCAACCCGAAAAGGCATAGTTACCTATGCTCGTCACGCTGTCCGGAATGGTGACGGTGGTCAAGCCCGTGCAATTATAGAAGGCCAGATACCCTATGCTCGTCACGCTATCGGGGATGGTGACCGAGGTCAAACCGGTACAACCCGAGAAGGTATAATTTCCTATGCTTTCTCCGCTTGTCAGGACTACCGTCTGCAAGCTGTTTCGCGGAATGTGATCGATCGCTATGGTAGGCATCGCTGCCGAGCTTATGTTGTCACACCCCAAGAAAGCCCACTCCCCTATACTCGTCACGCTGTCCCCAATGGTGACGGAGGTTAAGCCGTCGCATTCATAGAAGGCTCTATCCCCTATGCTCGTCACGCTGTCGGGGATGGTGATAGAGGTCAAACCCGTGCAATTATAAAAGACATAATCACCTATGCTTGTCACGCTATCGGGGATGGTTATACTTGCGCCATCATATTCTGCGAAAGCATAGTCCCCGATTTCCGTAATTTGTGGATCATCTCCCCAAACGATATCCGCCGTGCAATTCCAGAAGGCATAGTTGCCTATGCTCGTCACGCTGTCGGGGATGGTGACGGTGGTTAAGCCGTCGCAACCCTGGAAGGCACCCTCACCTATGCTCGTCACGCCGTCGGGGATGGTGATATAGGTCAAGCCGTCGCAATAAGAGAAGGCATAGTTGCCTATGCTCGTCACGCCGTCCGGAATGGTGATAGAGGTCAAGCCGTCGCAATGAGAGAAGGCCTGATTGCCTATGCTCGTCACGGCGCCGCCTGAATGCACGGACGGTATGATGACGTCAGTTCTGTCACCGTAGTAATCCGAGACCTCCCATTCGTTGTCGCCGATGCTGTCAAACGAAAATCCCGAGCAATCGATCGCGCCGCACTCGCATAGCCCTGTTTCGTCGAAGTCGTGAGGCGTTCTTTCGGCTTCGCCAAGGCATGATCTGCAAATCTTCCAATGCTCATGATCGTCGAACGACCACTCCACGCCATCGATGTCATGCGCGAGCATATCGGTTTGCCTTGTGTCTTCGGCTCCGCACACCGAGCAGGTGCGGGTATCCGTGCCCTCGGTCGTGCAAGTGGGGGCGAGCGTCTCTTCCCATTCTCCCCAAGTGTGGGCATCTTCCCATACGGCGTAAAGCGTCATATCCCACAGCACCGTGTCATTTTCGGCATCCCACATCGTGATGGAGACAGGATCTGTTGAAAATCCCATGAACTCGGCACACTGTTTTGTCGGGGCGTCGATCTTTCCTATGACTTCGCCTTCTTGGACGGTGACGCTGTCCATCTCTGTCCCGCCCTGCGTATCGAACGTGACCGTATGATAATTCGGCTCGGCGTCATCATCATCGGAGCCGCCCGTGCCGTCGCCGTTGCACGCAGCAAAAACGCCTGCGACAAGCGTCAGACAACACAACAGCACCATCAGCAAAAACAGCCTTTTTTTCATGGTCGCCTCCTTGACTGCCGTATCGCGTTGCGGACAGGCAGATCATCTGTTAAATTATAAATTTAATTCCTCGATAAGTCAATATATGCCGCTCCTTTTCCGCACGCGCTTGACAAACGCCTGTGCGGGATCTCTTACTATGCTCTGTTCGGTTGCGGATCGGGGTCGCGATGACTATGCGCGGGAAAGCAATGCCAGACAGGAATAATACGAACCAGGTTCAGCGCCGCCGATTTCCGCCTGAACCGCGTCATTCGCCTTGCTAATA